>LR590468.1:2911135-3249013 GCA_901472505.1 Proteus vulgaris
TGAAATCCGCCTGTTACAATTAAAATCTTGGCATTGGGCTCTTGTTGTTTGATGGTTTGAATATGAGTGAGCATATGTGCTTCACGTTGCGAAGAACCTTCTGATCCAAGTACTTCTGGCTCATAATCAAGACGCGCAAGTGCACACCAAATAAAGGTATCATTAAAGAAGGATTGCCAATCAGCTAAAGCTTCAATGTTGCGTAGCTCAAAAAGATGCTCCCAAACATCATCATGGTCACGGCAATGACATTTTTTGGCTAATTGTGCAATAAACTGACTATGGGCTAAATAACGTTCTTTTTGTAAGCTACGACTTTGTGAATCACTATACTCTTCGTTATTAACTTGAGCCGCCCATGGCAAATCGATAAAGCGTGTTTTTGCATTGATGCGTAAACCACCTCGCAATGCTTGCCATTCAGGTGAATATTCACAAAATGGGAAATAAGCAGAATGCAGTGATTTTTCTCGCTCTTCTTGGTTACCATCATTATGCAAATATTCTGCTTGCCCCATAATAGCCACTGGAGGCAGGGTATCTTTATCAGTCAGACTTGGAATAAGAGAATTAAAGGTATCAGGGCCTTCAATTAATATATAGTCAGGCTTTACCGAATCAATTAGTGATAAAACAGCATAAGCACAAGCAGGGCTGTGATGGCGTACAGGGGCAAAATAGAGATGTTGTTGCTGTAACGACGTCCATTTCAGTCGTGCTTGGTCAATTCTTTCTGGTAAAGGTATTGAAGGTAGCGTCACCGTGTCGATCCCTTTTCTGGGTGAAAAGGCAGAGTCAGTGAACTCTGCCTTTAATTGATAAATAACGTATTTTATTGTGTAGCAATGAGTTTCAGCGTGTTATTGCCAAAACTCTTTTGATGCATCAAAGAACGCTTTCCACTCTTTGCTGTTTCTTGCGCGTTCTCTAGCGACATTGTCCATGTAATAACGAATACGTTTAATATCATCAGCATTGTCTTTTAATACAACACCGATTAATTGGCGCGCAATCGCACCTGCATTCATTACGCCATCACCTAAATAATGTGCTTCTAAGGCACAAGCATAAGCAATGTTCACCGCTTCTGCGGTTGACATAACCGCATCAGGGGTTTTGATATTACCGCCATCTTGTGTATTACCTGAACGTAGTTCTTGGAATGTGGTTACCAGTAATTCCACTACATCAACAGGTATCGTCACTTCATTAGCTAAAGAGCCTAATTCATTTTCTAGCTGTGATTGAATTAAGCTGATTTCAAATGCTGGATCACGAATGGGTTTTACCGTTTCGAAATTAAAACGACGTTTTAATGCGGCAGACATCTCGTGGACACCACGATCACGTAAGTTTGCTGTACCGATAAGGTTAAATCCAGGTTTTGCACTAATACGCGCACCATCCCCCATTTCGGGGATCATTAACTGTTTTTCTGACATCAAAGAAACCAGTACGTCCTGAATTTCAGGAGGACAACGGGTTATCTCTTCAAAGCGAACAATTTTACCTTGTAACATACCTTGATAAAGCGGCGATCCCACTAAAGCGCGCTCTGTTGGGCCTTCTGCTAATAACAACGCATAGTTCCATGAGTACTTGATGTGATCTTCTGTAGTGCCCGCAGTGCCTTGAATAGTTAGCCCTGAATCACCACTGATGGCAGCGGCAAAAAGCTCTGAGAGCATCGATTTTGCTGTACCTGGCTCACCAACTAGCATTAAACCTTGCTTGCCTAATAATGTGACAATTGCGCGATCAACCAAGGCATCGTCGCCGAAAAACTTAGGTGTGACGCCTAATGCATCATCACCTAAAATAAATTGTCGTACAGCACGAGGAGAGCGAAGCCATCCTTGTGGTTTAGGATTATTAACATCTGCTTTTGTTAAGCGCGCTAACTCTTGAGCAAATCGAACCTCAGCACTTTCCCTGATTGCTTGTTGATCTGCGGGTGCTTTTTTAGCCATATTCTTTCCTAGTTATCCCTAATTATTACCAAGGTGTTTTCTTTTCCCATTCAGGATCGAATCCTGCACAAGCTTCAGCGATTTTTAGATAATCAGCATAGCTTTCTGCTAATAAAATTGGCGGAACTTCTTTTAGCTCAATATTATTGCGATCCCAGTAATCTTGCTGATTTTTCTCAAAACTTAAATCAAATAAGACCGCAGGAATGTTTTCTTCAGGCACATAGCTACCACTGAAACCGATATTGACGTAGTAGTTTAAACTAGAGAAGAATTTGTAATAGTGGGAGAACGAGCCACCATCTTCAGCAGGGCCACGTTGATACCCCATTTTGGTTAAAATACCGCGTAAAGTGAAGGTGTCTGTGAGCCAGCCTTTTCGGTCTTCAACCTCTGTTTGCGTTAGATCTAATTCAGGGATCTTATGTTCCATTTGTGAGAACAAAAACTTCACTTTGTAATCTTTAAAGTGAGCAATCCATGCTTTGCGTTCATCTTCATTAACTAATGCCGCGTGGGCTAATTGAATAAATGAATCGTTTTGTAAACTGACTTCGTCATCTTCAAGGTTAAGTAATGCACCATCATCAGAAGGGCGGAACGTATTGATCACTTCGCCATCCTTAACTTCCTGCCAAACTAATTGTTCAATTAATTTATGCATAATTGGGTGAGCTAAAATGTATTCTTGCCAATCTGTACTTAACCATTGACGTTGAGCACACATCGCTTCATATAAACGCACACTTTGTAGCTCAATAACTTGTTTAAGTTCTTTTTTACTCGAAGTGAAGAGCTTTTTCGCTTCTTTAATCAGCTCAGCATCATCATTTTTACGCGCAGCAGGTAACGCCTTAACTTCTTTGCCTTCTGGATTAAACAGAACAAGTTTTTGTTTTGCATCCATTTTTGCAGTGAAAATACGTTCACCATATTCCAGCACTAATGTTCCAGTATCATCAAAACCTGCGGTTGGAATAGTTCTATCAGCTAGCTCATCTGCACTCCAGCCATTACGCTCCGCAATTTGCGTAACTAAATTACGGGCTTTTTCCTGAACAGATGCAGTGCGATAACGACGAGATAACGAAAGAAGAAGCTGGATGATAATCGGATCATTGCTTGAAGCAACGGCATCAATCATCGCTTCAATTTGAGCACGACGCTGATAATGATCGCGCATATAGTTGCGTAATACAGATACCGCAACATGGCCTTCAATGCCACAGATAAGCGCAAGCATACCTTTATCACTGATTGCTGAGCCTAAATAACGACGTAATACCTCGTTTTTAATCTCTTCAACCACTTGTTCTAATGTGAAGTTTTCATATTTAGCATAATATTCAGGATAACGTTTAGCCCAGTTTTGATAATTACTTAAACGCCCCGGCGCTTCACGTTGGGCTTCAATCATCGCTTCTTCTAGTGATGGCCCTTTAATATCCTGAGCAACAAAAGTATGCAGAATAAAGCTTGAAAGTTTATGTTGACTATCCGTAGAAAGCAGGCTGATATAACGTTGTAATAGTGCGTTACCTCCAGGCATTTTTAACTTTACTGCCAGAATAATCCACCAGCGAATAATTGCGGGATCAACCGCTTTCTTGTTTTCCCATGTTAATGCGGGAATTGCATCGAAATTAAACCAAGCAAGGCTTGCTGGTGCTTTGGCTTTAAGGCCTTTTTCAGCTTCTGCTAATAATGTTTTTGGTGATAAATAGCTTGAAATATCTTCACCTAGTTGCTCTAACGCAGTAAGTAAAGAGGCTCGTACTACTTCGCGTTTTTCTTTTTTCAATAAGGCATTAAGCGCAGGTAAGGAATCCGGATTATTTAAGCGAGCTAGCCATTCAATGGCTGTAACACGAATTTCTTGTTTACTAGAGGTTAATCCTTCTTGTGCACTTAAATGAATATTAGGCAGTGTTTCTAATAACTTTTGTGCAGAAACGCGGTGTGTTTTATTTTCACCTAATGCCAATTCCATGATGCGTGGAACAAATTGCGCAGGAATTGTTGGGAAACGACTTAATACTTCAATACCTTGTGATGTTTCAAATTGGCGATAGCGGTGTTCACTTTGATTTGGCATTAAGTTTAACGCTTCTGCAATGTAATCAGTATGTTGAGAGAAGAAAGGCCAAACTTGTTCTGGTTTACGAAAACAGCGTAAGCTATCTTCATAAGATTCTAAACATAATGCAGCAGTAAGGCGGGTTGCATTTTTAAAGTTGCAACGTTGTAGCACATCTTCAATATGACGTAATTCAATATTACTAAATAAGCGCTCAGGAATTTCACCATTAAAATAGTAAGAGGAAAAGTGATCGGCATGTTGGCGGTTATTGGTGATCACGCGTACTGCATGGAAAAACGTGTATTCAGGTAAATTAGGAATACGGTTTTTGTATTTGATTATTTGGATCTCATTTGATTGAATTGTGCCCTGTCCGCTATTGAGTTTATCCACTAATGCGCGACACTGTTTTTCATCAATTTTAGATAAATCTTTATAATGGCGTTGTGCCCAATTATAAGAGTGTTTAGCCGTTTTATTTTCTTCAATTTCACGTTCTGCATTTTCCTTTGCTTTAACTAACATTTCATTGAAGTTATTGACCATAATATCACGGGCACTATCGGGTAACGGCGTATCTTCTAATGGTGTAAAGTCAGGCACTTCGATGGCTTCAACAGTATTTGCATTATCAGCAACACTAAAACGTTGTAGGGCACTTTCAATGCTCTTGATGACCGTTTTTGAGGTTTCATGTTTTAAGGCTTCTTCAAGTACACCGCGATTTTCACCTTGGCGAGCAAATAAGTCAGCAGCTTGTGCACGTTGTTTCGGTGTACCCTTCATTAAAACATGAGTTAAATTTTCTTTTACGATCTCTGCTGGTAAAGTATTTAAAATAGGTTCCGCGGTTTTTTTTACTGTTTTTAAACTGCTGGTGGCCAGTAAAACAATAATATCTGCAAAAGTGTCACGTAATACTGTATTTTTATTTAAGTAATTAATTAGCTCGACTAAACCATTTGCTGATAGTTTTTCAATGAGTGCTGTTCTAATAAATTCTTGATGTGAAAGCAGATAATCTTTTAAATCACGAAGTTCATAAATACGCTTAAGATTAGAAGCATAGTATTCAGAGATATCTTTTCTATCAAATACGGCGAATAATGCATTTTCACCCGCAATATTGGCCTCAGCTTCGACCATATTGGCGATAAATTCCATACTCCAATGTTTACGATGTTCTAAATTAAGATTACGTGCATTATCATAAGTGGTGTAAAACGCATCAACTAACAGGTAAATAACCCAAGTCGGTACTTCAGTTGTTGTCACTTTGATATTGATATCTTGGCATGCAGCGGCAATGACTTTTGCATAACGAGCGACTTGTTCTAAGGAAAAGCTTTCGCCAACTTTAGAGTAAAGTTTATGGCGGGCATTAAGACCTTGGGTGATAACTTTATTATATTTTCCTGTATCAACATTACTGGCATACCACCATTCTAATGTTCCTGCACGATGAAAATAAACGGCTGCTTTTGCTGCATCCAGTTTATTTAATTCAAAAAGAATTTCTGGGTTTTTGCCTGTAAGTACATAATCTAATGCACGTTTAGGTAAACTTTCATCAAATATAGCAAGCAGTACAAGAGATTCTTGAAGATATTTTTCAGTAATATCGACGTCTTTTTTCCCAAAAAGAGGGAGGAGGTCTAAGATTTTTTTTATCACGCCAGTTCCTTAAGCTATGTATGGATAAACAGTTTTTTTTACCATGAAATAGCAAAACGAACAATTTGATTATCACTATTGAAAATAAAACCTAGGCATCCCATTTGTTAAATTTATAGATATAAACACTGAAAAAGCCGATCTAACTTTATTAATATTCAATTCTTCATTATATAAAACGCTATATCAGGAAAAAGTGCTGAAAATGAAGAGGTGATAATAAAGGTGTTTTTTTGTGGGATTTAAAAAGATTAAGAATTGTCTGTTTAATAAAATAAGCGTTAACACTTAGCTAAATTGATTAAAAAATAACAGTCAGAAGTAAAGGTAAATAAGTGTTAACAATCCCGTATTTTTAAGGGATTTTGTTCCTTTTGATTTTATATGAATATCATAAAATAAAAAGAGCCACTTATATTGATAAGAGGCTCTTTTAAATTAATTATTTTTCTATTTGGCGAGATAAAGAGAGTAGCAATGAACCTAGACTACAAATTAGTAAGGTGATTGATAAACTTTGTCCCCATCCTGCAAGTGCAAGTCCACCACCAATTAATAAATAGTAGAACAAGCCTAATAATGCCCCCCGCAGTGCCTAAACGATCTTTATATTGTGCTAGGGCAGTGGCCAAGATATTTGGAATAGCAATGCCATAAGCAACGACACTTGTCATCATTGGAATAATAAAACTAATGTGATTACGTAATAAATAAACACCGACTGCACTAATCAACGCAATAAAACTAGCAAGTAACACTAATTTCTCACATTGCCAATGGTGGTTTAATAGTGCTTTATTAATATAAGAGCCTATGCCTACTCCCATTGCTAATATAATGCCACTATAGCCAAAGGTACTTGTACTATATCCTTGTTTATCAAACATAAAAGGAGCTAATTGATAATAAGCAAATAGACTGATATTAAAAAAGGCAATTAATAATATTGTTTTGGCAATTTGCTTATCTTTCAGCATTTTTATTGCAGTTTTACCAATAGGCGTAGTTTTTATCGTTTCAGGGCGACTTTCTGGTAAGGCAAAAGTACTCCATAACAATAAAATAATAGCAAGAAAGGCAAGACCACTAAAAACGCCTTGATAGCCTGCATAACTGACTAATAATGAACCACTTAACATACCTATTGCTGGACTTAATGCGATAGCAGCGCCCATTACTGAGAAAACTTTCGCTAATTCATCACCACTATAGACATCACGCATAATAGTTTGTGTGCCCACTGAGCCTACCGCAGCACCAAAAGCAGAAAGCATACGTAATCCCAATAAGACTGAAAAATCTTTTGTCACAAATACGCCAAGACAAGCAATAGCATAAATAACCAATCCAGCTAACATTGTCGGACGACGCCCAATGACATCACATAATCGACCCCATATAATGACCCCTAATGCAAACGCAAAGAAATAGAGCGAAAGTGTTTGCCCTGCTTCATTTGCACTGACATGAAAGCCATTTGAGATGTCAGTCAGTGCTGGGCTATAAATGGTTTCTGCAATTTGCGGAAACATCATTAACGCAATTGCTAACCATAAAGAGAGTTTTCTGTTCATTTTTTTTATCCTACATCTTTAAATCTGAATGACAGAATACAGAGATAATGAGTGTCTTGTTATAAACATAAAGACATATTATATTTCAAATAGGACAAATAATGGCCTGGCTTAATCAATACGACCACTTTGTGCCAGAAGAGCATCTTGCATCAGTCGTCGGTATTGCAGCAGAAATGGGAAAGCACGACTCTGGGTTTCATTCTCACGATAGAGGGCAATTATTATTTACGCAGTCAGGGTGTATGCGAATCACTTTGGCCTCTCGCGTTTCTGTATTACCCCCCATGAGAATTGCGTGGATCCCTGCAAAATTAGAACATCGAGTCGAAATGTATGCCTCTGTGGGATATCGCTCTGTTTATATTTCCGATAAATATCATGATAAATTTCCAAGTGAGAGTGAGATATTTACGCTTTCTCCTCTTTTGCGGGAAATACTTGAGCGTATTTCTGTTGCTGATTTTGATACGCAATGGGAAGAAGGGCGTTATGCAAATCTATTAGCGGTTTTCTTTGATGAAATAGCATATGCACAACGGCAACCTAATCATTTATCTATGCCGAAAGATAGGCGATTAAAGCGTTTATCATTTGATGATTTGCCACCACCGTTACAAGAAATGGCGAAATGTGTCGGGGCGAGTGAAAAAACTATTACACGCTTATTTTACAAAGAAACGGGGTTGAGTTATCAACAATGGCGCCAACAATGGCGATTAATGAAAGCAATTGAATTATTAGCTACCCATCATCGCTATATTGATATTAGCCAGATATTAGGATTTGCCAGTGACAGCGCCTTTATTACTTTTTTCAAAAAAATGACAGGGCAAACACCGCAAGAATATTTGAAAAGCTGATTGGATTTTATCGATAACTTTAAAACATAAAGCCCCGATTTAAACGGGGCTTAGCAAGATAAATAATTAATAAACCTCAATTATTTCTTTTTAATTTCACTTTTAAATTTGCGTTCATCATAACCGGTATAAAGCTGACGAGGACGCGCAATTTTCAAACCATCTTCGTGCATTTCATTCCAGTGAGCAATCCAACCAATTGTACGTGCAATAGCAAAAATAACAGTAAACATATTCGATGGAATACCTAACGCTTTAAGGATAATACCAGAGTAAAAGTCAACGTTAGGGTACAGTTTTTTCTCAATAAAATACGGGTCGTTTAGGGCAATACGTTCTAATTCCATTGCCACTTCAAGTAAGCTGTCATTGAGGTTTAATTCTTTTAACACTTCATGACAGGTTTCACGCATAACTGTTGCACGAGGATCATAGTTCTTGTAAACACGGTGACCAAAGCCCATTAAACGGAAGGAGTCATTTTTATCTTTTGCACGTTTAATGAATTCAGGAATGTGTTCAACGGTTTTGATCTCTTCTAGCATACGTAGACACGCTTCGTTTGCACCACCATGAGCTGGTCCCCAAAGTGACGCGATACCTGCTGCAATACAGGCAAATGGATTTGCACCAGAAGAGCCTGCGGTACGTACTGTAGATGTTGATGCATTTTGTTCGTGATCAGCATGAAGAATAAAAATTCTATCCATTGCACGTTCAAGTACTGGATTGACCACATACTCTTCACACGGTGTTGCAAACATCATGTGTAAGAAGTTACCAGCATAAGAAAGGTCATTTTTTGGATAAACGAACGGTTGACCAATAGAGTATTTGTAACACATTGCCGCGACTGTCGGCATTTTGGATAATAGACGATAAGCTGTGATATCGCGGTGAACTGGGTTACTGACATCCAGTGCGTCATGATAGAACGCAGCTAAAGCCCCTGTCACACCACACAATACAGCCATTGGATGTGAGTCACGACGGAACCCATTGAACAGCCGAGTAATTTGTTCATGGATCATGGTATGGCGAGTAACCGTCGTTTTAAATTTATCGTATTGCTCCTGCGTTGGTGCTTCACCATATAGAAGGATATAGCAAACTTCCAAGTATGTTGATTCTGTCGCTAATTGCCCGATAGGGAAACCACGGTGAAGTAAGATACCGTTTTCACCATCAATATAGGTGATTTTTGACTCACAAGATGCGGTTGAGGTAAAGCCGGGATCATAGGTGTAATAACCTTTGGAGCCGAGAGTACGAATATCAATAACTTTGGAACCGAGTGTAGGGGATAGAACGTCCAAGTCTACAGATGTTTCATCAATCGTTAGCTTAGCTTTGTTATCAGCCATTTATAATCTCCTTAGCGCTTATATGTCTCCTAACAAAGTCGAGGGTATCTTCATAAAGATGCACTTCGATAGTGAAACTATAGTTGATGTAAGGTACCCAGATGAGTTTTATTTAATGCCCGTCATGCCTAGGTCTATAGTGTGTCACTTATGTTAAGGAGCTTTTGATGTTATGTTTTTTAGGTGCTTTTTTATGCAATGCTCTTAGAATTAGTACTGCTAACACTTTTACACAAGTTTGAGGTTTCTGGAAGCGAGTTTGCGCACAAAAAAACATAAACATTAAAATAATGCAGTAAATGTAATAAAAATGTTGTACATGTGTCAAAAGTGATAATCATTTTTGCATCAGATGTATTAAATAGTGATCCTTCTCACTGTTCGAGGCAAATGTCGGGCACACAAGTTGTGTGGTAATTGTAATAAGTTTGTGAAGCACTTATACTGCGCGCAGGTCTCCGGAACCGTTGTTGTATGGAGAACCAGCGTAACGAATCCACACTTTCTGTAAAATAGACGGATTTAACATTTTACTTAAAATGTGCCTTTGTACCCCATTCGCTGTTTGATTTCCATCCAGGTCCGGAGGAAGGAAAAATTATAAAAGCTGTGTGGGCATAAATTGTGAAAAAACAAAGACCTGTCAATCTGGATTTACAGACGATACAGTTTCCACTCCCTGCTATCGCATCGATCTTGCATCGTGTCTCTGGGGTTATCATGTTAGTCGCAGTGGGTATCTTACTGTGGTTACTTGGCACCTCTCTCTCCTCTCCTGAAGGTTTTCAGCAAGCAGCTGAAATCATGACTGGTTTCTTCGCAAAGTTTATTTTGTGGGGCATCCTAACGGCATTGGCCTACCATATTTGTGGTGGTATTCGCCATATGCTAATGGACTTCGGCTTTATTGATGAAACCTTGGTTGTAGGTCGCAATTCGGCGGCTGCATCCATGATTATTACGGTTATTTTATCAATATTGGCGGGGGTTTTAGTATGGTAAGTAATTCTTCTACTTTAGGCCGTACTGGCATACAGGATTGGTTATTTCTGCGTGCCTCAGCCATCATCATCGTTTTATATGTTCTTTACCTTGTGGGTTTTATTGCAACCACAGAAATTACCTATGAAGTATGGCGTGGGTTCTTTAGCTCATCCTTAACCAAAGTGTTCACCATTTTGACTCTGCTTTCTATTCTTATTCATGCGTGGATCGGAATGTGGCAGGTGTTAACGGACTATATTAAACCTCTGGCATTACGCCTGACTTTACAACTGATTATTGTTGTTGCGCTGTTGGTTTATCTTATTTATGGAACAATTGTGGTGTGGGGTGTGTAATGAATCTGCCAGTAAGAGAGTTTGATGCAGTTGTTATTGGTGCAGGTGGTGCCGGTATGCGTGCCGCTTTACAGATTTCTCAAATGGGTCTGTCTTGTGCACTGATTTCTAAAGTTTTTCCTACTCGTTCTCATACTGTTTCCGCTCAAGGAGGTATCACTGTTGCACTTGGTAATACCCATGAGGACAACTGGGAATGGCACATGTACGATACCGTAAAAGGTTCCGACTATATCGGTGACCAAGATGCTATCGAATATATGTGTAAAACCGGTCCTGAAGCAATTTTAGAACTGGAACATATGGGGCTTCCATTTTCTCGCTTAGATGATGGCCGTATTTATCAACGTCCATTTGGTGGTCAATCTAAGAACTTTGGTGGCGAACAAGCGGCACGTACTGCGGCAGCGGCTGACCGTACTGGGCACGCATTATTGCATACCCTATATCAGCAAAATTTAAAAAATCACACAACTATCTTTTCTGAGTGGTACTCACTGGATCTCGTGAAAAACCAAGATGGTGATATTGTCGGGTGTACTGCAATTTGCATTGAAACCGGTGAAGTGGTTTATTTCAAAGCTAATGCCACTATTTTAGCTACGGGCGGTGCTGGTCGTATTTATCAATCCACCACGAATGCGCATATCAATACAGGTGATGGTGTCGGTATGGCCGTTCGTGCAGGTGTTCCACTACAAGATATGGAAATGTGGCAATTCCATCCAACAGGCATCGCAGGTGCAGGTGTATTAGTGACTGAAGGTTGCCGTGGTGAAGGCGGATATCTGTTGAATAAAGACGGTGAACGCTTTATGGAGCGTTATGCACCAAATGCCAAAGACCTTGCGGGTCGTGACGTAGTGGCTCGTTCAATCATGATTGAAATTCGTGAAGGTCGTGGTTGTGATGGCCCTTGGGGTCCTCATGCGAAATTGAAACTTGATCATCTGGGTAAAGAGGTCCTTGAATCACGTTTACCGGGTATTCTCGATCTTTCTCGTACATTCGCACATGTTGACCCCAGTTAAAGAGCCAATTCCTGTTATTCCTACTTGTCACTATATGATGGGAGGGATCCCAACGAAGGTGACTGGTCAAGCCATTCGTGTGAATGAAAAGGGCGAAGATGTGGTTATTCCAGGATTGTTTGCTGTTGGTGAAATCGCTTGTGTTTCTGTTCATGGTGCAAACCGTTTAGGGGGTAACTCACTGTTAGACCTCGTTGTATTCGGTCGTTCAGCCGGTGTTCATTTAAAAGAATCACTGATGGAACAAGGCACAATGCGCGATGCCAGTGACTCCGATGTTGAAGCTGCATTAACTCGTTTACACCGCTGGGAAAACAACCGTTCTGGTGAAGATCCTGTTGAGATCCGTAAAGCACTGCAATCTTGTATGCAACATAACTTCTCGGTATTCCGTGAAGGTGATGCAATGGCAAAAGGCTTAGAAGAACTGAAAGTCATTCGTGAGCGCTTACAAAATGCACGACTCGATGATAATTCAAGTGAATTTAATACACAGCGTATTGAATGCTTAGAATTAGACAACTTGATGGAAACAGCTTATGCCACTGCGGTATCTGCGAATTTCCGTACTGAAAGTCGTGGTGCTCATAGCCGTTTCGATTTCCCAGAACGTGATGATGCGAACTGGTTATGCCATACATTATATCAACCGCAAACCGAAACAATGACACGCCGTGAAGTGAATATGCAGCCAAAACTGCGTGAAGCTTTCCCACCAAAAGTGCGTACATATTAATTAGCGGTGTTATTGAAGTTGCGGAGACTCAAATATGAAACTTGAATTTTCTATTTATCGTTACAATCCCGACGTTGACAATGCGCCGCATATGCAAGATTACACCCTCGAAGTTCCTGAAGGGCGTGACATGATGCTATTGGATGCATTAATTCAATTAAAGGAAAAAGATCCTACCTTATCGTTCCGTCGTTCTTGTCGTGAAGGTGTTTGCGGCTCAGATGGCGTAAACATGAATGGTAAAAATGGTTTGGCTTGTATCACACCTATTTCATCTTTACAGAAAGGAAGTAAGAAAATTGTGATCAGACCGTTACCTGGTTTACCAGTCATTCGTGATTTAATAGTGGATATGACTCAGTTCTATACACAGTATGAGAAAATTCGTCCGTATTTAATTAATAATGGCAAAAACCCTCCTGCTCGTGAGAACCTACAGTCACCAGAACAACGCGAAAAGCTTGATGGACTTTACGATTGTATCCTTTGTGCTTGTTGTTCAACCTCTTGCCCGTCATTTTGGTGGAATCCAGATAAGTTTATCGGGCCTGCTGGATTGTTAGCTGCTTATCGTTTCTTGATTGACAGTCGTGATACAGAAACAGAATCTCGTCTTGATGATCTTAACGATGCGTTCAGCGTATTCCGTTGTCATGGCATTATGAACTGTGTCAGCGTATGTCCAAAAGGACTCAATCCGACGAAAGCGATTGGTCATATTAAGTCGATGTTGTTAAAACGTAGTGCATAAAATAATAACCGCCCTAAAATAGTTAGGGCGGTTAATGGAAAAACTAAGTTGGGCGTTTGCGGTAAAAAGAATAAGGCGCCTTTAAACACTGTAAGACAGTGCTTAAAGGTTCCTTGAGAGCTAAAGCTCCATATTTAAAGAACCTGCGAGATAGCGGGTCATAAGAGAACCTTGCAATCGACACCGTTTAATCACGGTATTAGTTATCCACGGCGAACTAAAGCTGTATAGCTTAAGGGATCATAATGCAGAACGGCGCAATGAAGGACTGGCTAGAATCAACTTTTCTAGCAGGAGAGAATCAGTCTTACATAGAAGATATCTATGAAGATTACCTAACTGACCCAAACTCTGTTGACGAAAGTTGGAGAGAAATTTTTCAACAACTGCCCGCAAATCAAGGCGTAGAACAGTCGCATTCTCAAACCCGCGACTACTTCAGACGCCTCGCAAAAGAATCCACTCGATATCATACCTCGGTAAGCGATCCGGCAATGGACTCAAAACAAGTTAAAGTTTTGCAGCTCATTAATGCCTTTCGTTTTCGTGGTCACCAAAATGCTAATCTCGATCCGCTTGGTTTATGGAAACAAGAATCTGTTCCAGATTTAGATCCTGCTTTTCATAACCTCACTAAAGAAGACTTTGAAGAAACCTTCAACGTCGGTTCTTTTGCTATCGGCAAAGAAACGATGAAATTAGGTGATTTATATGAAGCACTGAAACGTATTTATTGCGGTTCAATCGGTGCAGAGTATATGCACATCACTAATACTGAAGAAAAACGCTGGATCCAACAACGTTTAGAATCAGTCAATGTTGCTGATCAGTTCACTAAAGAAGAAAAGTTACGCTTCCTAGCAGAGCTAACAGCCGCTGAAGGGTTAGAACGCTATTTAGGTGCAAAATTCCCTGGTGCAAAACGCTTCTCTTTAGAAGGTGGTGATGCATTAATTCCAATGTTAAAAGATTTAATTCGTCATGCAGGTAAACAAGACACTCGCGAAGTGGTTCTTGGTATGGCGCACCGCGGTCGCTTGAACGTTCTTGTTAATATCCTGGGTAAAAAACCCGCTGATTTATTTGATGAATTTGCGGGTATTCATAAAGAACATCTGGGAACAGGTGATGTTAAATACCACCAAGGTTTTTCATCTGATTTTGCGACAGAAGGGGCTCAAGTCCATCTTGCACTAGCCTTTAACCCATCTCACCTAGAGATTGTTAGCCCAGTTGTTATTGGTTCTGTGCGTGCTCGTCGCGATCGTTTAGATGAAGCACGGAGCAATATGGTGCTTCCTATCACTATTCATGGCGATGCGGCGGTGACAGGTCAAGGGGTTGTTCAAGAAACCTTGAATATGTCTCAAGCGCGTGGTTATGAAGTAGGTGGTACAGTTCGTATTGTTATCAATAACCAAGTTGGTTTCACAACATCAAATCCAAAAGATGCTCGTTCAACACAATATTGTACTGATATTGTGAAAATGGTTCAGGCACCAATTTTCCACGTTAATGCAGATGATCCTGAAGCCGTTGCTTTTGTGACTCGCCTTGCATTGGATTTCCGTAATACCTTTAAACGTGATGTGATGATTGATTTAGTTTGTTACCGTCGCCATGGTCACAACGAAGCGGATGAGCCAAATGCGACTCAGCCTCTGATGTATCAAAAAATCAAGAAACACCCAACACCACGTAAAATTTATGCAGATAAACTGGTTGAGCAATCATTGCTTGATGCTAATGATGTAACAGAGCTGGTTAATCTTTATCGTGATGCGTTAGATCGCGGTGATTGTGTTGTTGAAGAATATCGTCCAATGGGGTTACATTCTTACACATGGGAACCGTATTTGAATCACGAATGGAATGAAGAATACCCACATAAAGTAGAAAAAACGCGCTTACAAGATCTTGCTCGCAAAGTCAGTACTGTTCCGTCAGAAATTGTGATGCAATCCCGTGTTGAGAAAATTTACGCTGATCGTGCCGTTATGGCGGAAGGTGAGAAGCTTCTTGATTGGGGGGCCGCAGAAACATTAGCGTATGCCACTTTAGTTGATCAAGGTATTACTATTCGCCTTTCTGGTGAAGATGCGGGACGTGGTACGTTCTTCCATCGTCATGCCGTTATTCATAATCAAACTAATGGTTCTGTTTATGTGCCATTGGCGAATATTCACAATGCTCAAGGACAATTTAATGTCTGGGATTCTGTATTAACAGAAGAAGCAGTGCTTGCATTTGAATATGGCTATGCGACAACAGAACCTCGTGGGCTGACTATTTGGGAAGCACAGTTTGGTGATTTCGCTAACGTAGCTCAAGTTGTTATCGACCAATTTATTAGTTCTGGTGAGCAAAAATGGGGTCGTATGTGTGGTTTAGTGATGTTGTTACCACACGGTTATGAAGGTCAAGGACCAGAACACTCTTCTGCGCGTTTAGAACGTTATCTACAATTGTGTGCAGAACAAAATATGCAGGTTTGTGTGCCATCAACACCGGCACAGGTTTACCATATGTTGCGCCGTCAAGCGTTGCGTGGTATGCGTCGCCCACTTATCGTTATGTCACCAAAATCACTGTTACGCCATCCATTAGCTGTTTCTGAATTGGATGAATTAGCTAATGGTAAATTCTTACCAGTCATTGGTGAAATGGATGATTTAAAACCTGCTGAAGTGAAACGTGTTGTGATGTGTTCCGGTAAAGTTTACTACGATTTATTAGAACAACGTCGTGCTAATGAGCAAAATAACGTTGCCATTATTCGTATTGAACAGCTTTATCCATTCCCACACGAAGATATTGCGCAAATTCTTGCTCCTTACACTCATGTAAAAGATTTCGTTTGGTGTCAAGAAGAGCCTCTGAATCAAGGTGCTTGGTACTGTAGTCAGCATAATTTCCGTGATGCTATTCCTACAGGCGCAACATTACGTTATGCAGGACGTCCTGCATCAGCCTCTCCAGCAGTTGGTTATACCTCTGTTCATCAGGAGCAACAAAAAGCTCTGGTTGAAGACGCACTGAAAGTTGAATAAATAAGGATAGAAAATGAGTAGTGTAGATATTCTAGTACCGGATCTCCCTGAATCAGTTGCTGACGCATCGGTCGCAACTTGGCATAAAAAACCTGGTGATAGCATTCAACGCGATGAAGTGCTGGTTGAAATTGAAACAGATAAAGTCGTTTTAGAAGTACCTGCCAGTGAAGCAGGGGTTTTAGAAAGTATTCTTGAAGAAGAAGGCGCTACTGTTGGCTCTCGCCAACTATTGGGTCGAATTCGTTTAGGTGATAGCACTGGCATTCCAGCTGATGTAAAACCCGCTCAAGATAGCACACCAGCCCAGCGCCAAAGTGCTGATATCGCTGAAAAAGGCAATAATGATGCACTCAGCCCAACAGCGCGTCGTTTAGTCGCTGAACACGATATTAACCCTGCGGATGTAAAAGGCAGTGGTGTTGGTGGACGTTTAACTCGTCAAGATATCGAAGGTCATGTTGCTAATAAATCAACAGCACAACCTGTAGCAGAGGTTTCTCAAGCTCCGTTATCTCACCGTAGTGAAAAACGTGTACCAATGACACGTTTACGTAAACGTGTTGCAGAGCGTTTATTAGAAGCGAAAAACACTACTGCAATGTTGACAACGTTTAACGAAATCAACATGCAACCCATCAAAGATTTACGTGCTCAATACGGTGAGGCTTTCGAAAAACGTCATGGTGTTCGTTTAGGCTTTATGTCTTTCTATATTAAAGCGGTTGTTGAAGCACTGAAACGCTATCCAGAAGTGAATGCGTCTATTGATGGCACTGATGTGGTTTATCACAACTATTTCGATATCAGCATTGCGGTATCAACACCTCGTGGGCTAGTAACGCCAGTATTACGTGATGCAGATGCAATGAGCATGGCGGATATTGAGAAAAATATCAAAGCATTAGCAGTAAAAGGTCGTGACGGTAAGTTAACCGTTGAAGATTTAACGGGGGGTAACTTCACTATCACAAATGGGGGGGTTTTCGGTTCATTAATGTCAACACCTATTATCAACCCACCACAAAGTGCCATTTTAGGGATGCATGCTATTAAAGATCGCCCAATGGCTGTCGATGGTCAGGTTGTTATTCTTCCTATGATGTATCTAGCGTTGTCTTATGACCACCGTTTAATTGATGGTCGTGAGTCTGTCGGTTTCTTAGTCACCGTTAAAGAGATGCTAGAAGATCCAGCCCGTTTATTACTGGATGTATAGGTAATAAATATCGCTTTTAGGCAGGAGATGCTCCTCCTGCCTACTTAGCAACAGACACAAGCATCAAAGAAGTACAGTGTGTTCGTGAAGTCAGATTTCTCTGGCTTATAGTCAAAAAAATAAGAAAGCCCGACTTTCAACAAGATTATGGATAGAACATCATGAATTTACACGAGTATCAGGCAAAACAGCTTTTCACACGGTATGGATTACCAGCACCTGCTGGTTTCGCCTGCTCCACACCGCGCGAGGCAGAAGAAGCTGCATCAAAAATTGGTCAAGGCCCTTGGGTTGTGAAATGTCAGGTTCACGCGGGTGGACGTGGTAAAGCGGGCGGCGTAAAAGTCGTTAAATCTAAAGAAGAGATCCGCGCATTTGCTGAACAATGGTTAGGCAAACGTTTAGTGACTTATCAAACAGACGCTAACGGTCAGCCTGTCACACAGATTTTGGTTGAAGCTGCAACTGATATCGCTAAAGAGCTTTATCTTGGTGCGGTTATTGACCGTGGTACCCGTCGCGTTGTCTTTATGGCTTCAACTGAAGGTGGCGTAGAAATTGAAAAAGTGGCGGAAGAAACGCCAGAACTTATTCATCGCGCAATTATTGATCCACTGACAGGCCCTATGCCTTATCAGGGAAGAGAACTTGCCTTTAAACTGGGTTTAAAAGGTAAGCAAGTCAGTCAATTTGCTAAAATCTTTATGGGATTAGCCACTATTTTCTTAGAGCGTGATCTTGCGCTAATTGAAATTAATCCTCTGGTTATTACGAAAGAAGATGATCTGATTTGTCTTGATGGCAAATTAGGTGTAGATAGCAATGCATTATATCGCCAACCTGAAATGCGCGAACTGCATGATCCATCGCAAGAAGATCCGCGTGAAGCGCAAGCTGCACAGTGGGAATTGAACTACGTTTCATTAGACGGCAACATTGGTTGTATGGTCAATGGTGCAGGTTTAGCAATGGGGACGATGGATATTGTTAAACTTCACGGTGGCGAGCCCGCTAACTTCCTCGATGTAGGTGGTGGCGCAACAAAAGAGCGTGTAACAGAAGCATTTAAAATTATTTTGTCAGATGAAAATGTCAGTGCTGTATTAGTCAACATTTTTGGCGGTATTGTTCGTTGTGACTTAATCGCAGACGGTATTATTGGCGCAGTTGAAGAAGTTGGCGTTAATGTTCCTGTGGTTGTTCGTCTTGAAGGAAACAATGCAGAGTTAGGCACCCAGAAATTAGCGGATAGTGGATTAAATATTATCGCAGCGAAAAGTCTAACTGATGCCGCGAAACAAGTTGTTGCAGCAGCGGAGGCAAAATAATGTCTATTTTAATCGATAAAAATACTAAAGTAATTTGCCAAGGTTTTACTGGTAGCCAAGGAACATTCCACTCTGAGCAAGCAATTGCTTATGGTACACAAATGGTTGGTGGTGTTACACCGGGTAAAGGGGGGACAACTCACTTAGGTCTTCCTGTATTTAATACTGTACGCGAAGCGGTTGAGGCGACAGGTGCTACGGCGACAGTTATTTATGTACCTGCACCATTTTGTAAAGACTCAATCTTAGAAGCGATTGATGCTGGCATTAAACTCATCATTACTATTACAGAAGGTATTCCTACACTGGATATGCTAACGATAAAAGTAAAATTAGATGAAGCTGGCGTACGTATGATTGGCCCTAACTGCCCAGGTGTTATCACGCCAGGTGAATGTAAAATTGGTATCATGCCTGGTCATATTCATTTGCCTGGTAAAGTGGGAATTGTATCTCGCTCAGGGACATTAACTTATGAGGCTGTTAAGCAAACAACGGATGTTGGCTTAGGCCAATCAACGTGTGTTGGGATTGGTGGTGACCCAATTCCAGGCTCTAACTTTATTGATATTCTGAAGCTATTCCAAGACGATCCTCAAACAGAAGCCATTGTGATGATCGGTGAAATTGGTGGTACAGCGGAAGAAGAAGCGGCTGCTTATATCAAAGATCACGTAACTAAGCCAGTTGTCGGTTACATCGCTGGTGTGACAGCCCCTAAAGGTAAACGTATGGGACATGCGGGAGCTATTATTGCGGGCGGTAAAGGTACCGCTGATGAGAAATTTGCAGCACTTGAAGCTGCGGGTGTTAAAACAGTGCGTAGCTTAGCAGACATTGGTGAAGCAATTAAATCAATGATTAAGTAAGTAACAATACTGTTAATAATTTCAGGTTGATACTATCTTAAATGCCAGTTTCTTAAAAGGAGACTGGCATTTTTTATATCTAGTTTCATTTAAATACCTATACTTATTACGAGTCGGTAATTAATACATCAAGTATCTCTATCGTTTTATACTAACATATTGTTTTATATTGTCTTTTTTAATATGATTATCTATACAAAAGTTCTTTTTTTCTTTTCATAGTTTTTTTCATAAACTAAAAATAATGATAAATGTTATGAATATTCATTATGTATTATTAAAAATACTATTTTAAATGCATGTTTTTAGATGCAAAACATACTAACAAAAGAAAATAAATCGTTATTTTATGTTGATATTATCATGTGTTTTTCTATAAATATTGTAATAACAGTGTCTACATCTACGCTTAGATATCGCTGTAAGGCTCATTTTTACTAAGAAGATGTTTTTTTAAACATGTTAATGAGTTAGCGAAAAGGAGGAGTGGTAAGAGGGGTTATATGAGAAAAAATTCTTTTATTATGATTGGGCATCAAAAAGTGGATTAACGCTGAACAGGTGTCCATTTACACCTATAAAATGTAATGATGAAATGCTTATAATTGTTATGAAGAATATTCCACTTAAAGAATAAAATTCAATAAAGAAAAGTGAAAATTCTTTTTTATAGTATTGAATTGATTGTTTTTTGACTTCATCTATCTTGTTGATTTAAATGTTTATTTTTCTAGTCATTAAATTGTTATTTTGCGATTTAGATATATAATACAGATTTATTACAATTTACTAATCTAAAATATAAAACAAAGTAAATAGTAGTTAATATTAAAAATAGATAATCACTATTAGGTTTTATTTTTATTTTAATTTGATAAATTAATAAAAAATCATTTTCTGTATTTACATATTTGTAAATTTCAACTTATTAATTAATATATTATTTTTTTAAAATATTTATTTTTTACCTGAAAAAAAATGATTTTGATATTAAAATTAATAAAACACAACTAAATGTGTTTATTTTTAGGTCTTTTATGAAAATAAAAAGTTAATTTTATTATGGAAAATATAAGGAGATAAATTACACTTAAAAATAAAAACAACATGGCATTAACACAATGGTAACTATTGGGTAATTTATTCGCAACTAGTTAACATTAAAGTGTTTTTTTGATGTAGGTCAAGTTATTAATTGTGGCAAAAATTTCTGAATATGCTTAAATTGGCACACGATCAAATATGCTGTTACAAACCTAAAAGTCGTATTGTTGACCTAAGCTCAGAATTCAAATCTGGGTCACGCAAAATATATTTATTATATGTAAATATAAGCGTACTATTTGTAAGGTATTGTGTTTTTGGTCTTTAATATTCGTTGTTGTTTTTAGAGGCATTTATTGCTGGTAGTTATGAGGCTTTATAATTTAATAAAGTCGGGTTGCCGCAAGTCGGTGTCTTCCTGCTAGGAGCAAGGAGTCAAGATGTTTGATATTGTCGAACTGTCACGGTTACAGTTTGCCTTAACAGCGATGTATCACTTCCTGTTTGTCCCATTAACGCTCGGTATGGCGTTTATGCTGGCGATCATGGAAACGATATACGTCCTGTCTGGCAAACAAGTTTACAAAGATATGACAAAGTTCTGGGGTAAGTTATTCGGTATTAACTTTGCTCTGGGTGTCGCAACTGGTTTGACCATGGAGTTCCAATTCGGTACTAACTGGTCATATTTCTCTCATTACGTTGGTGATATCTTCGGTGCGCCTTTAGCAATCGAAGGTCTGATGGCATTCTTCTTAGAATCAACTTTCGTCGGATTATTCTTCTTCGGGTGGGATCGTTTAGGCAAGAAGCAGCACTTAATGGTAACTTGGTTAGTTGCTTTCGGTTCTAACTTCTCTGCACTGTGGATCCTCGTTGCGAATGGTTGGATGCAAAACCCTGTCGCTGCAGACTTCAACTTTGAAACCATGCGAATGGAAATGTTGAGTTTTGCTGATCTGGTTTTAAACCCTGTCGCTCAAGTTAAATTTGTTCACACCGTTGCTGCGGGTTACTGTACTGGTGCATTCTTTGTTTTGGGTATCAGCTCTTACTACCTACTCAAAGGTCGTGATATTGGTTTTGCAAAACGTTCTTTCGCAGTTGCTGCTACTTTTGGTATCGCTGCTGTATTATCTGTTATCGTACTGGGTGATGAATCTGGTTACGAAATGGGTGACGTACAGAAAACCAAACTGGCTGCGATTGAAGGTGAATGGCATACAGAAGCAGCGCCAGCTGCATTCAATTTGATTGCATTCCCTAATCAAGAAAAAATGGAAAACTCGTTCGCATTACAAATTCCTTATGTTATGGGGATTATTGCAACGCGTTCTTTTGATACGCCAGTGTTAGGTCTTAATGATCTGATGAGCCAGCATGAAGTTCGTATTCGTAATGGTATGAAAGCATACGAATTATTAAGCGAACTGCGCGCCGGTAATACCGATCCTGCTATTCGTGCCGCATTTAATGACGCGAAACAAGATTTAGGCTATGGCTTATTACTTAAGCGTTATACTGATAAAGTTGTTGATGCAACAGAAGAGCAAATCAAATCTGCTGCAAAAGACACCATCCCTAATGTCGCACCTCTGTTCTGGTCATTCCGTATCATGGTTGCCGCAGGCTTCCTGATGTTACTGGTTGTTGCGATTTCCTTCTGGACTGTTCTGTCTAACCGCATTGGTAACTACAAATGGTTACTGCGTGCTGCCCTGTTTAGTATTCCATTACCATGGATCGCAGTGGAAGCAGGTTGGTTTGTTGCAGAATATGGACGTCAACCATGGGCGATTGGTGAAATCTTGCCTACAGCAGTAGCAACTTCTTCATTGACACAGGCTGATATTCTAGTATCTATGGGACTTATCTGTGGTCTGTATACCTTGTTCCTAATTGCTGAAATGTTCCTGATGTTCAAATTTGGTCGCCTTGGCCCAAGTAGCCTGAAGACGGGTCGCTATCACTTTGAACAGAAGACAGCTTCTTCTGCACAAAGTAAGTAACACAGGAGTCCACTATGTTTGATTATGAAGTATTGCGGTTTGTTTGGTGGCTACTGATTGGTATCTTACTGATCGGCTTTGCAGTCACTGATGGTTTTGATATGGGTGTTGGTGTGTTATTACGCGTTATCGCGAAAGATGATACAGAACGCCGTATTTTGATTAACTCTGTTGCGCCTCACTGGGATGGTAACCAAGTTTGGTTAATCACAGCGGGTGGTGCGTTATTCGCTGCATGGCCAATGGTTTATGCTGCGGCATTCTCTGGTTTCTATTTCGGTATGATTTTCGTACTGGCAGCATTATTCTTCCGTCCAGTTGGCTTTGACTACCGTTCTAAACTAGAGTCTCCGAAATGGCGTGGTATGTGGGATTGGGGTATCTTTATTGGTAGCTTTGTTCCGCCGCTAGTTATCGGTGTCGCTTTTGGTAACCTGTTACAAGGTGTTCCATTAGAAGTCGATAGTATGCAACGTGTATCTTATAACGGTACGACTAATGCGCTGATTAACCTGTTAAGTCTATTAAACCCATACGGTTTACTCGCAGGTATTATTAGCTTAATGATGATCGTTGCACACGGTGCAAGCTATCTTCAAATGCGTACTACTGGTGAGTTACATGAGCGTACTCGTAAAGCAACTTACATTACCTCTTTAATTACTTTCATTGCTTTTGCGGTAGCGGGTGTGTGGTTAATCTATGGTATCGATGGCTTCATTGTGACTAGTGCTATTGATACAGCAGGCCCTTCATCTCCACTACTGAAAACTGTTTCTCACGAAGCAGGTGCTTGGATGACTAACTACAACAACTATCCAGTATTATGGGTATTGCCGGCCTTAGGTCTGTTATCTCCATTACTGGCAATTGTTGCCACTAAAGCAAATAAAGGTGGTTGGGCATTCCTGTTCACTTCACTGACAATTGCATGTGTTATCCTGACTTGTGGTGCAACTATGTTCCCATTTGTGATGCCGTCGAGCACATTCCCAGATGTGAGCTTAACAATGTGGGATGCAACTTCTAGCTTGTTTACTCTGCAAGTAATGACCGTTGTTGCGATTATCTTTGTACCTATCGTTCTCCTTTACACTATCTGGTGTTACTGGAAAATGCATGGTCGCCTCGATAAGAAATTTATCGAAGGTAATAATCATACTCTTTACTAAGGAGCATAGAGAATGTGGTATTTTGCATGGCTTCTAGGCACACTCTTCGCTTGTAGTATTGCGGTGATCGCAGGACTGGCTTACGAGCATGCTGAAGCAAAAAAAACTTCAGAAAGTGAAGAATAATGTTGGATAAAAGCTACCAACTATTAGACAAGGGCCCTATTAGGGCTCTTGTTTTAATCATGGCGTTGGTCATGGCATTTTGTGTTATGTGGGATCCTAGTCGATTTGCAGCGAACACAAGTTCATTGGCTATTTGGCAAGGTATATTACTAATTTGGTCTGTGTGTGCAGGTGCGACTTTTGGTTTAGCATTCCGGCCTAAACATAACATCGCAAAATGTTTATTACACCCAATCCCTGCAATTATTATTCTAGTTGTTGGGCTAATTTATTTCTTCTTATAAAAAAACACCTTATTTCTGATCATGTAATGAAAAAGAAATAAGGTGTTTTCTTTTCTAAATTCTCCTTTTAAGCACTTCTATATTCTCACGTTATAACTGGATATTCTCTTTCAGATAATCAATAAATAAACGCGTTTTTCTTGGAATATACTCACTATAAGGAAAAATAATATTAACGGATTGTTTTAAGAGTGGAATTTCAGGAAATAACACGACTAATTTTTTTTCTAATAATTCTTGATGAATATACCAATGTGGCAAAATAGCCATCCCAGAGTGGGCTAGCACCATTTTTTTTAATGCTGCAATAGTGTTTGTTTCAAAATAAGCATCTTGAGCTAACTGAGAGAGTAGGGTATTAAATTCTGAAGACGATGAAAGCTTACTTTGACGTAAATTACTATTTGCTAAATAAGGAACAGTGTTTAAATCGTTAATTGTTTTTATTGAAAAATTTTTCAACAAATCAGGTGTTATCACTAAATTTATCTCATAATTGGCCAATTTTGTAGAACGATAATTACTGTCTTTTAATAAACCAAGGCGAACAGCAAGATCAAGTTTATGATTGATTAAATCTTCGATAGAAGAATTAAATGCATATTGTACTTTTAGTTTTGGGTGTAATTGCATAAATCGATTAAGTAATGGCAAAATGTAATGTTCGCCAAATTCAGCCGTTGAGCTTAATCGCAACGATCCTTGCAAATCTTGCTGTCCTAATCGCGCTTTATCTAAGGTTTGTTCTAATTGACTTAATACAAGGCGAAAATCTTGATAAAGCATTTCACCTGTTTCAGTCAGTGAAAAGCGTCGAGTATTACGATTGAGGAGTGAGACGTCTAATTCTGTTTCTAATGTTTTGATATGAATACTTACCATCGATTTACTTAGGCGCAGATATTTTGCCGCCTGAGTAAATGATCCTGTATCAACAACAGCAATAAAAGAGCGAATGCGATCAATTTGGTTTTGCATGATTGTTTACTCTGATTAAACAATAAGTTCTATTTTGTCAGATAGACGAAATTCGTCAATCTTCCGTACTCTATGTACGGAGGATTTTTATGACTTATCGCTATCGAATTGCATCTATATTTCTACTAGGTTTCTTTATAGATTGTATTAATATTTTTATGTCAGCGATTGCATTACCTGCAATCGCTGACGATATGCAGATTTCAATCGTTTCTGTTACATGGGTTTCAAATAGTTATATTTTGGGATTAACATTAATTATTCCATTAAGTCACTGGCTATCTCAACGCTTTGGAATTAAAGCATTAATGGTAACATCAATGTTGATGTTTAGTTTGTCTGTAGCACTAGTGGGATATTCACACTCTTTTAGTGAGCTTATTTTTTGGCGCTTTATTCAAGGGGTAAGCGGGGGGCTATTAATTCCAATTGGGCAGGCATTAACTTTTCAATATTTTCAAGGGGATGAGAGAAGCAAGATCTCAACTTTTATTATGGGAATAGCCCTGATAGCCCCAGCAATATCACCCACTTTAGGTGGATTTATTGTTGATACAGTTTCATGGCGTTGGGTCTTTTATAGCAATATTCCGTTCTCATTATTAACTGCATTTCTAGCATTTATTTGGGTAAAAGAGCCATTATCTAAAGAAAATACGATACCTGATATCAAAGGTGTCATTCTTATTAGCTTGATCATTGTATCTGGGTTGTTCGCTTTATCTGCTTATGGTGAATATCACTCAACATTGCTTGCTTTACTTATAGCCATATTTTTAGTGAGCTTTGTCGTACTCTATTATTGCCATTATCGACATCATTTATCACCCGTTATTAATTTAGCATTATTGAAAAATAGAAATCTATCACTCTCTATTTTTATTTATTATTGTATTCCTGGTATTTTTACTGGAGTGAATATTCTCGCTATTTTTTATTTACAACAATATTTAAAATTCACAGGTCAAAGCACAGGAATTTTTATGTTGTTGTATGCAATTGGCGCTTTTATTTCAATAATCATAAGTGGTGCTATTTATAATAAATTAGGTATGAAGTGCTTATTTATTTTTGCTTTATTATTACACAGCATTGGTATTTTTTTATTAACGTTTGTGAATAGTAATACCGATATACCTTTATTGGTTATTGCTTATTTAATTATTGGTATAGGTGGGGGAATAGGTGCAAATACTGCACAAACAACGGCATTATACGACTTTAGTTCACAAAAATTAGTTCAAGCAAGTGTCATTTGGAATATTAATCGACAGGTGGTTTTTAGTGTTGGTGCAACGATGGTCGCTATGTTGTTTAATATTATCTCTCTTTTTTATTTACCACAAACTGCTTATAGCATGACGTTTTTAATATGCGCTTTAATTGGCCTATTACCTCTTACATTATTATTTACGTTAAAGAAAAAAAGCATTACACAGGAAATACAAGATGAAATTTAATACTAATTCAATTATAGAAAGCATTAAATCTTTACATGATGAGATTGAAGCTGTTTTTACGCAATCTCCACTTTCTGTTGATGCAATAGCTAAGATAGAAAATATTTTATCTAGTGAGTTTTCGATGGTGGGAATCAACGGAAAAACAGTGAATTATGATGATGTTATCGCGATGTTCAGACAAAATGTAGGGAAAAGACATGGTCTGAAAATAAAAACAGATAATTATAAAATAATTTATCAATCAGATTGTTTGGCTTTTGTCAGATATCAAGAAACACACAGTGAAAATGAGAAAATTCTTATGAGGGAGTCAGTGGCACTATTAAGACGCAATTCTCATGAGATGAGTTGGCAATGGCACTACCTACATGAAACACAAATCATGAATAATTAATTGATTTATATGAAAAACCAGTCTTGTTACTGGTTTTTTTTGTCATTAAAAATAATACTAATAAATAAGACAATCTATGAATTTCTAATTAGCAAGCATTTTTATGCTGTCTTAATAAAAATATTTTTTCTATTCGGAGCACAAAGCATATTGCGTGTTGCAAAGAAGAGTTTATGATTGGCGCCTGAAAACTGTGTTTTCTATTCTTTACGTTACTATGATTCCCTTAGAGCGACCTCTTAAGTATAGTTAAGTAACCTATAGCTTAATTATTTATGGACTTAACTCGGAAAATGTAAGGAAGATATTATGCAGTTTCTTTGGCCTGTTCGTGTTTATTATGAAGATACTGATGCTGGTGGTGTAGTCTATCACGCTAGCTATCTAAAATATTTTGAACGCGCCAGAACAGAACTACTCAGAGAAAAAGGTTTTCATCAGCATGATTTACGGGAGTATGATCATGTTGTATTTGTTGTACGTAAATTATCAATAGAATATATTGCGCCAGCTCGACTCGATGAGCTTTTACAAGTAGAAAGTGAAATTACCCTATTACGTGGTGCTTCAATGACATTTTCTCAAAAGCTTATTAATCAAGATGGTTGTGTTTTGTGTAGCGCAGATGTGCTCGTTGTCTGCGTAGATTCATTAAAAATGAAGCCTGTAGCGCTTCCTAAGTCCATTATCGCGGAGTTTAAGTAGTGGCTGACATGAATGTTATCGATCTCTTTCTGAAAGCAGGGCTTTTAGTTAAGTTGATCATGTTGATTTTAATCGGATTTTCTATTGCATCTTGGGCGATTATTATTCAGAGAACCAAAGTCCTGAATGCTGCCGATCGTGAAGTTGCTGATTTTGAAGATAAATTCTGGTCAGGTACTGATTTGGCTCGTTTATATAAAGATAGCCAAGCTCGTCGTGATGAGTTATCAGGCTCAGAGCAAATTTTTCATTCCGGTTTTAAAGAATTTGCACGTTTACATCAAGCAAACGTTCATGCCCCAGATGCAGTCGTAAATGGTGCATCAAGAGCAATGCGTGTTTCTTTCAATCGTGAATTAGAATCTCTAGAAACTCATATTCCTTTCCTTGGTACTGTTGGTTCTATCAGCCCATATATTGGTCTGTTCGGTACAGTATGGGGGATCATGCATGCATTTATTGCATTAGGTAGTGTTAAACAAGCAACATTACAAATGGTCGCACCCGGCATTGCTGAAGCGTTGATTGCAACAGCTATCGGTTTATTTGCGGCGATCCCCGCAGTTATGGCTTATAACCGGTTTACACAACGTGTAACTAAACTGGAACAAAGTTACGATAACTTTATGGAAGAGTTTTTGACGATTTTACATCGCCAAGCTTTTGCCTCAGCAGAAAAGAAATAGTTAACGCAGAAGGAGATAGCTGATGGCACGGGGTCGCAGTAGCCGCCGAGGCGTAAAATCAGAGATTAACATTGTTCCTTTGCTTGACGTATTGTTAGTGCTTTTGCTTATTTTTATGGCTACAGCACCCATTATTTCGCAAAGTGTTGAGGTTGATCTTCCTGAAGCAACAGAGACACAAACTGTTTCAAGTAGCGATAATCCCCCAGTGATAGTCGAAGTTGCAGGTGTTGGAAAATATAATATTCGTGTTGATCAGGAAATATTAGAATTATTGCCTGAAGAACAGATTATGGCTGAAGCGAAACGACAATTGGAAAAAAATCCGAAAGTTGTCTTTCTTATTGGCGGTGCTAAAGATGTTCCTTATGATGAGATAATTAAAGCGCTCAACATGTTACGTCAAGCAGGTGTCAAATCTGTAGGTTTAATGACTCAACCTATGTAATAGGTTGAAATAAGTTTGGATAATAGCGTGGGAAAGAAGACGAAGCCAATCCGAAGTAAATTGAGCGGTTCAGTTATCTTGTCTACCGCCTTGCATTTGCTTGTTATCGCATTGCTTATCTGGGGGTCATTAACTCAGAAATGGGATTTAGGTGGCGGCGGTGGTGAAGACGGGCAAGTTATTGATGCTATTATGGTTGATCCTAATGCTGTCGTGCAACAGTATAATCAGCAAAAAGCACAACAAGCTAACGTCCAAAAAGCAGAGCAAGAACGTAAAGCGCGTGCTGAGCAACAAGAAGAAGAGTTGCGTCAGCAGCAGATGAAAGAACAAGAACGATTGAAAACCTTAGAAGTTGAGCGTTTACAAGCAAAAGAGGCAGCAGAAGCTCAAAAACGTGAAGCAGCGTTAGCTGCCGCCAAAGCGAAAGAAGAGCAAAAAGTGGCAGAAGAAGCGGCTGCACAAGCGAAAGCAGAGCGTGATCGTATCTTAAAAGAACAAGCAGACGCAAAAGCACAAGCTGAAGCTGAAGCAAAAAAACAAGCAGAATTAGCCGCGAAGCAAAAAGCTGAAGAGGCCAAAGCAAAAGCTGAGGCTGATGCTAAAGCAAAAGCTGAAGCAGATGCAAAAGCGAAGGCTGAGGCGGATGCTAAAGCGAAAGCCGCTGCTGAAGCCAAAGCGAAAGCTGCCGCAGAGGCCAAAGCAAAAGCAGCAGCTCAACAACAGAGTAAAGCTGTTGATAGCTTGCTTGATGGCTTAATGGCTGATGGTAACAAACAAAGCGGTGCATCAGCAGCGGGACAAGGTGGTGGAAATCGTACTGGTGCCAATGGTGAAGGTGTTGATCGCTATAAAGGTCAACTGAAAATTGCAATAGAACAGAAGTTCATTGATCCAGAGTTATATAAAGGTAAAACGTGTGAACTAAGAATTAGTATTGCACCTGATGGGATGTTAATTAATGTGAAGATTGTAGGTGGTGATCCCGCATTATGCCAAGTGGCATTAAGAGCGGCAAATACCGCTAAATTACCGAAACCACCGAAAGATGTTTATGAAGAAGTAAAATCGTCAGTAATTGAGTTTAAACCATAAAACTATCTGATTGTAGGAAAACATACACTAATTTATAGCTATTTTAGAATGTTATTGATGCGTTGTATGGTGTTGTTGAAAAGCGTTTGTTACTATTCTGTGCGTTATTGCGTAATAATCGCAATAATAAAAGGGAGACATGATGAAGCAGGCATTAAATGTTATCTTCGGACTTTTAATTTTATGCGTAACCACTCTGGCTAACGCTGAAGTTCGAATTGAAATTACACAAGGGGTGAATACTGCACGCCCTATCGGTGTCGTTCCTTTTAAATGGGAAGGTACTGGTCAAATGCCAGAAGATATCGCTGGTGTGATTGCAGCTGATTTACGTAATAGCGGAAAGTTTAATCCTATTGATGTATCACGTATGCCTCAACAGCCTGTCACGGCTTCTGAAGTCCAACCTGCATTATGGACTGCATTAGGGATTGATTCTGTTGTTGTTGGACGCGTACAACCGTCAGCGGATGGCCAATATTTAGTAAGCTATCAGTTAGTTGACGTTGCTGGCTCTCCAGGCGCGGTTTTATCTCAAAGCGAGTTTAAAGTCCCATCTAAATGGCTACGTTATTCTGCTCACACGGCCAGTGATGAAGTGTTTGAAAAACTGACTGGTATTCGTGGCGCATTCCGTACACGTATTGCTTATGTTGTTGTGACTAATGGGGGCGCATATCCTTATGAATTGCGCGTTTCTGACTATGATGGCTTTAACCAAGATCGTGTTTATCGTTCATCACAGCCATTAATGTCACCAGCATGGTCACCAGATGGTGCTAAACTGGCTTATGTAACTTTTGAAAGCGGTCAATCTGCTTTAGTTGTACAAACATTAGCAACAGGTGAAATTCGCCAAATTGCATCATTCCCAAGACATAATGGTGCACCTTCGTTTTCACCAGATGGCTCTAAACTTGCTTTTGCTCTTTCTAAGAGTGGTAGCTTAAATCTGTATGTGATGGATTTAGCAAGTGGGAATATGACACAGGTAACCAATGGCAGAAGCAACAATACCGAGCCAAATTGGATGCCAGATGGACAAACCTTGGTCTATACTTCAGATCAAGGTGGACGTCCACAAATATACAAAGTTAATATTAACGGTGGAACGCCAGAACGTATTACGTGGGAAGGTAAACAAAACCAAAACCCAGCAGTAAGCCCAGATGGTAGTTTCTTAGTTATGGTGAGTTCTGAAAGCGGTAGGCAACATATCGCTAAGCAGGATCTAGAAACGAATTCCGTACAATATTTAACAGATACGTTTCTGGATGAAACGCCAAGCATCGCGCCTAACGGCACAATGGTTATTTATAGCTCTACACAAGGCTTAGGCACCATTTTGCAGCTAGTATCGACTGATGGACGTTTCAAAGCGCGTCTTCCGGCGACTGATGGTCAGGTTAAATCACCTGCCTGGTCACCGTTTATGTGATGCATAAGAATTATGTATGGCAAACAAAATAAAGGAACAAATAGAGATGCAATTAAACAAAGTGTTTAAAGGGTTGATGTTAGCATTACCACTCGTTGCTGTAGCAGCATGTAGCTCAAACAAAAACGAAGATCAAACTGACACAAACAATGTACCAGTTGTTGAACAAGGTCCTACTGCTGAAGAGTTAGCTCGTCAGCAATTAGAACAACTGAAACAACAAAACATCGTTTACTTCGGTTTTGACAAATATGACATTAGCTCAGATTACGCTAGCCTATTAGATGCACACGCTGACTTCCTGCGTGCTAATCCATCAGTACGTATCACTGTAGAAGGTCATGCTGACGAACGCGGTACTCCAGAATACAACATCGCTCTGGGCGAACGTCGTGCTAACGCTGTGAAAATGTACCTACAAGGTAAAGGCGTATCTGCTGATCAACTGTCAATCGTATCTTACGGTAAAGAAAAACCAGCTGTACTGGGTCATGACGAAGCCGCTTATGCGAAAAACCGTCGTGCAGTACTGGATTACTAAGAGAACGGCATGAACAACAGTAACTTCAGACCTTTCTTGATGAGTCTGTTGTTACTGGTTGGCGTAGCGGCTCCTGTAGCCGCTATTGCCCAAGCGCCAATCAGTAATATCGGTTCTGGTTCGACCGATGAACGACTCGCCCAACTTGAGCGTTTTTCAAATGCTCACAGCCAGCTTTTGACTCAATTACAGCAACAACTTGCTGATTCTCAGCGTGATATTGATATGTTACGTGGTCAAATTCAGGAAAACCAATACCAGCTAAATCAAGTTGTCGAACGTCAACGCAATATCTATCAACAATTGGATAGCCTAGGTGGCGGAGCTTCAACATCGACAGAAGCCACTCAACCTGATAATGCTACTTCTTCAACACCTTCTGCTACAACTAATTCTGGGCAAGGTGATGAGAAGGCCGATTATAATGCTGCAATTGATATCGTATTGAATTCAAAAGATTACGATAAGGCAATTGTTGAATTAAACAACTTTATCAAAAACTATCCGAAGTCTAGCTATCAATCAAATGCACATTTTTGGTTGGGTCAGATGTATTACTTAAAAGGTAATAAGGATCAGGCAGCAAGTACATTTGCTATCGTTGTTAAAAACTATCCGAAATCTCAAAAAGCAAGTGAAGCCTTTTATAAAATTGGTCTGATCATGCAAGAGAAAGGGCAAAAGGATAATGCTAAAGCTATTTATCAACAAGTGATTAAGCAATATCCAAATAGTGCGGGCGCTAAATTAGCGCAAAAGCAGTTAGCAGCACTCTAATTATTGACCCCGTAATGTAAAATCTTACATTTTCGGGGTTAAATGATTGTTTTTTAAACGCTCGATTGTTTTTTTGAAAAAAAACATTGCACAAAAACATTAAATCAGTATTATTACCCGCCGTTGCCACAGAGAATGTGGCAAATTCGAAAAAGGGTCGTTAGCTCAGTCGGTAGAGCAGTTGACTTTTAATCAATTGGTCGGGCGTTCGAATCGCCCACGACCCACCATTTTCGAATACCAATCCGTTTTTATTGAAATGGGTCGTTAGCTCAGTCGGTAGAGCAGTTGACTTTTAATCAATTGGTCGGGCGTTCGAATCGCCCACGACCCACCATTTAATAATCAAGCGGGCGGTTAGCTCAGTTGGTAGAGCATCTCCCTTACAAGGAGGAGGTCGTTGGTTCGAGCCCAATACCGCCCACCACTTTTCTCTTTTCCTCCATTATGCTTTCTTATTTATCTTTCGTCTTATTCTTTAAATAATTCATAATAGTTGTTTTGCTTTTTTATTTATGAATAACCACAATATAAGTATATGATTGTTCTGAATTCATTTTTCAGTTTATTGCGTTGTATTTATTACAATAATTACTGGTATATGTGCTTTCTAAATCATCGTACTGGCTTCATTTCTTTTTATGTAGCTTCTAGCCAATAATTTTATTTCCCCCTTGGCTTCTCCCCTTATAAAACTAATTTAGTCTATTAAAGCATTAAACTGTCTATCTTAAAGAAGGCTAACACGTGATTCTTTATTACAACTTTTTACATTTTGTTATGCTTTATCAGGAAAATAGCGGATTCTCCCCCTAAAAAAACAGTCACTTTTATGTCTTATTGGTCATTCTACTTTAAAAAAGGAGGCTTAAATCTCTGGATATGATTTACGTATTGACCTAATAACACGCGAAAAACGATATAAATATCAAAAGAAAGATTTACTCCTTTTAGGCGTTTTTGTGGTTTTTTTCAGTTTATTTACAAAATTAAATAACGTTAAAACAGTATGTTGAATAGCATGGGGCACTTAATAAGATAAAACCCTCATAAAATTAGTATGTTAAAACATTTTTTTATGATCATCATAAAAAGATCATTATTTATTTTTGATGAAAAAATGAAGAATTAAAGATAAAAAATGCATTTTATAGTTAATCTTTCTTAATCATTATTTGTTTTTTACTAACACAATGAAATTAAATGATTAAATATAATAATATTTTATATATTTTTATTCTTCTTTTAAGTAATGAGAAGATAAAGAGCCTAATCTAACTTGATGATTTTAATGCATTTATAGTTAAAGTTTGATGTTTGTCAAAATTTTCACCATAATGAACTATGGAGTAAATGATATGAAGCAAAAAGTACTTATTTAATCAGGAATTGATTTAACCTTAAGTGGTTAATTTCATTTTTTACTGAAAATGGAGAAAATTGTGCATTTAGCAGGAATATAAATCATATAAAAATATTAATGTTTATTTAGCCCTAAGAATAACTTTTATACTAGATAAGTATAACTACTTAGGATGTGAAAAAAGAATTTTTTGTATTTTTTAACAAAATTAGATCATACTAAAATTGATATTTAACAGACCATTCCTTTTTAAATTTAGTTTAAGTTGCAATAATAATTTCGATTAGGTGCTAAAAAAATGAATGTATTTGAGTGAAAAAGAAAGAATAATACGATATGGCGATAAAGTAACCCTAATTTATTATAATAAATACAATATAATTATAACTTTTTGATAAATAAAAAATTTTTTACAGTTATCCATTTTTTTTTATTGCATGAATGGTTTTTTTAGTTTAAATGAAAATAAAAATGAGTTATTCATTAATAAAAATTCAAAGAAAATGGATAATTAAATATATTACCTGTTTATTCCAAAATAATACGTAATTATTATGTTTTAAATATATTTAGTCGAAGATCTAAGGGTTTATGCTTATATAAACTAATTAACAAATGTTTAAAAGGTGATCTTTATCTATATTTTATTGTAAATTTTGTAATTTATTGATTTTAAATTATAATTTTTATGCATTTATAAATTCATCAGATTTCATTGATATTGCTTAAGCTATTTCATAATAATATGAAAGTCATCTTCTTTATAAGGTTAATTTATTAATTTAAATAAATTAGACTGACATAACTTGATTTATTTTTACACAAAATAGATTATAGTACTTTAAATCAAAGATAATGTAGATGTTTATTCTAATTAGTGAGTAAAGTTTAAGAAAAAAAAAGTGCCATTTTATAAATAAAATATTTTAACTATATGAAAATAAAGAGTATATCTCAGTATCCTAGGTATTATTAACTAGCATGAGTAAAATGCTGAGTTTGTATTGTCGTTTTTCGACTAGTTGAAAGTGTTTAAATGCGTAGTATATTATTTACATATGATAAGTCATATTATGAATTGTGATATTTCTTATCTACTAAAATAATATTTTATTAAAACAAAAAGGTGTTCTCAATAATATATGGTTTTATATATTATAACGAGATAATACACCATTATAAAATTAGATATCAATCAAAGTGAAAAGCGAGAACATATTATGAGTAGCAAGTATCCAGTCGCTTATGCTGTTGGACAAAAAATTAAGTCATTAAGAAAATCTCAAGGTTACACTGTATTTCAGTTAGCAAAAGAGATTGATATTAGTGAACAACAATTATTTCGTTATGAGCGTGGTGTAAACCGTATTGATATTGATTGCTTAGTTAGAGTGCTTGAAGTACTAGGTGTTAATATTGGTAGTTTCTTTGAAGAAGTAACCGGTGGAATGGCTCAAGAAATTGAACGTAATGAACAACATATTCCATCTCATTTCGATAGTAAGGCTCTCTCTATTTTCTAAAAATATCTTTAAATTAAAAGATCGTCCATTTTAGAATAATTAAATAGAGTAGGATAATTCTTATATAAATGTATCTTTTTGATTAGCGAATAATAAGAATTTTCTTAATAATTAAGATGGAACCACTATAATTAAACTAATGCCCTTATTAGGGCATTTTTCATTTTTGAAGAATGAAAATTTTAATTGGCGAAAGAAAAAGAAAAATCATTTTGAAAAATAACTAAGGTTTATATAAAAAGAGAAATATATTTTCATATCTATTGTGATGTGTAAAACAACAGGCGATAGATACTTATTAAAATAAATCTCTCAGAAATCAGTTCTTATATTACTTGCTATAATTTTACTTTTTAATAACATTTATGAAGCAATTAGGGTTGTAAATTATGTATTTTATATCAATGAGATTAAAAAGAATAAATTTTAAAACGATAAAAATTGAAAAAGAGAATTTAGTCAAAAATAAGAGCTAGATCAAATTATAAGTATTGAGCATAAAGTGGCAATGTAGGGATAGTCACAAACACTATTCATGATGAAGGAATTCACTACCTCTTCACCTTCATGATGAAAAAACGGTGGTGTATCAAATTATATTCGAGTTGTTGATCTGTCTGAGGGATATTGAAGAATAGTTGGTAAAACTCACACCTAGCACGGTATCAGAAGAGATATTCCAATTAAAAGCAGTGCTCATGCGCTGACGGGGGTGCTATCTACCACATAACCTTAGCCTTAATTATGCATTAGATTAATGCGATAGCCGAACGTGTTGTTATCACCAATAACACTACCTAAACCAAGATGTCCTTTAAATTGGTTATCATTAACATAAGTTGTATTCAGTGAGGTTAAGTTTTTAAAGTTGGGCGTTGTTGTGTGAAACGAAGCTACCTACTAAGACTTGCTGGCCTATAAAGCGAATCTATTAAATATTTATAATAACGATACGCTCATATATTTTGATAAGAAAAGCGGTGATAGAAACAGTATTCATGCCATCCAAGTGAGAGTTAACAACATTACCTAGCATTCTACGGTCACGGCAATTTTTTTAGCGTTTTGACAGTGGCTCTGCTTGTAGATATTGCTAATATTTGTGCCATGATACGAGCTATTGTCGAAATAATAACTATCTTCACGATAGACTCCAAAAATGTATTTTTTAATTATTTAAATCCATCGGTATGAAAAATTCACATAACGATATAGAGCTGACTATACACCGAATAACATACAAATAAAATGATATATTTGTTTGCTAATAATTAGATTATAAAAATATTTCTATACTAAACATCAAAAAATGCCCGTTTGGGCGGGCATTTTAGATAGAGATACATTCTGTATTGAGTGCTAAGAAAATTTAATGTTCTACTTTTTCGTTTGCTGAACGATGATTATCATGTTTTTTGGTGACGATGATGACCATCAACCATACTACGGAATGTTTGTGTAAAGGTGTCACCCAATGTACATAAATAGAAGTGTGCACAAATAAACATTAATGCCACAATACCTAATACTAAGTGTGCTTTTAACATCCAGTAGCCATAACCAAGCACTTCTGGATATAAACAGAGTAATCCTGTTACTAATAACAGTGGTACTAGCCCAAACATTACGCCTAAATAAGCAAGTTGCTGAAGTGGATTAAATTTATCAGTTTCTGTTGCTGCAAAAGGATGGGGTTCGCCTTTCATTATGCCATAGAGGTAAAAGCGAGCTTGTTTAATACAACGACCAATTAATCCACTAAACCTTACTTTGTAATGTACACCCGTTACTGGTTGTTAAATTGATAAGAATAAAACCAATCCAGAATGCAATAAGTACAAAGCCACAAATTTTTATGTAATAGCACCATTGAAGTGACATTTCCAATAGAGAAATGCCCTAAAAAACCACTTAGTAGTAATAAGATAAACAGCAAGGCATTACCCCAGTGCCAAAAACGGATTGCTTTAGAATATAAATAAACCCGCTCTTCTTCATAATGGCCAGTGTGTTTTGGTGCAAGGGCATAGCGCAACAAGCCATGAATAACCAAAACGGCTATCATGGCAACGATTAATAACCCGGCGGCCATTAACCATACAGGCCAATAATCTGGCGTATAATGGAGTTCTGCTCCCCAGATACTAGTCATGCTTTATCTCCCTGATGGATTTCTTTTACGACGGAATAAACTTGGTTTTCCGACATTATCTAATTGGTATTGATAAACGGATTTTTGTTTGATCCATGCCTGAATTTCAGGTGAGTCAATGCGACCAAAAGCAAGCGCATCCGTTGGGCAGACTGATACACACGCAGGTAATTCGCCCTCAGTTAAATCGGGTATCAGAGCAGAAGTTACATTTATCGGCGATATGCGTCATTGGGTTGATATAACGGACATGATAAGGACAAGCACCTACACAGTAATCACAGCCAATACACAGCTCTTTTTTCACCTGTACGATGCCATTCTCATCGATAAAAGAAGGCGCCAGTAGGACAAACAGAAACACAAGGTGCATCTTCACAGTGCTGACATGAAACACGGAAAAATTGATAATGTGGATTTCCCGCCTCATCATTATGTGGGCCTTGAATTTGAACTTGAAGTCGGCTGAAATCCTTCAGGAATATCATTGATGACTTTACATGCAACAGTACAGGCTTGACACCCAATGCAACGTTTTTCATCGTGTAGCATGACAAATTGTTTATTATTGTTCATCGTTATTTTTTTCCTTAAGCCCGACTAATTCTGACACCTGATGTATGTACATCAGTACCCGATACAGGACTAATTTCATGAGGTAATAAGTTGCCACAGTGAACACCTGTTGTAGTCGCTGCTGTTTTTGCGCCTGCTTTTGCACCCGACCCCATATAGACAAATACAGTGTCTGGGCGAATACCTTCAGTGATTAAAGCGCGTGCTTTTTCTTTACCTACACTGTTTTCTAGAATGATTTCATCGCCATGTTTAATACCGTGATTTTTTGCTGTTTCAGGATGAAGCCAAACAGGGTTTTTCCCACATTAATTCAGCTAATAACGGCACATATTGTGTTGCACCATTAGTGTGGACGGCGACTTTACCTTGGATAAAATAAAGTTCATCTTTTTCTTTTAATGGGAAGTTGTGGAAGCGTGGGATACCGTAGTTTTCTAAACGGCTTTCTAATTCTTCAGAGTAGATTTCAATTAAGCCGCTTGGTGATTTAAATGAGAGGGCTTTTTCCATGGTATTGTTGCTATCAACCTGTTTGATGGCATCAGGATATTGATCAACAAAGGCTTTTACATAAGACGGTTCGCGTAATAATAGTGGAACGCCATAAGAGATATAGCCTTTTTTATGCATCTCTTTATAAAGTTCTTCGCTACCATTAACTTGATAAAGCTGTCTTACACCCATGTTTTCCCAAGGGAAACAGGCTTCTAATCCTAATGCTTTACCTAATTTCCATCCAAATTAACCAACTCGGTTTAGTATCACCAATAGGTTCGACAACTTGCTGGCGCAATGCATAAGCGGGATTTAAACCTGAAACATCAGCAACTTCTTCATCACGTTCTAAATAGGTACACTCAGGTAATAAATAATCGGCATAAGCGGCACTTTCGCTTAAATACACATCACAACTGACAATTAAGTCTAACTTTTGTGCTGCTTTTTCTAGATCAGGACGGCAACTGACTGTTTGGAATGGATTATGACGAGACATAATCCATGCTTTTGTCTGATACGGCACGCCTTCTAATGTTGAGTCGATAATCGATTGAACAATACCGCCACCTTTATTGATGTATTTAAATTGAGGTGCTGTTGCATCAATGCGTTTTGCGGTAATTTCAGGCATACCTTTAACACTTGGTTTTGCTAATTCAGGAGCAACCGCAATGCCTGCTAATTTATTGTATTTTGTCGCTGCTTTTTTCTGATACAGCCCCCTTCACGTTCAATGTTGCCGAGTAACGCATTGAAGGTGAAGATCATCCTGCGCATATTAATTTCTTCTTTATTAAAGGTAGCGCGGTGACCAGGCATAATCAGTGCGTGAGGTGCTTTTGCTGCAATCTCACGAGCAATACGAACAATATCTTTAGCTGGAACATCAGAGTGTGCTTGAGCCCATTCCGGCGTTGTTTCTTGTAGAACGTCTTTTAATTGTGGGAAACCTACCGTAAATTTCTCAACAAACTCTTTATCGTAGAGATCTTCTTTGATGAGGATATGGCACATGGCCATAAGAACAGGCAAATCTCCTCCTGGACGAATAGCAAACCACTCATCCGCTTTACTTGAAACAACCGATAAGCGCGGATCAAAACTGACTAATTTTGCACCACGCTCTTGTGCTGTCATGAGTTCATGTGTTTCAGCAACTTCGATGCCTTCATAAAGGTTGTGACCGAAAGAGAGAATATATTTTGAATTTGCGAGATCCATCTTAAGATCGCCACCCATCATAACAGATGCAGCAATCGCTTTACCGGCAGGGCAAGTAGAGGCATGTGTAAAGGTGTTTGGTGAACCAAATGCAGCCGCTAAATGGAATAGGTGAGAGGAGAGTGAACCTGATTTAGATGAAAAAGGAGATGCTCTCTGCGCCATAGTTTTGTTTTATGGCATTCATTTTTTCTGCTATTTCTTTATAAGCTTGTTCCCAGCTTATGACCTCCCATTCACCTGCACCTCTTGGGCCTTTATGTTTCATGGGCTTGACAATACGGTTTGGATCATTAACAAGGCTAACGCCACTTCCACCTCTGGCGCAAACTCGGCTACTTTGATGTTCTGCGTTTCGGTTTCCTTGGATAAATACAGTTTTATTGTTAACAACTTGAGCCTCTATCGGGCAACGATAGGAACACATCTCACATAGACTCGGTGTTAATGTTGACTGACCCTTAAGAGAATCTACAGGATTAAATGCAAGTGCACCAGGTGGTAAACTACTGACGGTACAACCTACACATCCTACCCCCATCCCCTTAATGAAAGAACGACGACTAATACTCATATAACCTCCAGTTTCTTCTTATAGCTAAATATTATATATGGACGATTAAATAAATATTTGAAGGTGCCTCCAGTTTATTAATTCATAAGTGATAAGTTAGTTGTAAATAATAAATAATAGAGAATAAGACGTTAATAAATGTCACAAAATAAATTAACTAAAATAGACAAAATTAAATGATAATTATTTTCTTCTATTAACTTATGTTATAAAGGTTATGAGGTTAAAGAGCAGATTTTAATGAATGCCATAGTTATATTTACTTCTTTTAAATTCACTCACTTACGTCATTAATCTGTTTTGTTAAAGTGTATTTAAAATATATGATTTATGACAACAAATAATTGACAAAAAAAACCATCGGTATATAATTATCTATATATCGATGGTGGGTGTTATTGTAATTAATTTGTTATTTAAAAATAAAATTAAATAATATTTTTTAGCGATATTTAAATCCAGTTTTTTCTTAAAATATAATTTGTAAAAAATAGCTAACTTATTATTTTGATGATAAATACGAGTAAAAGAGAAAAATAAACAGATGATGTTTTATACGAAACATCATCATTGAAACGTAATCAAACTGATACGAAAAATGAGACAATCTATAAATTATTATTCATTATGTTTAAATATTAATTAATAAAGCTAATAGTTATGGGGTTGTGTGTGGATTGTCAAAAGGAGCTATTTTTTGTTTTATACATCTCAATAATATTAATGCCAAGTAAATGTGCGTAGGAAAAAGTTTAAAAGGAATGTTAAAAACAAAATGGCTTATTGAATACTGAGAGTCATTGTGTTTGCATGTTGTCAAAATATTTTTCTATCTTTCTTATATAAAAGAAAGGATTTAAAGCAACATAATGATTAAGACAAGACTCAGTAACAGGGGATAAACTCTCGCATGCCATTTATCGGGAAAATGAGATAAAAAGCGCTCAGAGATCTTCAAGCCTATCCATGTACTACAAATCAGAATAAAGACTGCCTTTAGCCAAATATAACCAATAAAACCAGATTCACTATTTAAAGGGGAAGTAAAGGAAAGTGCGACATAAGTGAAGGTTGCAGTGAGTGCTAAAGGTAAGGTTAATGTATTTGCCATGGCTGCAGATTGTGCCATTGGTGTCCCTCTACGACGTAACAGAGGAACAGTCATTACACTTCCGCCAACGCCTAAAAAAGCGGCAATAATACCAATGACAACACCATTAATCGTTTCTCTTGCTTTAGTCACCTTTTTTGTGTGGTGAGTTGGAGCCATAAAACCAGGACGAAAATAGCAATCTAAAATAGTGACAAAGAGATAGCCAATAAAGATCCATTTGATCCAAGAGCCTTCAATCGTTAATGCGAGAAGGGCGCCTAAGATCCCCCCACAAGCAATCCCAATAAAAAGGATGAACATGCTATGCCAATTAAGCCTTCTTGCCTTATGGTGTTTAATGGTTGTTATTGTTGCAGAAAACAACATAATTAATGTCGAGGTGGCAACAGCTATTTTCATTGCATGCTCAGCAGGTAAGCTGTCTATTCCCCAGAGTGTTAGAATAAGCGTGTAGAGTAAAGGAACCGTGACAAAGCCACCGCCAAAGCCAAATAACCATGTTGTAATGCCTGAAATTAAACCAAACGAAATCAGCCAGAATGTCATTTCAAATCTCCTGTTGAGTCAGGAGATCAACAATATAGAATAAAATAATGGCTTGCCCACGAGATAATGACAAGTTTATATGAATTTAGGACAATTTTAATATTATGCGTAATATCGATATTAACAATGTGGATCATCTTCCCCGTGATATTTTGGCATTAGGATCTGATTATCCTTATGACACATTACTCGAAGCACATCATCATCGACGAGCCCAATTTTTATATGCCCCAAATGGTGTTATGAAAGTTAAAACTGAAGATGGCCAATGGATTGTATTACCTTACAGCGGTGTGTGGATCCCTGCTAAAAAAGTACATCAAGTGCTAATGTTGGGTAGCAGTACTTATAGTCTCTATATTGAGCCGAATAAAGTACCTCGTTATTCGGAATATTGTGAGGTTTTACACGTTTCTCCTTTGTTTCATCAGCTATTACTTTCAGCAAATCAACTTCCTTTGCTTTATGATTTAGGTGGGAGAGATAGCGCTTTATTAACGTTACTTTGTCATGAATTAACTCAGGCCAAATCATTACCTTATTTTACACCTTTACCTCAACATGCTTTATTGGATTTACTATGTACTGAATTTATGTCACAGCCCAATATTCGTACCACACCAGAGATGTGGGCTGAGAAATTAAATAAGAGCTTGCGTACTTTTACGCGACTCTTTCATAAAGAAACGGGTCTCTCTTTTCGCGAGTGGCGTCAAAAAGCGTGTTTAATGTATGCACTAACAGCATTAAAGAAAGGTCATTCAGTCACCGAAATTGCTTTAGAATTAGGGTATGAGAATCCGAGTGCCTTTAGTGCAATGTTTAATAAAGAGATGGGATACTCACCGAAATTATTTTTAAAGCAATTGAAAGCATTTTAGTAAAACAGTTATATATAAGAATAAACACAATCATTGATGATGGTATTTATTATTCCCTTTTTAAGGGAAATTTCACTGTTCAAAAAAGAAACAAAAAAATTCCTTCCAATATCAGTACGTTAAAACTTGATTAATAGAGAGTGAGGGAGGTAAAATAAGGTTCATCCATAAGTCATACATCACTTCATTACGTATGTTCCCTTAGTTAAATGGATATAACAAGCCCCTCCTAAGGGCTAGTTACAGGTTCGATCCCTGTAGGGAACGCCATCTATTGTTTAGCCTTAGATGTCGAATATATTCCTAGAGTAGCCGTTTTGTATTCACTCTATTATCGCCATAGTTTCGCTTCTTCGTTTAATAACAATTTTTTCGTACTCTAATGCTAAGAGCAATTAGTGATAAAAGAATATCAGTAAACGAGTATCAAGCATTTCAATACTAGCCCTATAATATTGGGCTAATATTGTAAATTAGCTCAATGGGATAATCCTAAAAACTGAATTATCTTATAAGATCAACGCCTAATAAAAGTACCACTTGTGACGTATTGACAGTATTATGTGTAGAGTTTATGAATATGCGAACTATGATGCTGCTCATCATAAGATAATTAGCGGAGAACATTATGAAGTATCGCCTGTGCGGTGTTGCTCTTTCAGTCGCCTTACTTTCAGGATGTGCAAGTACCCCTAATAATGGGGAGGCGCGCTCTGACCCATTGGAAGGGTTTAACCGCCAGATGTTTGATTTTAACTACTATGTTTTAGACCCATATATCTTACGTCCAGTTGCGGTTGTTTGGCGTGATTATGTGCCCCCTCCAGCAAGAAATGGCTTATCTAATTTTCTTGGTAATCTAGAAGAGCCTGCAAGTATGCTAAATAGTGTATTGCGTGGTGATTTTTGAAAAGGGAGCAAAACATTTTGGTCGTTTTTGGATCAATACAGTCTTTGGTATGGGTGGCTTAATTGATGTCGCTGGTATGTCCAAAGAAACAATGGAAAAAGAAGTGCCAATGCGATTTGGTAGTACGTTAGGGCATTATGGTGTGGGTTATGGTCCTTATGTGGTTGTCCCTGGCTATGGTAGCTTTACTGTCCGTGAAGAGGGTGGTGACTGGGCTGACTTAACATATCCCATGTTGAGTTATTTAACGTTTTGGATGTCAGCGGGTAAATGGGCATTAGAAGGCATTGAAACACGTGCACAGTTGCTCGATTCCGATGCTATTTTGCAAAACTCCTCTGATCCTTATTTAATGATGCGTGAAGCTTATTTCCAAAGTAATGACTTCAAAGCGGGTACGGTAAAAGAGAATCCTAACGCGAAAGCGATTGAAGATGATTTAGATTCCATTGACTAATCTTTGTGGTTAGTTTTAGGTATTAATAAAAAAATGGTCTTGAAAAAGACCATTTTTTGTATAAAAAGCAATATAGAGCAAGAGTTAGAAACGGTAGTTAAAGTTCATACCGTATAACCATGCTTTACCAGATGACTCGAATTCATAAGCCGGTAATGGTAAATCTTCAGATAATTTCTCTTTGATTGTGACTTTTTTACCATGCATATACGCTAAGCCAACATCCACAGACATATCTTTGTTAAATGCGTAGGTTGCACCTGCACTTAACCAGAAACGGTCTTGGTCAGGAATGGAGATAGAACGTTTATCAGCAGGAACTGGGCTATCATCAAAGGCAATACCTGTACGGAATGTCCAGTTATCATCGTGATAATATGTTGTACCTAACGCAACACGCCATGCGTCACGGAAGCCTTCTTCTTTCTTGAATAGTTGCTGACCATCACTCTTACGTGTGGCTCTTAACTCTTCAAATGCGCTCCAGCTTGTATAAGCGAAGTTATAGTGAACCGCCCATTTTGGTGCAACGCGGTGATAAGCGGCAAATTCCCAAATTTCAGGTAAGTTAAGGTCAAGTTTACCTTTAATGGTCTCGCCGTTAGTACCTACAATTCCCATTCCTTCGAGTTGTGGAATTGAACGTAAGTCACTTTGGTATTCACCGTCTTTAAATTTAACTTTAACTTTTGAACGGTAAGTAAAGCTTACGCGATTACCTTCGTCAAATTCATATAATAAACCCGCGTTCCAGCCAAAGCCCCATGCATCACCTTTCAATTGAGCAAAGCGATCACTTGGCGATAAGCTTGATATATAACCACCTAATGGAGGTGGTAATTTATTTCCTAAAACTTTACCCGCTTCACCAACATGGCGTGTAATTTCTGCATCAGCATAAAGGGCATTTAAGCCTAAACCAACACTGAATTGATTATTAACACGGTAACCTGCACTTAGATTTAAGTTCATGGTTTTCAGATCGGTTTTGCCACCGATAAGACCAGCAGGATAATCATTCGGAAAATCTGTTGCTAAACCGAAGTTTGTTGTTCCTGATGCGCCAATGGCCCACTTATCATTAATTGGAGCAACAAAGTGGATATTGGGTACTAATGCACTTGGGGCGATATCTTTTGCAGTAGTGTCAGTACCAGTAAGAGGTGATCTACCTTTAATATCGACGCTCGGGTTAATATGGATAGCACCAACAGAGAATTCAGGGCGATCAAACATCGTGAGTGCAGCTGGGTTACGGCTACCTACGCTTGCGTCATCGGCGATAACGCCTTCCCCTGAAAATGCACGCCCTAGTGCTGAAGTAGAATATTCATTTAACTGAAAACCGGCAGCGCCTGCTTGAGAGGAGATAACACCTACCAAGGCAGCTAGTGCTGTGCGAGTAAACAGGTTTTTACGGTTCATGACCTAAACCCTCATAATTTTTTTAAGTTAGTAACTTCTGATTAGAAGCGCTGGATTTTAGGTGCGGTTGTCGTTATGACAAATCAGACCAGTTGTCTAAGTATATAGTTGATTACCCCAAATGTTGCAAGTGTGTTTTGCAAATATTGCCAAATTGATTTAATAAATGGGATTTAGTTAACATTATTTTTACAAAATATCCCAATAAAGATAATTTTGATTGTTAAATAAACAGAATAATCAATTATTTTTGTAAATTTGTAGGATAATTTGAGCTAAAGCAGTTTATTTTATTTTTTTGCGATTATGATAGATAATTAACATTTCTTTCGTTGGGAGACTAAAATGGCAGACGCAATTAATCGCTGTAGTGCAGAAGAAACCGCTGCTTGCTGTTGTGTAGATGTGGGTACTATTATTGACAATAAAAATTGCACTGCGTCATATCAGCATGTCTTCGCTGATAAAGTACAAGCGCAAGCAATGTTGGATCAACTCAGTGCAAAAGCACAATCTATCGCTTCAGAGCCTTGTAAAATCAATCAACAATTTGCTGATGTTGATGGTGGTGTTCAACTTACCGTTGATTTTACATTTTCGTGTGAAGCAGAAAATCTGATCTTCCAGTTAGGATTACGTTAATCTGCTGAAAACAAATAGATTTAAGGCTGTTGAATGTCAACAGCCTTTTTTATGACTCGCCATTGTATTTTTTATCCTTTCTATCTTTATTGTTGGGTTCAGACATTCTATCGAAATAATGCGCGCTAACTCCCACTTCTCATAAAATGATGTTTCTGATAGGTGAAATTTTTGTTAACACTATTGTCAGGTCAGACCTCTTTGGTGTTAGGAACTCATTTTGTCAGGAGCCGTTATGAAGTCATCAACGAACAGTGCTATGAAAGATCGCATCGCCATTGTCAGCGGGCTACGTTTACCTTTTGCTAAACAAGCGACTGCGTATCGAGGAATACCTGCGGTTGAATTAGGGCGTTCAGTGGTTCAAGAATTAGTGACTCGCAATGAAATTCCTCCTGAAATTATTGATCAACTTGTTTTTGGGCAAGTGGTACAAATGCCAGAAGCACCGAATATAGCTAGAGAAATTGTACTTGGTGCTGGCTTAAGTGTAAAAACAGATGCTTACAGTGTTACAAGAGCGTGCGCAACGAGCTTTCAAGCGATTGCCAATGTCGCTGAGAGCATGATGGCAGGGCATGTCTCTGTCGGTATTGCGGGTGGCGCAGATTCATCATCTGTTTTGCCTATTGGTGTTAGTAAAAAATTAGCGGATGTATTGTTAAGTCTTAATAAAGCAAAATCATTGGTCAGCGCTTAAGTTATTTAAGCCAATTGCGGTTTCGAGATCTTCTCCCTGTCGCCCCTGCCGTTGCTGAATATTCAACAGGCTTACGTATGGGAGATACCGCTGAGCAAATGGCAAAAACTTATCATATTTCCAGAGTCGCTCAAGATGAGTTAGCACATCGTTCTCATCAATTAGCAACTAAAGCATGGGAAATGGGAAAATTAGATGATGAAGTGATGACCGCTTTTTTCCCACCTTACAAAGAAGGTTTCCATCAAGATAACAATATTCGTAAAAATTCAGTTCTTGATTCTTACGCTAAGTTAAAACCTGCTTTTGATCGTCGCCATGGTAGCGTTACTGCCGCAAACAGTACACCATTAACAGATGGTGCAGCTGCAGTATTAATGATGAAAGAGTCCATTGCAAAAAGCTTAGGTTATCAGCCTCTTGGTTATCTACGTAGTTATGCGTTTACAGCAACAGATGTTTGGAAAGATATGTTATTAGGACCTTCATATGCCACGCCACTTGCGCTTTCTCGCGCAGGACTTTCTTTGAGTGATCTTACGTTAATTGATATGCATGAAGCTTTCGCCGCACAAACATTAAGTAATTTGACACTGTTTGCTAGCGAGCAGTTTGCTAAAGAGCAATTAGGATTATCCAAAGCAATTGGAGAAGTGGATATGGATAAATTTAATGTGCTAGGTGGCTCTATTGCTTATGGACATCCATTTGCCGCGACAGGTGCAAGAATGGTGACACAGACGTTACATGAGCTTAAACGCCGAGGTGGTGGGTTTGGGTTAACGACTGCGTGTGCAGCGGGTGGATTAGGTGTGGCAATGATTTTGGAGGTGGAATAATGGAACAACAAACAACACTAGAAAACACTTCCGTTTTCCAATTTTCAGTTCGTAACGATAAAGTCGGCGTGATAACCATTGATGTTATCGGTGAAAAAGTAAATACCTTAAAAGCTGAATTTGTGCAGCAATTCCAAGATGTTTTGAAACAAGCGCAACAACATTCGGGTGTAAAAGGGTTAATTATCACATCAGGTAAAGCAGATAGTTTTATTGCGGGTGCTGATATCTCGATGATTGCGGATTGCAAAACGAAAGAAGAAGCAAGTGCACTCGCAAAAGCAGGGCAAGATCTTTTTACCCAACTCGAAAATTATCCGTTACCTGTTGTTGCTGCTATCAATGGCGCCTGTCTTGGTGGGGGACTTGAATTAGCATTGGCCTGCCATGGACGAATTTGTTCTGATAATAACAAAACACGTTTAGGGCTTCCTGAAGTACAACTTGGATTATTGCCCGGTTCTGGTGGTACTCAGCGTTTACCTCGCCTTATTGGGGTAACATCGGCGTTAGATTTAATATTAACAGGAAGGCAAATCAATGCTAAACGTGCGTTGAAATTAGGTCTGGTTAATGATGTTGTTTCACAAGATATTTTATTAGATGTTGCTGCTAAATGGATTTTGTCGGGTAAAAAAAGAACAGAAAAAACATTCAATAATGGATCGTTTCTGGGCAAATACGACATTAGGAAGAAATATACTGTTTGGGCAAGCTAAAAAGCGCGCATTAGCTAAGACAAAAGGACATTACCCCGCTGTTGAACGTATTCTACATGTAATAGAACGTGGCCTTGAAAAAGATATTCAAACAGGATTTAAAGAAGAAGCGAATGCTTTTGGTGAGCTAGCGATGACACCCGTTTCATCATCGTTAAGACACCTCTTTTTTGCTTCTACAGCACTTAAAAATGAAACGGGATCATCTGAAAAAACCAGATAGTTTACATCATATCGGTATTTTAGGTGGGGGGTTAATGGGGGGGGTATCGCTTTTGTTACTGCTACAAAAGGGCATTTACCCGTAAGAATTAAAGATATTAGCGATAAAGGAATTGCTCAAGCTTTAAATTATAGTTGGAAAGCGCTTTCTACCAAGGTTAATAAAAAGAGATTGCCGGCACGTGAACGTCAACGCCAAATGAGCTTACTTTCTGGTTCATTGGATTACAGCGGTTTCCATCAATCTAATATTATTGTTGAAGCAGTTTTTGAAGATCTTGCTTTAAAACAGAAAATGGTGGCAGATATTGAAGATTTAGGTAAAGGCAAAATTATTTTTGCGTCTAACACCTCTTCATTACCTATTCACAAGATCGCAGAAACAGCGAAATACCCAGAGAAAGTGATCGGGCTTCATTATTTTAGCCCTGTAGAAAAAATGCCATTAGTTGAAGTTATTCCTCATGAAAATACTAATGAAAAAACTATTGCAACAACGGTGGCTTTTGCTAAAAAGCAAGGTAAAGTTGCAATAGTTGTTGGTGATAAACCTGGCTTTTATGTGAATCGTATTCTTGCTCCTTATATCAGTGAAGCATTGACATGCTTAGTACAAGGTGAACCGATTGAAAATATTGATAAAGCTCTTGTCCAGTTTGGTTTCCCTGTAGGGCCGATTCAGTTATTAGATGAAGTAGGTATTGATATTGGTACAAAAATAACACCAATATTAGTGAACGCATTTGGTGAAAGATTTGCTTCTCCACCTGCTGTTGATGCCATTATTGCTGATAATAGAAAAGGGCGTAAAAATGGCAGAGGTTTTTATCTGTATACAAAACAGGTACTGCCTTTTTCATTTGGAAAAAATAAAAAACAGCCCGATCCCGCTATTTATCGTCTTTTACAAATTAAACCCAAAAGCCAATTATCTCCCTCTGAAATCACAGAGCGTTGTTTATTATTGATGCTTAATGAAGCTGTTCGTTGTTTAGATGAAAAAATTATAAAACAACCGCGCGATGGTGATATCGGCGCTGTTTTTGGTATTGGTTTTCCGCCTTTTTTTGGTGGCCCCTTCCGTTATATGGATAGCATGGGAACAACAAAAGTAACAGAAAAGCTTAATCAACTGGCTGATAAATATGGTGAAAAATATCTCCCTTGTGAACGTTTAGTTGAAATGGCTAAACGAAATGAACGTTTTTATGACTAATGAAACTGCTTTACCATTGCTTTTCCCTTTTGTGGCACTTGTTTTGATTGAGGCGCTTAGGCGCCTTTTTTCTTATACTTTTTGCGTCAGATTAATAATTGATGAATTTTTAATGGAAAAAAAGGTCGAAACTGTTAATGATAGCCGGATACGGCAATAGAGTTATTTGAAAAAAATTTAAAAATGAAGTTTTTTTAAATAAAATCCTGAAAAACAATGTGAATTTTGTAAACTAATGGCATGATTTTAAATAGGTTATTTATGCTATTACAATTAGGGTATTGAATATTTTATATAAGAATATATTAATTTAAATTTGATTAGATTAAGTATCTTAAAGACGTTAATGCCAATGATTACAAAAAATAAAATAGGTTTAATAATTTACTATGCAAATTTTTATTATGCGCCACGGAGAAGCAGCTCTTGATGCTGCAAGCGACGCACTAAGACCGCTGACTGAGCGTGGAAGAAGTGAATCAATAAAAATGGCTGAATGGATGACAACGCAAGGACATGCTATCGATTATGTTTTAGTCAGTCCTTATTTACGAGCCCAACAAACATTAGAGGCTGTAAAAATAGGTTTAGCATTACCGAGTAAGATAGAAACAGATGAAGGGCTCATTCCTGGTGGTAATCCTTCGCATATTGCACATTACTTACGTGCTTTAGGGGATACGGGATATCAAAATATTCTGGTTATTTCCCATTTACCTTTAGTTGGCTATGTTGTGGCAGAACTTTGCCCTGCGGTGTGTCCCCCAATGTTTTCAACATCAACGATAGCTTGTGTTGATTTTGATTTATCGAAAGGTACGGGAGAATTGTTATGGCAAGTCCCACCTTCAACTTTAAAATAAACTAGCCCAATACGATAATTAACGCCTTATTTCACCTGTTTGGTGATTTAAGGGGTAGTGCTTGAGCCGACTGATACTTCAACGACGGATAATATCATCATTTTCGACTAATACTAATAACGCAGCATCACCCCCCCACTCTTTAGGGGCTTGATGGAACGCAATGACATCAGGGTGCTGTGCTAACCAAAGTGGTGTTTGTTGTTTTAAAATGTGTTTACCGTGTCCATGCATAATACAAGCACAATAAACGTGCTCCCTCCTACAGGCTGCAATCAAAGCGCCAATTTCTTGTTTTGCAATTAATTGTGTTAGTCCGTGTAAGTCTAGAAAAAATTCAGGGTATAATCGCCACGACGTAGTTTTTTCAATTCATAAGCATTTGCGCCGTCTCTTAAGTAGCGCATCGGGCCTTCTGTCGCTAAATTAGGTTGAAATTCATCTGAAAAATAATATGAAGCATCAGCTTGCTCTTGTTGCAGGCGTTCAACGGCGTAGTGTGTCACTTTTTTACGTTTTGGCGAGTGAAGTATTTTATCTTGAGGTAATTTCTTGGTGCCTTTTATCATTTCCTGAAATAACTCAATTTCAGAAGGTGGCAGTAAAAATTTCTTATTCATTTTTTATGATTCTTCATAGTGTTACTGTTTTATAAAGCAATAGTACATGAAATAGTGTCAGAGATAAAAAATATAGGTTATAAATTTGGCATAAAAAAAGGCAGGGATTTACCCTGCCGAAATAGTCACATAGCTAGCAAATACAAGGTGATTAACAAGTTGCTTTGTTTAGAATATCTGGGAGCATAAAACTTTTTTATCTCTTAAGATGGAGATAAAAATACGGTAAAAAGAGATTAAAAAAGAGTCTTTAAATTATGTATTTGTTTTCAAGTGACATCATATTGAATAAAAACTTCTTAAGGCGCATTTGGGTACACAGTCAATGATTTCATGTTTTAAGTATGGTTCAATTCTGTTTTTTTGCTAATAAAGGTTAAATTAAAAGTATAAAATATCATTTTTTAATAATAGGTAGATCGTATGTTTTGCTTTTTGTTCTATGACTGAAGTTTAAAACCATTGTAGGTGTGTTTGTATAGAGTGCGGTAATAATGTTGTTATGTTTTTTTACGCTTCCCCGCTGATTTATCACCATCTTCATGGCAAACTACAGACTTTCTATTTCTTCAGAGGACAACCATTTTGGATATAACACTAAAAGAGGAAGCAGTTGCTGATTTAAGCACTATCCTAGATATGCTACGTTGGGCTATGAGTCAGTTTAATTCATCTGACATTTATTATGGTCATGGCACAGATAACGCATGGGATGAAGCATTACAGCTTGTATTACCAACTATTGCACTTCCTTTAGATATTCCAGATGCGCTGTTATCAAGCAAATTAACAACCTCTGAGAAAATGGAAATCATTACACTGATTGAAAGTCGAATTGAGGAAAAGATCCCGGTTCCCTATTTAACTCATCGTGCTTGGTTCTGCGGTCATGAATTTTATGTTGATGAACGAGTGCTTATTCCTCGTTCCCCAATTGGTGAATTAATCAATAACCATTTTGATGGTTTAATTCAGCAAGAGCCAACACGTATTCTTGATTTATGTACTGGAAGTGGTTGTATCGCTATTGCATGTGCTCATGAATTTGAAGATGCGGAAGTGGATGCGGTTGATATTTCTGTAGATGCGCTGGAAGTGGCAGAATTTAATATTGAAAACCACGGCTTAGCTCATCGTGTTTACCCAATGCAATCTGATTTATTTAACGCTATTGTTCCAACGCCTTACGATATCATTGTGACAAATCCGCCTTATGTTGATGTTGAAGATATGGACGATTTACCAGATGAATACCAAGTTGAACCAGAATTAGCGTTGGCATCAGGTATTGATGGCCTTGATATTACACGTCAAATTTTACTAAAAGCCCCTGAATATTTAAGTGAAAAAGGTATTCTTGTGTGTGAAGTGGGCAATAGCATGGTTCATCTTGTCGAACAATTCCCAGAAGTGCCGTTTACATGGCTTGAATTTGACAATGGTGGGATTGGAGTCTTTATGTTGACTCGAGAACAGCTTGTTGAACATTCACACTGTTTTTCTAGTGATAATCGTTGATGTAACAGCAATGAGACGGTAGATTGTTATTCATTACAAATAACATATTGATAACATCACACAGTAAAAAAATAGGAATAAAGGGATGGCAGGAAACAGTATCGGACAATTATTCAGAGTGACGACTTTCGGTGAGTCTCATGGTGTTGCATTAGGTTGCATTGTTGATGGTGTACCTCCTGGATTGTCTTTAACAGAAGCTGATTTACAAGTTGATTTAGATAGACGTAGGCCTGGAACTTCACGTTATACCACGCAACGTCGTGAGCCTGATCAAGTGCGTATTTTATCGGGTGTATTTAATGGCGTGACAACGGGTACAAGTATCGGCTTGTTGATTGAAAATACCGACCAACGTTCTCAAGATTACAGTGAAATTAAAGATGTTTTCCGCCCAGGGCATGCTGATTATACCTATGAACAAAAATATGGTTTGCGTGATTATCGTGGTGGTGGACGTTCTTCGGCTCGTGAAACGGCAATGCGTGTCGCCGCAGGTGCGATTGCTAAAAAATATCTAAAAGAGAAATTAGGCATCGAAGTTCGAGGATATCTTTCTCAGCTAGGACCTATTACATGTGATCTTGTTGATTGGTCTATTGTTGAAAGCAATCCATTTTTCTGTCCTGATCCTTCACGTTTAGATGCGCTTGATGAATACATGCGTGCACTTAAAAAAGAAGGTAATTCTATTGGTGCAAAAGTCACTGTGGTTGCACAGGGTGTACCTGCTGGATTTGGTGAACCTGTCTTTGATCGATTAGATGCTGATTTAGCGCATGCTTTGATGAGTATCAATGCTGTCAAAGGTATAGAAATTGGTGATGGATTTGGTGTTGTAACATTAAAAGGTACAGAAAACCGAGATGAAATCACTAAAAAGGGATTTACCAGTAATCATGCGGGGGGAATTTTAGGTGGCATTAGCAGTGGTCAGCCTATTGTTGCGCATATCGCATTAAAACCGACCTCCAGTATTACTGTTGCAGGTAAAACGATTAATCGTGATGGTGAAGAAGTTGATATGATAACCAAAGGTCGTCATGATCCTTGTGTCGGTATCCGAGCCATTCCTATCGCAGAAGCGATGATGGCAATTGTATTACTCGATCATGCATTGCGTCAGCGTGGTCAATGTGGTGATGTTGTACCACCCTTAATGCAATGGTAATCATTCTACATCAATAACGTGGTTGATAAGCTGTAGTAAGTTTGATGTTAGCTTTAAAGGTGTGAGCGCCTAATTTTATTATGCTCAGATCGTGTTGCTGTTACTCTCTTCAAAATAAATAAACGAAAGAAACAGCAATACGTCCTTTCATTTCTGATAACTCGGATAGATAAATGGATTGGCTCTTTTCAGATGGCATCTACCTTCTTCTCTTCTTTGTTGCTTTAATCGCGGGTTTTATTGATTCCATAGCAGGTGGAGGCGGATTAATTACTATTCCTGCTTTACTTTCAGTTGGTATTTCGCCAGTACAAGCGCTTGCAACTAATAAACTGCAATCTGTTGGTGGCTCATTTTCAGCAACACTCTATTTTATACGCCGTCGGGTTATTGATTTAAAATCACAACGATTTGCGATTTTTATGACATTTATTGGTGCAGTTTCTGGTGCCATGTTGGTGCAATTTATTAATCCTGACATCCTTAAACAAGCACTTCCCATTCTCACTATTGCTATTGGTCTCTATTTTCTTCTTACTCCGTCAATTGGTGCTCAAGATAGTAAGCAACGTATTGGTTACTATACATTCGGTGCAATATTAGGCGGAGGTGTGGGTTTTTATGATGGCATTTTTGGTCCGGGCACAGGCTCTTTCTTCGCTTTAGGTTATGTTATGTTACTTGGGTATAACCTATCAAAAGCGACAGCTCACGCTAAATTACTCAACTTCACTTCTAATTTTGGATCACTACTATTTTTTATTATTGGTGGACAAGTTATTTGGACTATTGGTTTAGTGATGCTTTGTGGGCAATTTATTGGTGCTCGCTTAGGTGCAAGTCTCGTTTTAACGAAAGGGCAAAAATTAATAAGACCTATGTTGGTCATTATCTCCTTTTTGATGAGTATCAAACTCATTAATGACAATCATGGCGATACTATTGCACTTTGGTTCTCTGCACTTTTTAATTAGGAATAGATGGTTTTTTAAATGTCAGCACATCATTATCAACAGTTAATTGATATCTTTAATCAATGTTTTAGCGAAAGTTTTCAAACCCGTTTAGTCAAAGGGGATGATGAGCCGATTATTTACCTGCAAATGAAGAAATACCTTATCACCAAATTATTTTTGCTCATGGCTTTTATGCAAGTGCATTACATGAAATTTCACATTGGTGTATTGCGGGTGAAGCTCGCCGTCAACAAGTTGATTATGGTTACTGGTATTGCCCCGATGGACGGGACGAAACGACACAAGGGCAGTTTGAGAAAGTCGAAATTAAACCTCAAGCGCTAGATTGGTTATTTTGCCAAGCTGCTGGTTATCCTTTCAATGTCAGTTGTGACAATTTAGAAGGTAACTTTGAGCCCGACCGCTATGCGTTTAGAAATAAGGTCAGAGAACAAGTTCTTGCTTATTTACGTGATAAAAACACGCCACTTCGTGCTCAGCTATTTATTAATGCGTTACATTTGTTTACAATACCCCAGAGCTAACGGAAGAGATGTTTCCTTATCAGGAAAACCCTTTAGTTAATTAAGGATTGCGAGAATAACTATCGCCTATCCACTGTGAAGGTTTTACCCGATAGGGTGGAGTCTGATGTAGTAAGGTTGCTGTATCACACGTTTTTATGTATTGATAATGCAGTGCTGATGGCGAGTACAGCAACATTATATATTGAGGATAAATAATGCTTTCTGAGTATGAAACGTACTTGTTAGATAGAATTGATAGCCGTGTTGAACATGCCACTGACGATGAATTATTTGCAGGTGGATATTTGCAAGGTCATATTACACTGGCTATTGCTGAGCTTGAGCAAGAAAACAACACACAATTAGAAGCACTAAGAACACGTGTGGAAGAGAGCATTCAAAAGGCAATAAAAGCAGGCGAGCTGTCACCACCAGATCAAGCATTAGTATTATCGACGTGGCATGATTTAGTTAACTCAATTAATTAAATTGCATATGCCTATCTAAGAGAACAACCGGTACTAATCGGTTGTTTTTTCTTTTTTAATATTTCATTAAAATAATGACTCTTAAGTTATATTTAGGATATTTGATGTTGAAAAAGGTGAGTTTTTAGACAAAGATTAATCCTCACTATTTATCAATTGTTTTTATTTGATTTTTCAAAGTCGATGTATCTCTCATTGATTAAGCATAATAGTGCTATCTTTTGTAATACCTTGCCATTTCTGTAAAATTACTTTTAAATGTTTTTTAGGAATGTTTCTCGGGATGCAAATGATTTGCATAGAATATTTATGATAAGGATAACGATACGATGAAAAATTTCTTTAAAATAGGCCTATTCACGAGTGCCGTTTTATTTTTATCTGCTTGTGATCAACTTGATTTAGATAATAAAAAAAATAAATTTTATTACAGTAACCCAAGCGAAAAAATGATCAGCTTTAGTGTTGATGGTAAAGAATATCAGGTTGAACCAGGTAAAAATGGTTACATAACGCTATCACCTGGTGAGCATAATTTAAAAGACAGTGCCGGAAATGATGCCAGATTTATGGTTTATGACAATAATAATGGTGGCATATTAAATCCTGATAATTTTATGTATTACACCCTTTCTGAAGTGTATGCCGTAAAGGGAAAAACAGATCAATTTAAACCTGTTGATTACCCTGTGATTATCAATGGCTACGAATTTGAACTTCCCGTACGTAGCACTAATGCTACGTTAATTGATGGTAATAACTTTCAGTGCACTTATGCTTTAGGCGAGCCATTTCCTAATGAAATTCGTACTCGCAATAAAAATAATGATGGTGGCATAAAAAATAAATGCTTTGATAAACCTGAATTTATTAAATATATTTCAGCAGAATACAATAAAGATTTAGAACCATTTACACAAGAAGATGAATATAACGATTCTGTTAATCTTAATTTAGACTATATGTTACCGACAGCAGAATTTACTGATCCTGATATTCAAGCTGAAGCAGAAGAACTTGTATCACTATTAAATCAAATTCAAAAAAGTGAAGATCCAAAGATCCATAATATATTAAAAGATAAGCTTTATAAGGCGACACTTGCTGTTTCACGTGCGAATAGTAACCGAGCTGTGAAAGATTCAGTGGAAGACAATAAATACTATAATCGTTTTATTGAAGAGAGTAGAAAGTTTCAATCTTATGGTATTTTACCGAAAGATTAAAATAGCCGAAAAAGAAGTTATCAATTTAATGTTAATGTAAGCCATCCAATAGGATGGCTTTTAATAAGTTTAACTATCAAAGTATTAAAGTACAGAACTGGAAATAGATATGACAATCACACAAAATAAAATAAAAAATAACGCTATTACACTTCGTCAAACTCAAATTGATGATGCCATTAAATTACCTGTCATTGAGCAATCAGCAGGGCAACTTTTTAGCACATTAGAAGACTTAAAGTGGATCAGTGAAAGTGATGTCCAAGGGGTTGAAACATATCTAGAATTTATTAACCAACATGATCATTGGGTCGCGGTTAATCATGACAATGAACCTGTGGGATTTATTATGACGCAAACATTGCCTGATAGTTTATTTATTCATGAACTTTCTGTCAGTCAAGATTGGCAAAATAACGAATTGGTAAATTACTTATTCAGAAAGTAAAAGATGAAGCAAAAGCACGTAAATTTGATGCTGTTACACTGACAACGTTTCGTCATGTTCCTTGGAATGCACCGTATTATCAACGCTTAGGTTTTTCTATTTTACCAGAGAACGAAGTTCCACACTCTTTGCAAGAAATTTTAGATCATGAAGTCGACAAAGGGGGGTTGTGAAAGAAACTCGCTGTGCAATGAAATGTAAGATTTATTAGGTTATAACATTAAAAATAATAACGTTAAAAAAAGTAAGCTAAGCAACCTAGAATGGTTGCTTAGACGCCAACTGGATATGCTACTTTTTGACTTCAATTGCTTTTCCACGTAGTAATGGCCTTACCCAAAAACGATTAGGGTGTAAGGCATTCAACACACTATCTTCAACCGGAAAGGGTTCATCAAAAATTTGGCTTGCGAGAATTTCGGCTGATAACGGTGCTGAACATAATCCACGAGAGCCTAATGCGCTGAGAATATAAAGTTGATGATAAGCTGGCGCTAAAACGGGTATTTGTCTTCTACGCTTAAACCTATCTAAATGAGTGTACGCTAGTAGCAAGTTTTCAAAGTCAGGAACTTCACCTAATAGTGGCAGATGATCGCGTATCGTACAACGAATACCTACTCGTGCATTGTTTTGGCTAAAATCAACATCAAAGCACCAAGGTGTTTTGGCTAAACAGTGAGTAAGATGGTATTGATTGTCTTCTTGCTCCTCACTGGAAACCGTCAGGTCTAACCTATCTCGGCGAAAGCTTGCGCCAACACAATGCAAATTATCTTGATGATCAACAGGTGTAAAATAGCCATCATAACAAAGTACGGTTTTTAGCTTTGATAATGTCTTTGTTGTTGGTATATGGCTAACTTGGCCTCTGACAGCGCTAATAGGTAACTTAGCACTTTGAGAAAAGTCAGTAATTCGATGCCCATTCGCCAATATAACGCAATCATGTTGTGATTGAACTTGTGTGACTTGATTTTCATTCTGATGAACGATATCTAAGCACCAAAATGCACCTTGTACATTTATTTGTGTGACTTGATGATTAAATTGCAGTATTAACCCTAATTGCTGAGCATATTTTAGTGCTTGAGTGGTTAATTCAGTGGGAGAAAGCCAACCTGCTTGCGGATAAAAAAGCCCCTCGTAATTAATATCTAATCCGCACAGGGTGTTTATCTCATCTTGAGAACAGTAACGAGCTATTTCGTGAAAAGATACAGAATGATTAATGATCCGTTCTGCCTTTTTTCGCACTCTATCATTATAAATAAGCTGAGCAACACCCGACCATTGATGAGAAAACATAATGCCAGCTTGACGTAGATTGTCATAAGTACGTCGAGCAAATAAGAATGCGGTTGTAAAAAATTGCTCTATTTCGTCTGACTTACCACTTAACAAAGGATATAACACCCCTTGTCGATTACCTGATGCATTTGTTGCGGGCTGTTTATCTTCACAATATAAGGTGACTTTAGCGCCTCTTCTTAAGCAAGAAAGTGCGATAAAGGTACTGGCAATACCGCCGCCTATAATAGCGATATCTTGTGCTTGTGTTGCATGAGGCCGTGCATAATAAGGTAGATATTCGGGAGAGGGAGAATGAGGGAATACACCTGTCAGCATCTCTCTTTTTTGCCCAAATCCTTTGATCTTTTTTATTTCAAATCCAACACGTTGCAAGCCTCTCTTTACAATGCCAGCTGCAGTAAATGTCGAAAATGTCCCATTTTCTCTCATTGAATCTGCCATGGATTGAAAGAGCGTTTCACTCCACATTTGTGGATTTTTAGAAGGGGCAAAGCCATCGAGAAACCATGCATCTACTTTATTGTGCAGTGCTTGGCGAGTTTGTGGTAATAATGTATTGATATCACCGAACCATAAGTCTAGTGTAATTGCCCCATCTGCGAGAATAATGCGGTGACAGCCTGCGAGAGGTAACGGCCATTGAGCACAAAGTGCTTTTGAATATTTTTCAAGTTCAGGCCAATTGCAATGTGCGGATTGTAAATCATTTTTTGTGAGAGGGAATTTTTCAAAGCTGACATAGTGAAGACGCTTTAAACGCGCGTTGGGTGATGTTTGCTTAAATTGTTCAAATGCTTGCCACAGGGTTAAAAAATTAAGCCCAGTACCAAACCCTGTTTCTGCAATAACACATTCAGAGCGTACATGTGTACCAAAACGTAATGGAAAGTGATTTCCATGTAAGAATACGTGTCGCGTTTCTTCTAGACCATCTTGGTTTGAAAAGTAAATATCGCCAAATTGTTCTGAGATAGGGGTGCCAAGTTCATTCCAACTTAAAGATGCGGTATTTATTGGGCTATTATTCACGGAACTGCCTGTATTTCTGTAAAAAATTATCTAATATCTTAGCGCTGTTAGGAAGGTTGTGCCAGCCTTTAAGGGGAAAGTGTTTTATCAGCTTATCTGCATTTTTGTAAAAAAGATCCTGATCGGACTTGTTCGGCGTACAACTGTACGCTAAAGTGCTACTCAGAAATCCCGCAGCTACAACAATTATTGTAAAGAGGTATGAATGAAGCGCGCAGTGATCACGGGTCTGGGTATTGTTTCGAGCATTGGTAATAACCAGAAAGAAGTGCTGGATTCTTTAAAGGAAGGCCGTTCCGGGATAACTTTCTCAGAAGAATTTAAAGAGATGGGGCTTCGTAGCCACATTTGGGGCAACGTTAAGCTTGATACTGAAGGTCTTATTGACCGTAAAATCCGCCGTTTTATGAGCGACGCATCGGTTTATGCCTATTTATCTATGCAAGAAGCGATAGCTGATTCAGGTCTGAGTGAAGACCAAGTTTCTAATATTCGTTCTGGTTTAGTCGTAGGATCTGGTGGTGGTTCCCCACGTAATCAGGTTCAAGGTTCTGATGGTATGAGAGCAAAAGGTCTACGTGGTGTAGGTCCTTATATGGTAACTCGAGCAATGGCATCAGGTGTTTCAGCGTGTTTAGCCACACCGTTTAAAATTAAAGGCGTTAACTACTCAATCAGTTCTGCTTGTTCTACATCAGCACACTGTATTGGCCACGCTGTTGAGCTTATCCAATTAGGCAAACAAGACGTTGTATTTGCTGGTGGTGGCGAAGAATTAAGTTGGGAAATGACCTGCGAATTTGACGCAATGGGCGCACTTTCAACGAAATATAACGAAACACCAAGTAAAGCTTCCCGTACTTACGATAAAAACCGTGATGGTTTTGTTATCGCTGGTGGTGGTGGCATTGTGGTTGTTGAAGAATTAGAACATGCATTAGCGCGTGGCGCACATATTTATGCTGAAATTGTGGGCTATGGTGCCACTTCTGATGGTGCAGATATGGTTGCACCTTCCGGTGAAGGGCTGTGCGTTGTATGCAAATGGCAATGCAAGATGTTGAGAAAGTTGATTACATCAATACACATGGTACTTCAACGCCAGTGGGTGATTTAAAAGAACTTGAAGCTATCACTGAAGTATTTGGCACACACACTCCTGCCATTTCAGCAACGAAGGCCATGACTGGTCACTCATTAGGTGCTGCTGGTGTACATGAAGCAATTTATAGTCTATTAATGCTAGAACACGGTTTTATTGCACCAAGTATTAATATTGAAGAATTAGACGATAAAGCACTGGGTATGAATATTATTACTCAGCCAACAGAACAAAAGTTAAACACAGTTATGTCAAATAGCTTTGGTTTTGGTGGTACGAATGCATCATTAGTAATGAGTAAATATAAAAACTAGTTACTAATACTTATTTTCTTATATAAAAAAGGCAGGCTTCATTTTAATGGAGACTGCTTTTTATTTTAAATCCAATATATAAAATAAACTATTATTCTAATAAAGATATCTTTCGAATAAAAAATATTTAAAAAAGATTATATAAATAATTTTTTAAAATACCTATCTTAATAGTTACTGATTTTATTATTCTAATAAAATAGACGGTTTTTTATAACTAATTGTTTTTATTATAAAGTAAATTCAAGTGTGTTTTATTTCAATCGTTTAATTTAATTGTAACTAAAATCATTAAATGTTTTGTTTTATATAGAGTTAGGTTAATAGAAAGGGCCAATAGGACAAAAAGAGCGGTAAAAAATTGATCTGGATTATTTTATTACAAATAAGTAGGAGCTATTTAATATAAAAGTTGGTAATGTTTGTCACGGATACTTGTATTACTTTATATTTTATACTTTGATTTCTTATGTTAGTTTTATTCATTAAATCTAATATCATGAATGTGACCGGCTAAAAGTTTAGCCGGCATTTTTTTATTATCGTCTTTTGGACATTGACTCACATCTCCTGATGACAATCTGCTTTTTTCGTTGCAGATTGACGTCGGAAATTCAGCGGTGTTCTAAGTTGTTGAACTAAAAGCACACCCAGTAACACAATACCACCACCGACTAAATGATAGCTGTGCATTTCTTCACCAAGAAGTGCGATGGCAATCATTGCGGTAAATAATGGCATCAAGTTCATAAAAATAGAGGTTGTATTCGCACCTAATTTCATCACACCTAAGATCCACAAATAAGGTGCAAGAATAGAAGCGCCAATACCTGCAAAAATGACTAACCCAACATTATCTTTCGATAATGCTACGCTTTCGGTAAGAAAGAAGTTTGGTAATAATAACAGAACACCAAACCCAATTTGAACATAAAGTGATTGCCAATTAGGTAGCGTGATTGACCATCGTTTTGTTAAAACGCCATAGAGTGCGTATGATGCTGATGCAATAAACATCATTAGCTCGCCATAGCCCAATCCTTGAGAGAGTAGATGAGAGGGTTCGCCACGGCTAATTAGCCAGACCAGACCACTAATTGAAAGTACTGTACCTAGCACTATCCCAACAGTAGGCACTACTCGTAAAACAAAAATACTGATAATTACAGTCAGTAATGGGATCAGCGAATTTAAAATACCCATAAATGTGGCGCTAACATAATGTGCAGCATAATAAGCTAGACTTTGGTACATCACCATTCCTAATGCACCAAGAATAAATAATTTCCACCAGTATTGTTTGACGATTTTACGATGATGCCAAACCGGCATGATCAAAAAAGGCGTCATGATTAAAAAGGCGAGAAACCAACGATAAAAAGAGATAGCCGCAGGATCGATAACAGACGCAGCAGCTTTATTGACGACGGCATTAATGGACCAGATCAGTACCGCTAAGAGCGGAAAAATTGCATTCTTCATTGTTCTCATATCTATTTTTAAACCAGATCGCTATTGTAAGCCTGTCTGATTAGATATATATAATGAAAACCAGACAACAGATAGGTCAATAAAGACAACATGACATGAGAACAACATAAAGATGACAATTGAACAACAAAAAATACAAGGGTTATTGTCTGATCCAGATACGGTTCGATTTCGTGATGAGCAATTATTAGCAGAAACGGAGTTTGTTTATCATCAACATGATTTTGGTCAGTTACTTTATGTGATTTCAGGTGTTATGGATTTAGAAGCGGGAGGACAGCGATTCTTAGCACCCCCTGAATTTAGTGTGTGGATCCCTAAAAATGTAGGGCATGCTAGTTATAATAAAAAAACACTTTCTTTTAAAGTCCTAGATATTGCACCTAATTGGTGTGAAGGATTGTTGGATAAACCGTGTTTAATTCAATTAAGTGCTATTTTTTCAACTATATTTTCTGATTTTTTTTATCGCGGTATCTGTAAACCCCAAACAGAAGAAGATTTTCGATTAGCACAAGTGTTAATTGATCAACTTAAAGTGTCGCCGATCCATCACACTTATTTACCTTCATCTAAAGATAAATTATTGGCGCCTATATTATCTATTTTAGAACAAAATCCAGCTGATAATACATCATTAGAGCAATGGGCTAAAAAACGTTATACCTCAGAAAGAACACTATCCCGACGTTGTCAGCAAGAATTAGGTATGTCTTTTAGCGAATGGCGTAAGCGCTTGCGCTTTTTACATGCGATTTCTTTATTAGAACAAGGGAAAAGTGTGAATGAAATTGCCTTCGATGTGGGTTATAGCTCTTCGTCTTCATTTATTGCAATGTTTCAACAATTTGCGGGTACGACGCCAGAGCGTTTTCGTCGATTACCTAGTTGTTAAATCTTCTTTTCATATATTTACTTAAAATCTAGGCAGATTTTACTGTCAATAATAGGCTTTGTTGTTAATAAGTGGCAAAATAGACCGCTTAATTTTATTTTTCGATAGATTGTTGACACACATAAATACCAAATCAGTGAGATAACACAGTGAAAATTCTGGTTGATGAAAACATGCCTTATGCAGAACAGCTTTTCCGCCAATTAGGTGAGGTAAAAGCGGTTTCTGGTCGTCCTTTACCTATTGATGAACTTAATGATTCTGATGCCTTAATGGTGAGATCAATTACTAAAGTCAATGAGTCCTTATTATCAGGCAAGCCAGTGAAATTTGTTGGAACGGCAACGGCAGGTTTTGATCATGTGGATATTGCATGGCTGGAGCAACAACAAATTGGTTTTTCATCAGCGCCAGGTTGTAATGCTATTGCTGTTGTTGAGTATGTTTTTTCTGCACTCATGATGTTTGCAGAGCAAGACGGCTTTCAATAACTGATAAAGTCGTTGGTATTGTGGGGGGTGGGAAATGTAGGCGGCGGTTAGCAACACGCTTACGTGCATTGGGAGTGGCTGTATTACTTTGCGATCCACCTAGAGCAGATAATGGTGATAATGAAGAATTCCATTCATTGGAAACGCTACTAGAAAAAGCAGATATTCTGGACTTTTCATACACCTCTTAATAAATCAGGTCCATACAAAAGTTATCATTTAATTAACGAGAGCAACCTTAAAGAATTACCAGAAAGGGCGTATTTTAATTAATGCAAGCCGTGGTGAAGTGGTTGATAATAAAGCATTATTATCAATTCTTGACAAAGGTAAATCCTTACGTGTGGTTTTAGATGTCTGGGAGCCAGAGCCTGATCTTTCTATTGAATTATTAAATAAAGTCGATATAGGCCACTCCACATATTGCGGGTTATACCTTAGAGGGTAAAGCACGTGGTACAACACAAGTATTTGAAGCTTATTGTGGTTTTATTGGACAGCCTCAACAAGTTGAATTATCAACTTTGTTGCCAGCGCCGGACTATCTCAACCATTTCAGTGCAAGGTGAGCTAACACAAACGTTATTAAAACAACTCATCCACCTTGTTTATGATGTGCGTCGTGATGATGCATCATTACGAAAAGTGGCAGGCGTAAAAGGAGAGTTTGATAAATTACGCAAAACTTTATCCTGTACGCCGAGAATGGTCTTCACTGCATGTGATTTGTGATAACCAAACCACAGCCAATACATTAAATGCGATTGGTTTTAGTGCGACACACAAATAAAGCACAACATTATTTTAAAAATTTTACGGTATTGGAGGATATCTTATGGGAGAAGGTTGGAATATTGCTGTTGTGGGGTGCAACAGGCGCTGTTGGTGAGGCAATTTTAGAGCTGTTACAAGAGCGTGAATTTCCCATTGGTGAACTGACGGCAATTGCGAGTGAAGACAGCATTGGAAAATCTGTGCGTGTAAAACAGCAAAAGTGTTGCTGTTCAAGGTATTCACAATATCGATTGGGCAGATATTCAATTAGCTTTCTTTGCTGCTCCTACTGAAATTAGTGCGCAATATGCACAACAAGCCGCAGATGCAGGCTGTATTATTATTGATTGTAGTGGCATTTTTGCAATGGATTGGGATGTACCGTTGGTTGTTCCTGGTGTGAACAGCGCAATGCTAGCAGAATATCGCACCCGTAATATTGTCTCCATTGCAGATAGCATGGTCAGCCAATTGTTACGAGCGATTAATCCATTAACAGAAGCTGCTGGTTTGACACGTCTTAGTGTGACTAATTTAATGTCTGTCTCCCGTTTAGGAAAACAAGCTGTTGATGAACTTGCTGGACAAAGTGCTCGTTTGCTTAATGGGATCCCACCTGAATTAGGTCGTTTTAATAAGCAACTGGCTTTTAATATTTTACCTCTCATGGTTGATGACGAAGGTTCAGTACAAGAAGAGCGTCGTATGGTTGACCAAATTCGTAAGATTTTACAAGACGAAGGCCTTCCAATTTCTGTGACAACATTACAGGCGCCTGTTTTCTATGGGTAATGCACAATCAGTGCAATTAGAAACATCACGCCCAATGGGCAGTGATGAAGCGCGTGAAACATTACAAGAAAATGAAGATCTGAGCATTAGTGAAGAAAATGATTTCCCAACACAAGTCACCGATGCTTCGGGGAATGTGAACCTAAATTTAGGTTGCTTCCGCAATGATTATGGTATGCCAGAAGCATTACAATTTTGGTCAGTAGCAGATAATGTACGCTTTGGTGGAGCATTAATGGCTGTTGAAGTAGCAGAACAATTAATGCAGGAGCAGTTTTACTAATGAATGCGTCAGTGAGTGCTGAAGTTGCAGAACAATCCTTGACTGAGTCAACGGTTCTTTCTGGAAGCACAACAATCAAAATCGCGTTAGGCGTTGAATATGATGGTAGCCACTATTATGGCTGGCAACGCCAAAATGAAGTACGTAGTGTACAAGAACGATTAGAAAAAGCGCTTTCACAGGTGGCTAATGAACCTATATCGGTTTTTTGTGCAGGAAGAACTGATGCTGGTGTACATGCGACAGGGCAAGTTGTTCATTTTGAAACAACGGCACACCGCAAAGATCCGGCATGGACAATGGGCGTTAATACGCATTTACCTGCGGATATTGCAGTCCGTTGGGGTAAAAACGGGTGTCTGATGATTTTCATGCGCGTTTTAGTGCAACGGCAAGGCGTTATCGTTATGTGATTTTTAATCATCGTTACCGTCCTGCTATTTTGTCATCTGGAGTGACACATTTTCATTACCCTTTAGATGCTGAACGTATGCATCAAGCCGCGCAATGTTTATTGGGTGAAAATGACTTTACCTCTTTTAGAGCAGTTCAATGTCAATCACGAACGCCATGGCGTAACGTTATGCATGTTAACGTTTCTCGATATGGTGATTATGTTGTGGTGGATATTAAAGCGAATGCTTTTGTACACCATATGGTGCGAAATATTGTCGGTAGCCTTTTAGAAATAGGGTGTGGCAACCAGGATATTACTTGGATGGCTGAACTATTAGCCTTAAAAGACAGAACCAAAGCTGCGGCAACAGCGAAAGCGAATGGTTTGTATTTGGTGTCCGTAGATTATCCTGAACATTTTGAATTACCAAAACCTGCAATGGGCCCACTATTTTTAGCGGATAACCCTATTGAGATATCTCAATCATAAAAACACCCAGTACTCTGAGGATTTATGGAAATATTAACGCAATTTGTTGATTTAATAAAATTTCTAATTGATTTCATTTTACATATTGATGCACATTTAGCAGAGCTTGTTGCTCAATATGGTACGTGGGTCTATGCCATTTTGTTTCTGATTGTTTTTTGTGAAACGGGGCTGGTGGTAACGCCATTTTTACCTGGTGATTCGTTGCTGTTTGTTGCAGGTGCTTTGGCTGCTTTAGATACCAATGATGTGAATGTCCATATTATGGTTTTACTGTTGCTTTGTGCTGCGATTTTAGGTGATGCAGTAAATTATTCTATTGGACGACTTTTTGGCGAAAAGCTATTTAGTAAACCGAATTCACGTATTTTCCGCCGTGAATATCTGGATAAAACCCATGCTTTTTATGAAAAACATGGTGGTAAAGCGATTATTTTGGCAAGATTTGTGCCGATTATCCGAACTTTTGCGCCATTCGTTGCAGGAATGGGAAAAATGTCATATCGTCATTTTGCCTTTTATAATGTAACTGGGGCAATTGCATGGGTACTGCTATTTACTTATGCTGGCTACTTTTTTGGTGACTTAGATATAGTTCAAAAGAACTTAAAATTGCTAATTGTTGCCATTATTGTTATTTCTATTTTACCGGGCGTCATTGAGATCATGCGCCATCGTAGAGCGAGCGCAAAAGCGAAGAAAGAAAGTGATAACAAAGAGGTTTGAGCAGTTATCATCGGTTTTTGCCGTAGAATAGCCATAATAAAGAGATGCGCTGAAATTCAGTAAGCGGTATCATCATAAACTTTGCTAACCACACAGCCAGTGCATTGTGGTTGATACGCTCACAATAATTTTACTGGCGAAGGTCAGATTCAGACGAAAAGGTCCGTTAATGAGCTGGATTGAAAAAATTCTAAATAAAAGCACTATCACAAGTTCACGTAAAGCCAATATCCCAGAAGGGGTTTGGACTAAATGTGATAGCTGTGGACAGGTACTCTATCGCGCAGAATTGGAGCGCAATTTAGAGGTTTGTCCTAAATGTGATCACCATATGCGCATTTCAGCGCGCCGTCGCCTTGAGACGTTCCTTGATTCAGGAAGTACGATAGAATTAGGTAGTGAATTAGAACCTAAAGATATTCTGAAATTCCGCGACTCCAAAAAATATAAAGACAGAATTAGCGCTGCTCAAAAACAAACTCAAGAAAAAGACGCATTAATCGTCATGAAAGGAACATTGAAAAAGATGCCCGTTGTTGCAGCTTCTTTTGAGTTCGCGTTTATGGGCGGTTCTATGGCTTCTGTTGTGGGAGCACGTTTTGTCCGTGCGGTTGAACAAGCGTTAGAAGATAATTGTCCTCTGGTTTGTTTTTCTGCAAGTGGCGGTGCTCGTATGCAAGAAGCGCTGATGTCATTAATGCAAATGGCGAAAACCAGTGCAGCATTAGCAAAAATGCAAGAGCGTAGTTTGCCTTACATTTCAGTCATGACTGACCCTACAATGGGGGGAGTTTCTGCAAGTTTAGCCATGCTAGGTGATATTAACGTTGCGGAGCCTAAAGCACTGATTGGTTTTGCGGGTCCTCGCGTTATTGAGCAAACTGTTCGTGAAAAACTGCCAGCAGGTTTTCAGCGCAGTGAGTTTTTGTTAGAAAAAGGGGCGATTGATATGATTGTACGTCGTCCAGAAATGCGTGATGAGCTGGCTGAATTGCTGGCTAAGCTGACTCAATATGATTTAGTCGAAGATGAAGATGAAATCATTAGCGAAGAAATGATTGCTGATGAAATCGAATCTACTGATAACGAGCCAGAAATTAACATCGAAACGAACAAAAAAGAAGATGTCTAATATCATAACCGCTCCTAAAGCCACATCGCCTCTGTCGGTGTGGCTTTCTTATCTTGAACATTTGCATTCAAGCGCCATTGATATGGGGTTAGAACGTGTGGGTAAGGTAGGAAAATTATTAAATGTGTTACGTCCTGCGCCTAAAGTCATTACTGTTTCAGGTACAAATGGAAAAGGCACAACCTGTCATATGCTAGAGTCAATCTTGATGGCATCAGGATTGAAAGTCGGCGTTTATAGCTCCCCTCATCTTGTTCGTTACACTGAGCGTGTCCGCATTCAAGGCAATGAACTCTCTGAAAACGCTTTTTGTGAAGTTTTTGCGGAAATTGAACAAGCTAGAGGCGATATCTCGCTTACTTTTTTTGAATATGGCACGCTTGCAGCACTGAAACTATTTCAGCAAGCACAACTTGATGTTGTGATCCTTGAAGTAGGATTAGGGGGACGATTAGATGCCACCAATATCGTTGATGCTGATGTTGCCACTATCACGAGTATTGCGCTTGATCATACGGATTGGTTAGGGGCCGATAGAGAACATATTGGTCATGAGAAAGCGGGTATCTTCCGCACTGATCACTATGCTGTTGTGGGTGAGCCTGATATGCCTCATTCTATAGCGCTTGTGGCAAATGAAAAACAGGCTAAACTTTTTCGTCGTGGGGTTGATTGGTCTTTTGTTATTGAAGGTGATCATTGGCATTGGCATTGTGCTGATTGTGAATTTGATGCGTTGCCAATCCCTAATATTCCCTTAGCTAATGCAGCTACTGCCATGGGTGTTATTCGTTGCTTGCTCAAATCTGATGATAAAGTTAGTCAAGCAATTACACATCAAAGTATTATTGAAGGCATGTCTCGTGCGCAATTACCGGGGCGCTTTCAGATCATTTCACAACACCCTCTGGTTATCTTTGATGTGGCGCATAATCCTCATGCGGCGGGATATTTAGCTGAAAAATTATCACAATTACCGCGTCAGTCTGATACCCAAGTGCGCATTGTTGTTGGTATGCTAGGTGATAAAGATATTGCGGGAACATTAGCGTGCTTAATACCATTGGCTGATAGTTGGTATGTTGCTCCACTTAATGAATTTCGTGGCGCCTCAGCGCACGTGCTTGCTCAGCATCTTGAAAATCCATCGGTATTTGAGAGTGTAGAGACGGCATGGAAACAAGCTATGTCTGATGCTAATCCTGATGATATCATCGTGGTTTGTGGCTCATTTCATACAGTCGCGCATGTGATGGAACTTTTGGAAAAGGAGAGTATGGGTGGCGAGTAAATTTCAAAATCGTTTAGTCGGAGCCGTGGTATTAGTGGCTGTCGGGGTTATTTTTTTACCTGCGTTGCTTGACGGCGATAAGAAATATAACGAAGACCAATTTGCCGCTATTCCTTTAGTACCCAAACCAGGCGATGAGCAAGAAATTGAATCTATCGCACCTATAGAGCAAACGACAACACCGTCAACGCTATCTGAAGGTGCTTCTGAAGCTATGCTTTCTGAAGCAGTAACCGGTGTTGAACAACCTACGGCAACACCACCACAATCGCCAAACGTTGTTCCTGTTACACCATTAGAACAACCGACACCTACACCACCAGAACAACCCAAACCTGTGCCACCAGTGGTCACGCCACCTGTACAACCATCAGTACCTCCAGTACAAGAAACGAAACCACCAAAAGGCGAAGCGTGGGTTGTTCAACTGGGTGCATTGAAAAATGCGGCGAAGGTAGAAGAAATTATTGCGAAAATGCATTTCTCAGGTTATCCAGTATATACCGTTCCTGCGCGTCCTGTTGCGGGACAAATGACTCGAATTTACATTGGGCCAAGTGCTTCTAAGTCTGAATTACAGGACATTTTACCGCATTTAAAAGAGCTTACAGGCTTGCAAGGTGAGGTAAGGGCATATAAGCCTTAATTTTTCTAAACGTGTCATCTGATGAGTGATGTAACAAAGCGTTAACTGATTGCGGCGATTATGATTTTTCATATCGCCGTAAATTATTTTGAAATTAGCGAAAATTAGCATTACGCAAACGTTTTCGTTTTCTGTTAGAATGCTTCCGTATTAATGCGGAGCATCGTTATTGGATAAAGAATTTATGGTCTGGATAGATTACGCCATCATTGCCATTATTGGTTTTTCCGCATTAGTCAGCCTGATCCGTGGCTTTGTTCGTGAAGCACTGTCACTCATCACCTGGGGTTGTGGTTTTTTTGTTGCTAGTCAGTTTTATCCTTATCTTGCCGTCTATTTTACTCGGTTTGAAGATGAGCTGGTTCGTAACGGGATAGCAATAGTCACTTTGTTTATTGCGACACTGATTGTCGGTGCCGTTGTTAATTATGTGATTAGCTCTCTTGTTCAACGCACAGGGTTATCAGGTACAGATCGAGTTTTGGGGGTCTGTTTCGGAGCATTAAGAGGTGTGCTGATCGTGTCGGCATTATTGTTTGTTCTAGGGGCATTTACGCCTATGGCAGATAGCGCTGATTGGCAACGTTCTGAACTTATTCCTCAATTCAACCATATTATTAGGTGGTTCTTTGACTACCTGCAAAATGCGTCAAGTTTCGTGTCGGAGAGAATATAACCTCTCCGTCTGGCTGATGAGGATCTATTCATGTGCGGTATTGTCGGTATCGCTGGAGCGAATCCAGTAAACCAATCAATTTATGATGCGTTAACGGTGTTACAACACCGAGGTCAAGATGCAGCTGGCATTGCAACGATAGACGGTAACAACGGTTTCCGTCTTCGCAAGGCTAACGGACTGGTTAAAGATGTGTTTGAAACCCGTCATATGTTGCGTTTAAAAGGTACTATCGGGATAGGGCATGTCCGTTATCCAACAGCGGGTAGTTCTAGTGCATCAGAAGCGCAACCTTTTTATGTGAATTCACCTTTTGGTATTACGTTGGCACATAATGGTAATTTAACCAATGCGCATTTATTACGTCGCCAATTATTTGAAACAGCGCGTCGCCATATCAATACCACCTCTGATTCAGAAATCCTGCTCAATGTATTGGCATATGAATTAGACCGTTTTGACCATTTCCCTCTAGAGCCTGATAATATCTTTGCTGCCGTCGCGGCAATGCATAAAAAATTACGTGGTGCTTATGCTTGTGTTGCGTTGATCATTGGTCACGGTTTATTAGCTTTTCGTGATCCTTTTGGTATTCGTCCTTTAGTGTTAGGTAAACGTACATTAGAAGATGGTAGCCATGAATATATGGTCGCATCTGAAAGCGTTGCTCTTGATACTTTGGGTTTTGAATTTTTGCGTGATGTTGCACCAGGAGAAGCGGTTTATATCACAGAACAAGGCCAACTCTTTACCCGCCAATGTGCTGAAAATCCACAATTAATGCCATGTCTATTTGAATACGTTTATTTTGCTCGCCCAGATTCCTTTATAGATAAAATTTCGGTTTACAATGCGCGTTTGCGTATGGGGCAAAAATTAGGCGCTAAAATTGCGAAAGAGTGGGAAGATTTACAGATTGATGTGGTGATCCCTATTCCTGAAACCTCTTGTGATATCGCATTAGAAATCGCTCATATTCTTAATAAACCGTATCGCCAAGGTTTTGTAAAAAATCGCTATGTGGGGCGTACTTTTATTATGCCCGGTCAGCAAGAACGTCGTAAATCAGTAAGACGTAAATTGAATGCAAATCGTGCAGAGTTTCGCGATAAAAATGTTTTATTGATTGATGACTCCATTGTTCGAGGCACAACGTCAGAGCAAATCGTCGAGTTAGCAAGAGAAGCTGGTGCGAAGAAAGTTTATTTTGCTTCAGCAGCACCGGAAGTTCGCTTCCCTAATGTGTATGGTATTGACATGCCAAATGCCAATGAGCTTATTGCTCATGGACGCGAAGTGGATGAAATCCGTAAATTAATTGGTGCGGATGGCCTTATCTTCCAAGATCTCTCTGATTTAATTGCCGCCGTACAAGAAGAAAACCCTGATATTAGTCAGTTTGAATGTTCCGTGTTTGATGGTGTTTATATCACGAAAGATATTGACCAAGATTATCTAGATTATTTGGAAAATCTTCGTCGTGATGATGAACACAAGATCAGAGATCAAAATGAAATAGAAAACTTGGAAATCTATAACGAAGGTTAGTTTTCCGGTAGAATAGTTCCCTTATAAAGCGTCGATGCCAGTGTGTTCTGCATCGGCGCTTGTTTTTTGAGGGTTTATCATCATAATGATTTATGTTGATATATATTCTGAGGATTATAATGAAAAAGCTGATAGTTGGGCTAACTGGTGCCAGTGGTGCAATTTACGGTATACGCTTATTAGAAATTCTGAAATCTGTGCCGTCAGTTGAAACCCATTTAGTGATTAGCCAAGCTGCGCGCCGTACGATTTCATTAGAAACGGATTATTCGCTAAAAGATATCCATGCGTTAGCAGATGTGATTTATGACGATCGTGATATTGGTGCGTCAATTTCTTCAGGATCATTTCGTGTTAATGGGATGGTAATTTTACCTTGCTCAATTAAAAGTTTATCAGGCATTGTTCATAGTTATACCGATACTTTAGTCACTCGTGCTGCAGATGTTGTGCTGAAAGAAGGGCGAAAATTAGTGTTATGTGTGCGCGAAACGCCTCTGCACTTAGGCCATTTGCGCTTGATGACACAAGCGTCTGAATTAGGTGTAGTGATTATGCCACCTGTCCCAGCTTTCTATTTTCAGCCTAAAACCATTGATGATATTGTTAATCAAACGGTTAATCGTGTACTCGATCAGTTTGAGATTGATTTGCCTGATGATTTATTTCAAAGGTGGGAAGGCGATAAACCTGCTCGCTAAGTATACTCGTCATACTTCAAGTTGTAGCGTTGTTGACTGCGTTCATTCGCACTAGTCACATACTATTGTATGCTCCTAGCGACTCATTTACTTGTCGCCTAGCTACACCTTGAATTATTTAGAGTATTTACACGCTATCCTTTAAGTTGTAGCATTGTTGACTGCGTTCATTCGTACTAGCCACATATATAGTATGCGCTTAGAGACTCATTCACTTGTCGCCTAGCTACAGCTTGAATTATTTAGAGTATTTATTCGGTAGAATATTTATACCGAATTAAAAGAGATTATTTTCCTGTGGTTATAATATCTTTTAATGCCTCTTCCAAATGTGGGTGACGAAATTCAAAACCAGCATTAAGTAATTTTTCAGGGATGGCTTGTTGCCCGCCTAACACTAATGTTGCACTTTCTCCCATCACTAGACGTAATACACTTTCAGGAACGGTCATTAAGGCTGGGCGATTAAAAGCTTTACCTAATAGGCGAGTAAATTCTTTATTTTGTATAGGGTTAGGCGCTGTTAAGTTAAAAGCACCTTTAGCATCTTGAGTCTTAAGCAAGAAAATAATCGCATTGACCATATCATCAATATGGATCCACGGCATATACTGTTTCCCATTTCCTAGTTTACCGCCTAATCCGAGCTTAAAGGGTTTGCTCATTTTAGGGAGTGCGCCACCGAGTGTTGAAAGCACAATACCAGTACGCAATAAGCAAACGCGAGTTAAAGGGGTTTGTGCTTCAAGTGCGATACGTTCCCATTTGGCACAAAGTTCATGGGTAAATTCAGGGTTTGCCGGTGTTTCTTCAGTGACACGATTATCACCTTGATCACCATAAAATCCCACCGCAGAGCCAGAAATAAACACAGTAGGGGGAGAATCGCTAGCTTTAATTAACTCAACCAACTTTTGGGTTAAATCACAACGACTATCCACGAGTTTCTGTTTTTGAGAGGGAGTCCAACGGTTATCAGCAATAGGCTCTCCAGCAAGATTAATAACGGCATCAAACTCATTCAGATTTTGTTTATCACTGAGTTGGGTCCAACAGGCGATTTCATTACAAAAATGCGAATAGACTTTTTGAGGTGAACGAGAAAGCACCGTAATATCATTATTAGATAGTGCAAGTTCGCACACTAATGCTTTGCCAATTAATCCTGTACCACCTGTAATAAGTATTTTCATCACCATCCTCCTGATCATCTTGCCTAATAAAGAATAAATATCATCCTGATATATGAATTGCGTTTATTCACCAAAGAGTTTTTTCGCAGCTGGGCGTTGGGTAATGTTGTTTTGCCATTTTTCTACCGCAGGGTAATTTGCCAAATCAATGTTATGATGTTCGTGCCGACGAACCCATGTATATGTGGCGATATCCGCGATGCTGTACTCTTTTCCACCAAGGTAAGGTGATTGTGTTAACCTTTTTTCTAATACGTCATATAAACGCTGTGTTTCTTCAGTATAACGTTTAATTGCGTATGGAACTTTTTCGGTCGCATAACGAGTAAAATGATGATTTTGTCCTAACATTGGGCCAAAACCCCCCCACTTGCCAAAACAGCCATTGCAGTTGTGTTGTTTTTTCTCTCATGTTTGTGCTCAGTAATTTGCCACTTTTTTCAGCGAGATAGATAAGAATAGCACCTGATTCAAAAATAGAAATTGGCTCACCGCCATCAGCAGGTGATTTATCAACAATAGCGGGAATTTTATTATTGGGTGAGATAGCTAAAAATTCCGGTTTAAATTGATCGCCTTTACTAATATCAATGTGATGTACCTGATAAGGTAGACCTACTTCTTCAAGGAAAAGCGTTATTTTATGGCCATTTGGGGTATCTGCATAATATAAATCAATCATTGAAAGCTCCAAAGTAAAGTAGGCACGAAATACTTAGTATATCCACAGTCTGCCTTCTAACATCATAAAAAGCAAAAAAGTGCAAGATGCATAAAACAAGTCACGTATGATTATTGTAGTGGTGAAAAATAGTGATTTTGGTATATTCAGGATAAAAATTACGATCGTTTAGTATCGGTTAAAAAAGGTTTGTTGAGGATGGAACAAGAAAAGACGGCATTGGTTGAGTGGGTTGATATTGTTGATGATAAAAATGAAGTGGTTGCACAAGCAACACGTCAACAAATGCGAGCTGAAAACCTACGACATAGAGCAACGTATATTGTTGTTCATGATGGAATGGGTAAAATTTTGGCGCAACGTAGAACAGAAACAAAAGATTTTTATCCTGGTTGGTTAGATGCCACTGCTGGGGGGGTTGTCCAACAAGGTGAAAATTTACTAGAAAGTGCGCGTCGTGAAGCAGAAGAAGAATTAGGTATTGCGGGCGTTCCTTTCGCTGAACATGGTCAATTTTATTATGATGATAAAAGTTGCCGTGTCTGGGGAAGCCTATTTAGTTGTGTTTCTCATGGGCCTTTTGCTCTGCAAGCAGAAGAAATTGAGGAAGTGTGTTGGTTAACTCCCTCTGAAATTACAGAGCGCTGTGATGAATTTACACCAGATTCATTAAAAGCACTTTCTCTTTGGTTAACGCGTAATAACAGTACACGTTTTAGAATCCCGAGAAACTGCCGACTAAGGGGTACTTTGCCCTATTTCAAAGCGATAAGCATAGTTGATAACGGTATCTTCGAATATAGCGTTATCATCTTCGTCTTTTAAGCGTTGTAAAAGGGCGATAAGCTGTTTTCCCGCCTCTTTACCTATTTTGTGATAATCAAAACGAATTGAAGTAAGAGAAGGGGATATCTGATCACTATTATCAGATCCTTCCAAACAAGCAATTGCCAGATCTTGTGGAATTTTAATTAATCGTCTTTGGCACTCAAAAATCATTCCTAATGCAATACTCTCATGACTACAAATAACAGCATCTAATTCAGGTTGGCGCAATAAAATCTCGGTTAAAGCTTGTCTACCATAAGCCATCGAAGCGGGATCGGGCGTTGTAACGCTCTGCTCTGCATTTAAATAATGTTTGAGTAAGGCTCGAGACCAACCTGTAATTTGCTGGTGATGTAAACGCTGGCCTTGTAAAGCGCCAATATAGCCTATACAACGTTTGCCCTGAGTGACTAAAATAGTTTGTTAAATCGTATGCTGCTTGTTCATAAGAACAATCAATACTAATGGCAGCTTGTTCATCAGATTGACTCGCGACACTAACCACCGGCACATTGGCATTACTAATATGTAAAAAGTGAGTAGGGCTGAGTTGTGAACCAAAGACAACCAATGCCGCGGGGTTACTTTGTAATAGCATATTGATTACATCGCTGGCTTTATGCGGTTGATGTTCATAACAACCGACTAAAATTTGATAATGATGACGATTTAATATTTGCTGTAAAGATTGCATAAAATCGGCACTGGCTTTATCTGTGAAAGACGGCAATAGTACTGCAATAATATGGCTTTGAGCCGAAGCTAAAGCACCGGCTGAGGCATTAGGAATATAGCCAAGTTCCTCTATAGCTTGATTAACCTTCTCTCTTAATTTATCAGAAACCAATTCAGGCGTTCGTAATGCACGCGAGACGGTCATTGAACCAACTCCTGCGTGTTTAGCGACATCTTGTAATGTGACGCGACCTGTATTTCGGCGCTTACGTGTTTTGATCATGTGTGATTATGCTTGCTTAGCCTATTTTATTAACCGCAGATCCTACCTGAAATCTTCCTATTATGCTGAAACAATACAGTGTCAATTGTTGGCATTTTCTGCAATTAACATTTCATTAAAATGATAGCGCTATCACAATTACGAATGATCTATCTAGATAGCGCTACCATTAATGATTACTATCCTTAATAACGAAGCTCAAAGAGAGTCTTATTGAGGTTACAAAGATGCTTAAAACGTTATTAACGCCCGATGTGGTGCAAGTGGTTCCAAGCGTTAGCGATTGGAAAGATGCAGTCAAAGTGGCATGTCAGCCATTAATTGATAAAGGGTGCATTGAACCTCGTTACATCGATGCGATTTATAAGTCACATGAAAAAATAGGGCCATATTATGTCTTAGGCCCAGGTATTGCGATGCCTCATGCTCGTCCTGAAGATGGTGTTAATCAACTTTCTCTTGCATTAACGATTGTTGAGCAAGGTGTGGAGTTTGGAGCCGATGAAAATGATCCTGTGAAATTACTGATTGTTTTGGCCGCAACAGATAACGATAGCCATATTAATGCCATTATGAAATTAGCTGAACTTTTTGATAACGATAAAGATATTCAAATGCTATTTAATGCGAAAAGCAAAGCGGATGTATTCGCCGTTATCAACAACTATTAATGACAATTTAACATTACCAAGGGGAATACCATGAAAATTACAGTTGTGTGTGGAAATGGTTTAGGCAGTAGCTTAATGATGGAAATGAGTATCAAAAGTATTTTAAAAGATCTCGCTGTCAATGCAGACGTGGATCACGTTGATTTGGGTTCGGCAAAAGGTACGCCAAGTGATATCTATGTCGGGACTCGTGATATTGCAGAACAACTGAATTCACAAGCCGTAAATGGAAAAGTGGTTTCATTGGATAATATGATTGATAAAGTCGCGATGAAAGAAAAACTTTCTGTCGCATTACGTGAATTAGGCGCGTTATAAGGAGCCTATCATGGACTTTTTCCGCTTTCTAATGAGTGATGTGCTTTCAGAGCCTGCTATTTTAGTGGGTTTGATCGCATTGATTGGTTTAATCGCCCAGAAAAAACCTGTAACAGAATGTATTAAAGGCACGGTAAAAACCATTATGGGTTTTGTGATTTTAGGTGCTGGTGCAGGTCTTGTTATTAACTCACTGGGTGATTTCTCAACGATTTTCCAACATGCATTTGGCATTCAAGGTGTTGTGCCTAATAACGAGGCAATTGTCTCTATTGCACAAAAAAGCTTTGGTAAAGAGATGGCTCTGATTATGTTCTTTGCCATGTTGATTAATATCTTAATTGCTCGCTTAACGCCGTGGAAATTTATTTTCTTAACGGGTCATCATACATTGTTTATGTCAATGATGGTGGCAGTTATTCTGGCAACAGCAGGCTTAGAAGGTGCTGTATTAGTAGCGGTAGGTTCATTAGTTGTTGGGGTTTCAATGGTATTTTTTCCAGCCATTGCACATCCTTATATGAAAAAAATTACCGGTTCTGATGATGTGGCATTAGGGCATTTCTCAACGATTTCTTATGTCGTTGCGGGCTTTATCGGCAGTAAATTTGGTAATAAAGAGCATTCAACTGAAGAGATGAATGTGCCTAAAAGTTTACTCTTTTTACGTGATACACCCGTTGCTATAGCTTTCACTATGGGCATTATCTTTATCATTACCTGTTTATTTGCGGGCGATACCTTTGTTCGTGAAGTCAGTGGTGGTAAAAACTGGTTTATGTTTTCATTAATGCAATCCATTACTTTTGCCGCTGGTGTTTATATTATCCTGCAAGGTGTGCGTATGGTTATTGCTGAGATTGTTCCTGCCTTTAAAGGTATTTCAGATAAGTTAGTGCCTAATGCCAAACCTGCTTTAGACTGCCCAGTTGTATTTCCTTATGCACCCAATGCGGTATTAGTTGGCTTTTTAAGTAGTTTTGCTGCGGGTGTTATTGGCATGTTCATTCTGTATGCTTTAGATTGGACAGTAATAATTCCTGGTGTGGTTCCTCACTTCTTCGTGGGTGCAACAGCAGGGGTATTTGGTAATGCAACCGGTGGACGTCGTGGTGCGATTTTTGGGGCATTCGTTCAAGGTTTATTAATTACTTTCTTGCCTGTATTCCTATTACCAGTACTTGGAGATATCGGTATTGCTAACACCACATTTAGTGATGCAGACTTCGGTGTTATCGGTATTCTATTAGGTATTATTGTTCGTTGATAATATTTGTTTATTGAATATTAATAGATGCCCGACTTTCTAATCAGTCGGGCATTTTTTTGGTTAGAAATAATGTACTTAAATGTCTTTATATATTCAATATATTATGATTAAAGTGTTTCCAGTATGCACGGGGATAGACTGGCGTTTCCTACTGGGATCACACCTATAATTTTCTTTCCCTTTTCTATTCATCTTCGTCATTGAGCTGATACATATATCATTTTGAATTAATATGTTTATTTTATGAATAATAATGCTATTATCCTGAGTGAATATTCACGATGTGTATATTTTCGTACCTAATTAATTATAAAAATAGGTTTAACATCATAATCACTAAGGAAAAAGAAGATGTCTTTTGGTATTCGATATCTTGCGTTGTTACCACTTTTTGTTATCACTGCTTGCCAACAACCGGTTAATCACAATCCACCAACGACTCAAACAGCTCAGGTTCAACCTGCAATTGTGAATAACTCATGGATTGAAATCTCACGTAGTGCGCTCGATTTTAATGTGAAAAAAGTCCAATCACTTTTAGGTGATAAATCCTCGCTTTGTGCTGTTTTAAAAGGCGATGCATATGGACATGATTTATCATTAGTTGCACCTGTTATGATTGAAAATAATGTGCAATGTATTGGTGTAACGAATAACCAGGAGCTAAAAGAAGTTCGTGATCTAGGATTTCAAGGTCGTTTAATGCGTGTACGTAATGCCACTGAGCAAGAAATGGCTCAGGCGACAAGCTATAACGTGGAAGAATTGATTGGTAACTTAGATATGGCTAAGAAATTAGATGCCATTGCTAAACAACAAAATAAAGTGATCCCTATTCATCTTGCCTTAAACTCAGGTGGAATGTCTCGTAATGGATTAGAAGTTAATAACAATGTGGGGCTCGAAGAGGCGAAGCAAATTACTCAATTAGCTAACCTTAAAGTGGTTGGCATTATGTCTCATTATCCTGAAGAAGATGCGGATAAAGTAAGAGAAGATCTCGCTCGTTTTAAACAGCAATCACAAAAGGTATTGGATGTTACTGGGCTAAATCATAAAGACGTTACTCTGCATATGGCAAATACTTTTGCCACAATTACCGTCCCTGAATCATGGCTAGATATGGTGCGTGTAGGCGGGATTTTTTATGGTGATACCATCGCAAGTACAGATTACAAACGTGTTATGACTTTTAAATCCAATATTGCCTCAATCAATTATTATCCTAAAGGCAATACTGTTGGTTATGATCGCACTTACACACTAAAACGTGACTCAGTGTTAGCTAATATTCCTGTCGGTTATGCAGATGGTTATCGTCGAGTCTTTAGTAATGCAGGACATGCTTTAATTGGTGGTCAACGTGTTCCTGTTTTAGGTAAAACATCAATGAATACAGTGATTGTTGATATTACCGATCTTAAAAATATCAAATCAGGGGATGAAGTCGTGTTCTTTGGTAAGCAAGGTAATGCAGAGATCACTGCTGAAGAGGTTGAAGATATTAGTGGTGCATTATTTACAGAGATGTCGATTTTGTGGGGTGCGACCAATCAGCATGTGCTAGTGGATTAAAGTAGGGTGCTTGTGATCACCAATATCAACAACTTTTGAGAGAAATTGTGGGGGAATTTCCCCCACAAAACTATTTATCGCAAGATAAAATAGCTTGAACTACGGTGTCGCTACTACTGATATTAAAAGAACATAATCTTTCATGTTTCAGTAAAGCAAAACACAAAACTGTAATACATACAGTAATCAGCCCTAATAGGGCAAGCTTAGTCATTTCTCTTGACTCTCCTTTATAAAGGAGACAGAAACAAGTTGTCTGGTTTTGAGACTGCCTCGGATTTTAGTCAAATAAGAAATCTGTAGAATAAAAAAACGCCAGATGAAATCAATCATCTGGCGTTTTTTTATTTAAAGCGAACTTCAATAATTATGCGTTTTCTTGTTGGCTTGCTTGAATAGCTGTCAACGCAACGGTGTAGACGATATCGTCTACTAATGCACCACGAGAAAGGTCATTCACTGGTTTACGCATACCTTGTAACATTGGTCCGATTGAAACCAAGTCAGCTGAACGTTGTACCGCTTTATAAGTGGTATTACCGGTGTTCAGATCAGGGAAGATAAACACAGTCGCTTTACCTGCAACGGGTGAGTTTGGTGCTTTAGATTTAGCAACATCAGCCATAACAGCTGCGTCGTATTGTAAAGGACCATCAATCATCAGATCAGGGCGTTTTTCTTGTGCTAAACGTGTTGCTTCACGAACTTTCTCTACATCGCTACCTGCACCAGAGTTACCAGTAGAATAAGAGATCATCGCAACGCGTGGGTCGATACCGAATGCAATTGCAGAGTCTGCAGATTGGATTGCGATTTCAGCCAGCTGTTCTGCTGTTGGATCTGGGTTAATTGCACAGTCACCATAAACATAAACTTGTTCTGGTAACAGCATAAAGAACACAGAAGACACTAATGAGCTACCTGGTGCAGTTTTGATTAACTGTAATGGTGGGCGAATAGTGTTAGCAGTTGTATGAACAGCACCAGAAACTAGGCCGTCTACTTCGCCTTTTTCTAGCATTAATGTGCCGAGAACAACGTTATCTTCTAGTTGTTCACGAGCAACAACTTCTGTCATACCTTTATTTTTGCGTAGTTCAACTAAGCGAGGTACATAGATTTCACGCACTTCTTTAGGATTGACTAACTCAATACCTGTGCCTAATTCAACACCTTGTGCAGTTGCTACACGACGAATTTCTTCAGGATCGCCTAACAGTACGCAAGTTGCGATACCACGATCAGCACAAATTGCTGCTGCTTTAACTGTACGAGGTTCATCACCTTCTGGTAAAACGATACGCTTTTTCGCTTTACGCGCTAATTCTGTTAATTGATAACGGAACGCTGGTGGTGATAAACGGTTAGGACGTTCAGAGTTAGCGGTCAGTGAATCAATCCATTGTGTATTGATATGTTGAGCAACGTAGTTCTGAATTTTTTCAATACGCTCATGGTCATCAGCAGGTACTTCTAAGCTAAAGCTTTGCAGATTTAAAGAGGTCTGCCAAGTGTTCGCATTAACCATAAAGATTGGTAAGCCAGTTTCGAATGCACGTTCACAAAGTTGTTTGATAGGAGCATCGATTTGGTAACCACCCGTTAGTAGGATAGCACCAATTTCAACGCCATTCATTGCTGCAAGGCACGCTGAAACTAATACATCAGGACGATCCGCAGAGGTGACTAAAAGTGAACCTGGGCGGAAATGCTCTAACATGTGTGGGATACTACGTGCACAGAAAGTAACCGATTTAATACGACGGGTTTCAATATCGCCTTTATTGACGACAGTCGCATTTAAGTGTTTTGCCATATCTGTTGCACGGGTAGCGATTAAATCGAAGTTCCATGGAATGCAACCCAGTAAAGGCAGTGGGCTATTTTTTTCAATGGTTTTTAAATCGACATTAGAGATAATCGCTTTACTTGAATCATCAAAGATTTCAGATAAGTCAGGGCGAGTACGGCCTTGATCATCAACAGGTGCATTTAGTTTGTTAACAATAACACCGGTGATATTTTGGTTTTTTACACCACCGAATTCAGCACGTGCAAATTCGATACGCTCTTTTAGCTGTTCAACCGTGTTGTTACCTAATGCAGTAACGAAAACAATTTCAGCACCTAATGTTTTTGCAATTTCATAGTTTAATGATTGTGCAAAAGGGTGCTTACGCATCGGCACTAGACCTTCGATGAGAATAACTTCAGCATCAGCGGTATTTTCATGGTATCTAGCAACAATTTCTTCCATCAGAACATCTTTTTGGTTTGAGCTGAGCAGAGACTCAACATAATCCATGTTTAAAGGTTCTGATGATTGAATAGTGGAGTGAGAGCGGATAATCGCAGTTGTCTGATCTAATGCACCTTTTACGCGAGGTTGTGCAATAGGTTTGAACACGCTAAGGCGAACGCCTTTTTGTTCCATAGAACGGATAACACCCAAGCTGACGCTGGTTAAACCCACGCGTGTATCAGTTGGGACTAGCATAATTGTACGGGACACGGAAACCTCTTTAAATATCGGTTGCTCGTTATGTAAAACAGTACTGCCAGCATGACACTGGCAGTACATCAAAGAACTTAAGCGGTCAGGCGACTTGCATCCTGAGCGATAACTAATTCTTCATTAGTTGGGATAACAACAGCGAGACGGCTGTTATCGGTAGTGATAGTGCCTGATTTACCGAAACGTGCATCTAAGTTACGTTGATGATCGACTTCAAAGCCTAACAGAGCTAGTTTTTTCAGTGATAATTCACGTACCATTGCTGCGTTTTCACCGATACCACCAGTAAAGATAATAGCATCTAAACGACCTTCCATCAGTGCGCAGTAAGAACCGATGTATTTCGCTAAACGATGGCAGTAAACGTCCATTGCACGTTTAGCATCAGCTTTAGTGTCGTAGTTATCTTCAACATAACGGCAGTCACTAGTGACTTCTGTTAAACCTAATAGACCAGATTCTTTAGTTAGTAGTTTATTGATATCTTCAACGCTCATACCTAACGTGTCATGTAAATGGAACACGATAGCAGGGTCGATATCACCACTACGTGTACCCATCACTAAACCTTCTAATGGAGTCAAACCCATAGAAGTATCAACACATTTACCGTTAACGATAGCAGAAACAGAACCACCATTGCCTAAGTGGCAAGTGATTACATTCAGTTCATCAACAGGTTTGTTTAACATTTTAGCGGCTTCACGGGAAACAAAGAAATGGCTAGTTCCGTGAGCACCGTAACGACGGATGCTGTGATCTTTATATAAGCTGTATGGTAGTGCATACAGATAAGCTTCTTCTGGCATTGTTTGGTGGAATGCAGTGTCAAATACCGCAACCATTTTCTCAATTAAATGAGGGAATGCTTTACGCGCTTCTTCAATACCAATAAGGTGAGCTGGGTTATGTAATGGAGCAAATGGGATAGCAGCTTCAATACCTTTGATAACTTCGTCAGTGATCACGACAGATTTAGTGAACTTCTCACCACCGTGAACAATACGGTGACCAATTGAAGCAATTTGAGCAGACAGTTCTGGTTTTTCAGCCAGAATAGTATTTACGATAAAGTTTAATGCTTCGCTATGAGCAGCACCTGCGCCTAACGCAGCTTCATGTTTTTGGCCATCCATTTTCCACTTCAGGCGGGCTTCAGGAAGGTTGAAGCATTCAGCCAAACCTGAAAGGAATTCTTCACCATTTTCTGGGTTGATAATTGCAAATTTAAGAGAAGAACTACCGCAGTTCAGTACCAGCACCAGCTTACTTGACATGGAATTACCTATTTATCTTGTTGTCGTAGTGTCTTTTATATTATAAAGACGGTGGTTAATAAAACGTCAATCATAAAAGCCTATCGCATTACTATGATGACATTAATGACGCGCATCATGCTTAAAGTAAAAAACTTGATGCTAATTATAGTTGCCAATCATTAATTGGACGATTTTTATTCACCCATTAACTTTTCGCGTTAAAATCGGCGAAAAGGGTTGAAAATCACGCCGGCAAACAAAATATAGCGCTTTATTGCCACAAACCTTTAGAATGGGCACAGGATACAGAGTAAAGGCAACAAAGACAAAATATACTTAATTCTACTAAAAGATTTTTATTCTTTATAGATATTTTTTAAAAGTTACAGAAGAAATTGATTGAGGTCATTATGAGCGAACCGACAGTGACTCCTCCCGGCTTTTTTAAGAAGCTTCGTTTGGGTAATGAGTATTTAAAAACCTGGCCGGTTGAAAAGCAGTTAGCGCCTGTTTTCCCTGAAAACCGTATTGTCAAGGCAACACGATTTGGCATTCGCTATATGCCACCCATCGCCATTTTTACCATGACATGGCAGATTGCATTGGGCGGAAATTTAGGTCCCGCAATTACCACAGCGCTCTTTGCTTGTAGCTTACCAATGCAAGGATTATGGTGGTTGGGCAAGCGTGCATCAACGCCACTTCCTGCGGCATTATTACGCTGGTTTTATGAAATTCGCGCTAAATTTGAAGAAGCGGGCATTGCTTTAGCACCGGTAGAACAAACACCGACTTACCTTTCTCTAGCACATTTATTAAAACGTGCTTTTAAGCAACTTGATCGCTCTTTTCTTGATGATGTGTAGAACATTTGTTCTACCTTCGTCATTTGTCATTATTGTCCTTAGAATTACCCCGTTGAGATCAAAAAACGCGTCGTTAACACTACTCAATACTTTTGATTAATGTCATGCTCTCCTCAATGATTTCTTTGGAGAATTAATGATGGAAATGACACATGCACAACGCTTGATCCTCTCTAATCAATATAAAATGATGATGATGATGGATCCTGATAACGCTGAACGTTATCGTCGTTATCAGACAATCATTGAACGCGGTTACGGATTACAATTACGTGAACTAGACCGTGATTTTGATGAAATGTCTGAGGAGACTTGCCGTACCATTATTAACGTCATGGAAATGTACCATGCACTGCAAGTTTCTCGTGATAATTTAAAAGAACAAGAAATGCCTGATGCACGTCGAGTCGCATTTATCGGCTTTGATGCGGCGACAGAATCCCGCTATCTTAGTTATGTGCGTTTTATGGTGAATACAGAAGGGCGCTATACACATTTTGATAGTGGCAGTCATGGTTTCAACTCACAAACACCGATGTGGGAAAAATACCAAAGAATGCTGGCTGTTTGGTTAGCCTGCCCTCGTCAATATCACCTTAGCGCCGTTGAAATCCAACAAATTCTTAATGCGTAATAATAAGTAACGCATCATTCTAAGGTAGGCATAAATTATGGCGATCACATGTAAAGGTTTTCTGTTTGATTTAGATGGAACATTAGTTGATTCATTACCTGTCGTTGAGTATTGTTGGGCGCTATTTGGTGAGCGCGTTGGCGTATCAACACAAGAAATTAATGACTATATCCATGGAAAGCCTGCCATTGAGTCGATTCGCCATTTTATGCCTAATGCTACTGAGCAAGAGGTAACAGAAACTTTTCGTTGGTTAGAAAAGTTAGAATCAACCCAAACAGAGGGCTTAGCACCTCTTCCGGGGGCCATTGAGCTAATTAACCACCTTAATGAATTAGATATTCCTTGGGCAATAGTGACTTCAGGTACCGTACCAATCGCATCAACGCGTCAATCTGTTACAGGTATTCCTGAACCCAAATATTGGGTTACAGCTGAATGTATTAGTAAAGGCAAGCCTGATCCTGAACCTTATCTTCTAGGCGCAAAAAAATTAGGTTTATTGCCACAAGAATGTGTGGTTTTTGAGGATGCAGCCGCAGGTATTTACTCGGGTTTAGATGCTGGATGTCAAGTGGTTGCTGTTCATGCCCCTCTCTCCCTCCCTCGTCGTAATGAGATTCATTTAATTATTGATTCTTTGAATGATATTCAAATCGAGAAGCAAGCTGAAAAAGTGATAATAACGCACAAAAGAGAGTCTTTTCTTTGATCATACTAGAAGATTTATTGATGTAAAAATGGTCTACTTATCAATGTAGTGAATTGATGTCTTAACCTGTTTTCACTTATTGCTGATCGAGGCCATTTTGAATAGCGAATTATTATGGGTTTTAAGCCTGCTATTGATAGCTATTGTCCTTTTTACGACCAACAAAATCCGCATGGATGTGGTCGCTTTACTTGTCATCATCGCATTCGTTCTTAGCGGTACACTTACTTTAAATGAAGCCACGGTAGGGTTTAGCGATCCTAACGTATTACTGATTGCAGCTCTTTTTGTTATTGGCGAAGGGCTAGTAAGAACCGGTGTCGCTTATCAAATGGGGGATTGGTTAGTTCGTGTTGCGGGTAGCAGTGAAGTTAAAATGCTGGTGCTATTAATGATATGTGTTGCAAGTTTAGGTGCATTTATGAGTTCGACAGGCGTTGTTGCCATCTTTATTCCTGTTGTACTGAGTGTTGCTGCTCGCATGAAAACATCACCAGGTCGTTTAATGATGCCTCTAGGTTTTGCGGGGCTTATCAGTGGATTGATGACCTTAGTGGCAACGCCACCTAATATGGTTGTTAACAGTGAATTAGTCAGAGAAGGTTTACCCAGCTTTCAATTTTTCTCCATTACGCCTATTGGTATCGCCGTATTATTAGCGGGCATTTTATATATGCTGGTAGTACGCCGTTGGTTAGGAAATAATGATAATGGCAAACATAAAGAGGCTTATCGTCGTACATTCCGTGATCTTATTCGTGATTATCAATTAGCAGGACGTGCTCGTCGTTTAGCGATTCGTAAAGGCTCTCCACTTATAGGGCATTCACTTGATGAGTTACACCTACGTTCTCGTTATGGTGCAAACGTTGTTGGCATCGAACGCTGGAGGCGGTTTCGGCGCGTGATGGTCAGCGCAACAGGGGGGACTGAATTAAGAGAGCGCGATGTTTTGTTAGTCGATATGTCAGCTAGTGATGTCGATTTACGCGAGTTTTGTCGTGAGCAGATGTTAGAGCCCATGGTATTGCGTGGAGAATATTTTTCTGAGCAATCCCGTGATGTAGGACTGGCTGAAGTATCAATGAACCCTGATTCAGAGTTATTAGGAAAATCATTAAGAGAAATTAAATTTCGTACTCGCTATGGATTAAATGTTGTTGCTATTCGTCGAGAAGGTAATGCGTTGCCGGGTAAAATTGTCGATGAACCATTACGCCTTGGTGATGTGTTATTGGTGATTGGTGATTGGAAACTTATTCGAATTTTATCAACTAAACCGCGTAATTTTATCGTATTAAATTTAGCCGCAGAAATTGAAACGGTTGCTCCAGCTTCATCTCAAGCACCTCATGCATTATTTTCGTTAGCATTAATGGTGGCATTAATGGTGACAAATGAAGTGCCTAATTTTATTGCGGCACTTATTGCTTGTTTATTAATGGGTAAATTCCGGTGCATTGATATGGAGAGTGCTTATCGTTCCATCCATTGGCCAAGCATTATTTTGATTGTAGGTATGATGCCTTTTGCTGCTGCATTACAAAAAACAGGTGGTATTGAGCTTATTGTAAACGGTTTAATGGATGTTGCGGGTAGTGCGGGTCCACAAGTGATGCTGGTATGTTTATTTATACTTTGCGCGTCAATCGGGTTGTTTATTTCGAATACGGCAACCGCGGTATTAATGGCGCCAATTGCTATTGCAGCGGCAAATCAAATGAATGTTTCACCACTCCCTTTTGCCATGGTGATTGGTGTTGCTGCCTCTGCTGCATTTATGACACCAGTTTCATCACCAGTAAATACGCTTATTCTTGAGCCCGGTGGTTATAAGTTTGCTGATTTTATGAAAATAGGCGTGCCATTTACGATTATTGTGATGGCAATAAGTGTATTTCTTATCCCACTATTATTTCCATTCTAAATATCAATATTTTTACTTTGCTGAAACGTCGTTTATTAATTAATAAACGACGTTTTTTATTTATTGACTGATGATTTTTTATGTGTTGCATATGTAATGCTGATGGATGTGTGTTTTTTTAAAATCTTTCTTAGAAAAAAAAGTATAGTCATATTATTGAGTTGAATATAATTTAATAAGAGAGATATATAATGGACATAAAGCTAGTAACTGCCCAAAAAAGCATTTCGATTTCAAATGATAAACATAGTCAAAGTGATAGGCGTATAAGTACCATATTAAACAGTAGTATAGACTTTAAAGCTAATGGAAATAATCGTACCTCAGAAGAAAGTAATAAAGTATTAAGTGGTAAAATAAAAGAGTTAATAATAGAAAAAAATATTCAGGGTAAATCAACAACAAGAGTGAATAATAAAAACAGTGTTTTTTCTAATGAGCACAATAAAAATATGACTCAAAGTGTTAGCGATGATTTAAAACAGATAAAACAGGCTATTTCTACACGTCATACTGTTTTTAAAGGATTGATTGCGAATAGTTTGATTAATAATAATAAAGAAAGTGTGGGGAATGAAATATTATCAAAATATAATAATTTCACCTCATTAGCACCTGAGTTTCATAATAAATCATCAAAAGCAATGAGTGATTTTTCTATTTCATTAGAATTAAAATATGCTGATGAGGCAATAATATTTTCTATATTAGAAAATAATAATAAGAATGATTCTGTTGAGTATGTAAAGGATTATTTAAATGAGAAATACCAAGGATATATAGATGCTAGAAAAAATAAATTAAACATCACTAACAGAGCGAAGAATATATTAAAAACAATGGGGTCAAATAAGTTTGATAAAAAAATAGAAAACCTTTTTGAACTTGTTAATGATTTTAAAAATAAAAATATCGTTAGAAATAAAAGTGATTTAAATACACATGATATCTTCCAAGGAATAACTCAAAATTATCTTAATGATAATAATATTCATGTTAATTTAGAACAAGCTGAAAATATTATTGAGAAAATGATAAAAGATAAAGGTCTAGAGTTTGCTGCTACATTGAACTCAGAAAAGCGATTGGAAACAGTTAATTCGGCAATTGACCAAGCATTAGATTATATGGAAGCACTAAAACTTTATGAAAATAAAAATGATATAATAAAGCTTGCTATGGGAAAAACAAAAAGTATCAATAGAAGTAATATGTTTATGCGAGGTGTGAAAGGAATAAGAAATTTAGTTATTGGTAAAGATAATAGCAAAATCGATAGACTAAATAAATTAACAGAAGGTTTGATCGTAAGTTTTGAATCCAATACATTGAAGCTTTTAGCAGAAAATATAAGGGAAATGGAAAATATAAAAAATATAAGTGATAATGATATTAATCCTGATAAAGACAGAGTGAAAAATGAAGATTGATTCATATCATTAAATCAATAAAAATTAAATTACAGCCTCAAATTTTAAGGTGAGTGATTATTGTTATCACTCACCTTTTTATAAAAATGTTTTACTTAATTACTCACTAATCTCATCTAGAGATAAACTAAAGCCTGGCACAAAAACGCTCATAAAATAGTCCATTTCAGGGCTATTTCTCTCCGCTAAGGTTTTTTCTAAGCGATTTTTAGCTAAATTAAATTCGCTATTGCCCGCAGCTAATTCTTCAAGGCATTTTAAATAAGCACATAAGCTATCGGCTTGTTTTACGATAAAGGTTTCTTCCTCACTATGTCGTTGCTCATCGATAAGAGGACGAAAATCGTCTTGTAACTCTTCGGGTAACATTTCAATCAATTTTTGCTGTGCGTATTTTTCTATTTTTTTATATTCATGAGCAATTTGTGGATTATGGTACTTAATCGGTGTTGGCATATCACCGGTGATCACTTCGCTGGCATCATGATACATCGCCTGTAATGCGATACGTTCTGCATTGACATTACCGTCAAACAACCGATTTTTAATTATGGCTAAGGCATGGGCAACGAAAGCGACCTGTAAACTGTGTTCAGAAACGTTTTCTTGGCGAATATTACGCATTAAAGGCCAACGAGTAATGAGTTTTAAGCGAGAAAGGTGGGCAAAAAAGTAACTCATAATATCTCCCAATTGCGTGATTGAAGGCATTATTGTGAGTGGATAGCCATCAGATGTAAACGCCAATAAAAAAGAAAATAAAAAACGCAATATAACGGATTGTTATACTGCGTTTTGTTCTAATAAAAGATAATTTTATTGGTGATAACCCACAATAAAACGACCAAATTTTTGAATTGCCATATCTAAATCATCTTCACGAGGAAGGGTGACAATACGGAAATGGTCTGGGTATGGCCAGTTAAACGCTGTACCTTGCACTAATAGCACTTTTTCTTGCAGTAATAAATCAAGGATCATTTTCTGATCGTCTTTAATACTGTAGCGATGTAAGTCAATTTTAGGGAACATATACAATGCACCCATTGGTTTAACACAAGATACACCTGGTATTTGATTGATGAGTTCCCAAGCGCGATTACGTTGTTCGTATAAACGGCCACCTGGCAGAATAAATTCACTAATACTTTGATAGCCACCTAATGCTGTTTGAATGGCATGTTGCATCGGGACATTGGCGCATAAACGCATAGAAGCTAGCATATTTAAGCCTTCAATATAACTTTTAGCATGCTTTTTAGGGCCGTTTAATACCATCCAACCTTGACGAAAACCAGCAACCCGATAGGTTTTTGATAAACCATTAAAAGTGACTGTTAATAAATCAGGCGCCATCGCTGCAATAGAGTGGTGCTCTGCATCATCATAGAGAATTTTATCGTAGATTTCGTCGGCAAAGATAATAAGGTTATGTTGACGGGCTATTTCAACGATTTCCAGTAAAATATCTTTACTATATACCGCACCTGTTGGATTGTTTGGATTGATAATCACAATACCACGGGTGTTTTTTGTAATTTTACTGCGAATATCATCGAGATCAGGGAACCAACCTTGTTGTTCATCACACATATAATGAACCGCATTTCCCCCAGAGAGAGAAACAGCAGCCGTCCATAAAGGATAATCAGGGGCTGGTACAAGCATTTCATCACCATTATTTAATAAGGCTTGCATTGCTTGTACGATTAATTCAGAAACACCATTACCAATATAGATGTCTTCAACAGTGACATCACGCATATCACGAGCTTGATAATGCTGCATGATAGCTTTACGCGCAGAGAACAGCCCTTTCGAATCACTATAGCCCTGTGAACTTGGTAGATTACGAATAACATCTACTAAGATCTCATCAGGTGCTTCAAAGCCAAAAGGTGCCGGGTTACCAATATTGAGTTTTAAAACTTTGTTACCTTCTTCTTCCAGACGTTTTGCTTCTTGCAAAACCGGACCTCTAATGTCGTAACAGACATGTTCGAGTTTATTTGATTTTTTAATTTGATTCATAGCGCGTTTACCTAATAGGGTCTGACGTGTATCTCCGCTGTGGCGACTTAACGACATTTATCGCCAATGACTATTCATATAGAAAGATACGAATAAAAAGGCTGTCCCAGCAAATAACTGTTCTATCACTGTACTCTTACGTTACAAACTTTTGAAGATGCTAGGTAATTTTTGGTGTAAAAGGTCAGTTTATTCTTAGAATACTATTTTGATAACTGATTGTATCGCTTATGTTGGTGTTATGTTTTACTTTTAAATTTAAAACCAGACTATTATTCCGAAGAGAGGGGGCTTTTTAGTGTGGTGATCAGAGATAAGTTGATGTGGTAGGCAGGTAGACGAAATGTTGCATAATCAATTATTGAATAATTTTATCGGGTTTGTATTATCTGACTTAATATATTAAATTTTCAAATAATATGGTTAAATCTACTTTATTCTATAGCAATCAATCAGTTTAAGTATAAATTAAATTTAAATCTTAAATTTAATTTATAGGGGAAGATACTTAAATTGGAGTGCATAGTTAAGGTAATTTAAATTATTTTCAAAATGTTAAAAATTATGCATGAGAAAGCAATATAGTATGATCCATGTCTAACTTGTGATGATGGTATACAGTTCTTTCTTGTGAATGCTTAAAATGATAATAAAATTTAATTTGTTACAAAAATATGCAATTCCTTTCTATCTAGGAGGTGTAAACGATAAGAAACAAATGTAAAGTAATCTGTATGTCTTTGCTCTCTTTTTCAGAGTAGAGTACTGTCTAAATCTGAAGTCTTTTTTAGACTTTTGATAAAAAACACCAGGTATATGTAATTTAAAAATCAAAAATAAGTGAAGAATAAACAATGATTAATGCAAATCGTCCGATAATGAATCTCGACCTCGATCTGCTTAGAACGTTTGTCGCTGTAGCAGATTTAAACACGTTTGCAGCTGCAGCTGCAGCGGTATGTCGAACCCAGTCTGCTGTTAGCCAGCAGATGCAACGTTTAGAGCAATTGGTGGGCAGAGAGCTTTTCGCCCGTCATGGTCGTAATAAATTACTTACAGAGCATGGCCTTCAATTATTAGGTTATGCGCGTCCAAATTTTACGTGCAAACGATGATGCAACTGCGTCATTAACGTATAGCGATGCGGAAGGAGAGCTACGTATTGGTGCTTCTGACGACTCTGTTGATACGTTATTACCTTTTTTATTAAACCGTATCGCATCAGTGTATCCACGTTTAGCGGTTGATGTCCGTATTAAGCGTTCTCAATATATTGAAACAATGTTAGATAATCATGAAATTGATTTAGCATTAACAACGGCACGGATTGGGCATCATCCACGTACAGCATTACGTACAGCACCCGTGTTATGGCACTGTGCGCCTGATTTCCAAGTACAAATGAATGAACCTATCCCTTTAGTTGTCATGGATGAAACGAATCCGTTTCGTCAATTAGCAACGAATACACTCGATGATGCGGGTATTCAATGGCGTATTGCTTATGAAGCAGCCTCTTTATCTGCTGTTCGTGCTGCTGTAAATGCAGAAGTGGGTATTACAGCGCGTCCACTTGAAATGCAAAATGCCGATTTACGTATTTTAGGTGAAAGCGAAGGTTTACCGCGTTTACCTGAAACACAATATTGGTTATATCGTAACTTTGATGAACAAAATGAAGCGGTGTTAACTGTATTCAATGCAATTGAAAACAAGAAAACACCTTATACTGTCACTGCTCCTGAAGATATCAACTCTACGGAACTGGAATAATCATATTAATAATTGTGTAAATATTGTGTGTTAGAACACAAAAATTAAAGATTAAAAAAACAGTCAAATAAGACTGAGTAGTGATAAATAATGATAAACGGGAATAGATGCAATTAAACGCATTTACTCCCGTTTTTTTATTATCATTTTGGTGGATAGTAACATTATGTTAATATTTATGTTGATTTATGTATTCATCTTTGTGACATTTCATTCCATAACCCTCTCAACCACGTGTTAAAAAAATGTTTACCTTCCCCCCTGGTTAATCAGTTGTAGGATTTGTTAACAAATAAAAAGATTGTCTAGGTTTTAAGAGAATAAAAACACAAATCAAAATGGATATTTGACCTCCTCCACAATATTGGAAAGTTAATTTGTTAAAATTTGGATAAATTTTAAACTGATTAAGTATTTTTTCGACTATTTTGTGAGTTTGATCAAAAAAATAAGGCACATTTGCCTGTATTGAGTCAGGTTTTTCCTGAGATACTGGTGTAGTAAAATCGAATTATCGGTTAGACTAAGCGTGTTAGCAGAAAATTTGTAGGTTGACTGACACGTTTTAGCATTAGCCAGTAATTGTATGTTAAAAACGAGTGTTAAATTTGTTAAATCGCGATGGAAAACTGAGTGATTTGTCGCAAAGTTTTCCAAAAAAGAAGAAAGGTATAAATAGACTGTTATTATTTCTTTAATTAGCAAGTCTGTTTAATTCGCCTTTTTTTTCGTAATTAGAAATGTGGTGTAAACCGCCGGATAAGAGTTGGTTAATTGACACCACCTTTGATGAGTAAGCAATGAGTATGTCTACAACCACCGAAGTTATCGCCCATCACTGGGCATTTGCTGTCTTCCTCATAGGCGCATTGGGGTTATGTTCGCTCATGTTGTTGGGTGCCCGCTATTTAGGCGGACGCGCACAAGCAAGGGCAAAACATGTTCCTTATGAATCAGGTCTTGATTCTGTTGGCAGCGCTCGTCTGCGCATGTCGGCTAAATTCTATTTAGTTGCCATGTTCTTCGTTATTTTCGATGTTGAAGCACTGTTTCTTTATGCCTGGGCTGTTTCCGTTCGTGAAGTCGGCTGGTTAGGCTTTATTGAAGCATCAGTCTTCATCGCTATTTTATTAGCTGGATTATTCTATTTGGTTCGCATAGGCGCATTAGATTGGACGCCTGTCCGTTCTCGCCGTGAAACTGCGAGTAAAAGCCATGTTCGATTAACCAGCGGCAAACATCCGCAGCAGTAATAAGCGAGGCATTAGAAATGGATTATACACTCACCCGCATCGATCCGAACGGTGAGAATGACCGTTATCCCCTGCAATCACAGGAAATCGTCAGTGACCCATTAGATGCTCACGTTCATCGCAGCGTGTATATGGGAAAACTGGAACATGCGTTGCATGACGTTGTGAACTGGGGACGGAAAAACTCTTTATGGCCATATAACTTTGGTCTTTCTTGTTGTTACGTTGAAATGGTGACGTCATTTACGGCTGTGCATGACGTAGCACGTTTTGGTTCAGAAGTATTACGTGCATCCCCTCGTCAAGCTGACTTTATGGTGGTTGCGGGGACTTGCTTTACGAAAATGGCACCTGTTATTCAACGTTTATACGATCAGATGTTGGAGCCTAAATGGGTTATCTCTATGGGGGCATGTGCTAACTCTGGTGGTATGTACGACATCTATTCTGTAGTGCAAGGTGTGGATAAGTTTATCCCTGTTGATGTGTATATTCCTGGATGCCCGCCACGCCCTGAAGCTTATATGCAAGCATTAATGTTATTACAAGAGTCCATTGGAAAAGAACGTCGCCCATTATCATGGGTTGTCGGCGACCAAGGCGTTTACCGTGCCAATATGCAATCAGAACGAGAAAGAAAACACGGTGAGCGTATCGCAGTTAAAAATCTGCGTACTCCTGACGAAATTTAAAGGCTTTTGCCTAAGACGTAACCAGAGCAATGTGTTGCGATCATAGTAACCCTGATCAACGTTGTGGTGAATAGAAATGACCGATCAGATAGCGCAAAAAGGCGCTCGGCCAGCGTGGGAAACGACCGATCATATTGATGATCAGGTGGTTAATGAACTGCGTCAGAAATTTGGGCCAGATGCGTTTACGTTCCAGCCTACTCGTACTGGCATGCCAGTTGTTTGGGTTAAGCGGGAACAACTCATTGAGGTAATGCTATACCTCAAATCTTTACCAAAACCTTATGTCATGCTGTTTGATATGCATGGCTTTGATGAGCGTCTTCGTACACACCGTCAAGGCTTACCAGCAGCAGACTTTTCCGTTTTCTATCATCTGATATCAATCGATCGTAATAAAGATATTATGTTGAAAGTCGCATTAAGTGAAAATGATCTTAATGTTCCGACTATCACATCTCTCTTTCCTAACGCGAATTGGTATGAGCGTGAAGTCTGGGATATGTTTGGGATTGTCTTTAATGGGCACCCAAATTTACGCCGTATAATGATGCTTCCTGATTGGGAAGGTCATCCACTGCGTAAAGATTATCCTGCGCGTGCGACAGAGTTCGATCCTTATGTGCTGACAAAGCAGAAGCAGGATCTGGAAATGGAATCGCTGACATTTAAACCTGAAGAGTGGGGGATGAAGCGCGGTACGGAGAATGAGGACTTTATGTTCTTAAACCTCGGCCCTAACCATCCATCCTCTCACGGTGCATTCCGTATTATTCTTCAGCTTGATGGCGAGGAAATCGTCGACTGTGTACCTGATGTGGGGTTACCACCACCGTGGTGCTGAAAAAATGGGTGAGCGCCAATCTTGGCACAGCTATATCCCATATACAGACCGAATCGAATACCTTGGCGGATGCGTGAACGAAATGCCTTATGTACTTGCAGTGGAAAAACTTGCCGGTATTGAAGTGCCTGAACGCGTTAAAGTCATTCGTGTCATGCTATCTGAGCTATTTCGTATTAATAGTCACTTATTGTATATCAGTACTTTTATCCAAGACGTTGGCGCCATGACGCCAGTGTTCTTCGCCTTTACTGATCGTCAGAAAGTTTACAACATTGTTGAAGCGATTACCGGATTCCGTATGCACCCAGCATGGTTCCGTATTGGCGGTGTTGCTCATGACTTACCTCGCGGTTGGGAACGCTTATTACGTGAATTTTTAGATTGGATGCCAAAACGTCTAGATTCTTACGTAAAAGCAGCACTGCAAAATAGCATCTTGAAAGGCCGCACTATCGGTGTTGCCTCCTATAACTCGAAAGAAGCGTTAGAGTGGGGTGTTACAGGTGCGGGTCTTCGTGCAACAGGAGTGGAGTTTGACGTACGTAAATGGCGTCCATATTCAGGTTATGAAAACTTTGAATTTGAAATCCCTGTCGCAAGTAATGGTGACTGTTACGATCGTGTAATGCTAAAAGTAGAGGAGTTACGCCAAAGCTTACGCATCTTGGAACAGTGCTATAAAAATATGCCAGAAGGGCCATTTAAAGCAGACCATCCACTGACAACGCCTCCACCTAAAGAGCGCACATTACAGCATATCGAAACGATGATTAACCATTTCTTACAGGTTTCATGGGGCCCGGTTATGCCTGCTAATGAATCATTCCAGATGGTTGAAGCCACTAAAGGGATCAACAGCTATTACTTAACCAGTGATGGCAGCACAATGAGCTACCGTACACGTATTCGTACGCCTAGCTTTGCTCATTTACAACAAATCCCAGCGGTTATCCGCGGTAGCTTGGTTTCTGACTTGATTGTGTATCTGGGAAGTATTGATTTTGTAATGTCGGATGTGGATCGTTAATCATGCAAAATGAATTAAACCAAAAAGATGATGCTGTGCAGATTGAAATTGTTGATGTCACGCACTCAAAGAAAGCGACGTTTGTATTAACTGAAGAAGAACGCGCTGAAATTGAACAAGAAAAACATCACTACGAAGATCCGCGAGCCGCATCTATTGAAGCACTGAAAATTGTGCAAAAGAACCGTGGATGGGTCGAAGATGGCGCAATTTATGCGATTGCGGATGTTCTTGGGATCCCTGCTAGCGATGTTGAAGGCGTTGCTACGTTCTATAGCCAAATTTTCCGTCAACCCGTTGGTCGTCACATTATTCGTTTTTGTGACAGCGTGGTTTGTCATATTACAGGTTATCAAGGCATTCAAGCAGCAATTGAAAAGCATCTTAATATCATTCCAGGTCAAACAACACCAGATGGTCGCTTTACATTACTGCCAACCTGCTGTTTAGGTAATTGTGATAAAGGTCCTACTATGATGGTAGATGACGATACTCACAGCTTTGTTAAACCTGAAGAGATTGAAACGTTACTGGAGCAGTATCCATGACAGCAATTTCGGGAGCAAAACCGATTATTCGTAGCGCAGAAACGCACCCGCTAACGTGGCGCTTACGCGATGATCGTCAGCCTGTATGGTTGGATGAATACCGTGCTAAAAACGGTTATAAAGCGGCAGAAAAAGCATTAAAAGGTATGTCACCGACGGAAGTGACCACTGAAGTTAAAGATGCTGGTCTAAAAGGTCGTGGTGGTGCTGGATTCTCAACAGGCTTGAAATGGAGCCTGATGCCAAAAGATGAAAGCATGAATATCCGTTACATCCTTTGTAACGCAGATGAAATGGAGCCGGGAACATATAAAGACCGTCTCTTAATGGAAGAACTTCCTCATCTGTTAATTGAAGGGATGATTATCGGTGCTCACGCACTAAAAGCTTATCGTGGTTATATTTTCCTTCGAGGTGAATATGTTGAAGCCGCTAAGCATTTACGTCACGCAATCGAGGAAGCAAAAGCAGCAGGCTTTCTTGGTAAAAACATCTTTGGTTCAGGTATTGATTTTGAATTGTTTGTTCATACAGGCGCAGGTCGTTACATCTGTGGTGAGGAAACAGCCTTAATCAACTCATTAGAAGGTCGTCGTGCGAACCCGCGATCTAAACCTCCATTCCCCGCAACATCAGGCGCATGGGGTAAACCAACTTGTGTCAATAACGTCGAAACACTGTGTAACGTGCCTGCGATTATTGAACACGGTAAAGATTGGTATATCGGCTTAAGTGAAGGCAAAAGCCCAGATGCGGGGACTAAATTAATGGGATTCTCAGGTCGCGTGAAATTTCCGGGCTTATGGGAATTACCCTTTGGTACAACAGCGCGTGAGATCCTTGAAGATTACGCAGGCGGTATGCGTGATGGCCTTAAATTGAAAGCATGGCAACCAGGGGGAGCAGGTACTGACTTTCTCACTGAAGATCACCTCGACCTCCCAATGGATTTTGGCACGATTGCCAAAGCAGGTAGCCGTTTAGGCACAGCGCTTGCGATGGCGGTAGATAATGAAATTAATATGGTTTCATTAACGCGCAACTTAGAAGAATTCTTTGCGCGCGAATCTTGTGGCTGGTGTACACCTTGTCGTGATGGCTTGCCATGGAGTGTCGAAATCTTACGTGCGATAGAAAACGGTAAAGGTCGTCCTGGTGATATTGAAACCCTTGAGCATTTATGTCGTTCTTTAAGTCCAGGACACACATTCTGTGCTCACGCACCGGGTGCAGTAGAACCTTTACAAAGCGCCATTAAATATTTCCGTGAAGAATTTGAAGCGGGCATTATTCAAGAAGATTATACCAATGCCAACTTGATCAGAGGTATTCAGCCTAACTTGCTGAAAAGCCGCTGGTAATTTTTCACGACACATTCTAGGTTTAACGCCTGCTGTGCAGGCCTTTGGGAAGCATGCTGACTATGGCTACGATTCATGTAGACGGCAAAGAATATGAAGTTAACGGGGCTGATAACCTGTTAGAAGCCTGTCTTAATTTAGGCTTAGATATTCCTTATTTTTGCTGGCACCCAGCGCTGGGAAGCGTTGGCGCTTGCCGCCAGTGTGCGGTTAAGCAGTATCAAAATGCTGAGGATACCCGCGGTCGTTTAGTGATGTCTTGTATGACACCCGCGACTGATGGCACGTTTATTTCTATTGATGACGAAGAAGCGAAGAAATTCCGTGAAAGCGTTGTTGAATGGTATATGACAAACCATCCTCATGACTGTCCAGTTTGTGAAGAAGGAGGCAACTGCCACCTTCAAGATATGACGGTAATGACAGGTCACACTATGCGTCGCTATCGCTTTACAAAGCGTACACATAGAAACCAAGATCTGGGACCGTTTATTTCTCATGAAATGAACCGTTGTATTGCTTGTTATCGCTGTGTTCGTTATTACAAAGACTATGCTGATGGTACTGATTTAGGTGTTTTTGGTGCGCATAACAACGTTTTCTTTGGTCGTGTTGAAGATGGCACATTAGAGAGCGAATTTTCGGGTAACTTAGTTGAAATTTGTCCGACAGGTGTATTTACTGATAAAACTCACTCATCGCGTTATAACCGTAAGTGGGATATGCAGTTTGCACCAAGTATTTGCCAAGGCTGTAGCATGGGCTGTAATACAAGCCCAGGTGAGCGTTATGGCGAACTACGTCGTATTGAAAACCGTTATAACGGGACAGTGAACCGCTATTTCCTCTGTGACCGTGGTCGTTTTGGCTATGGTTATGTGAATTTAGCAAGTCGACCTCGCCAACCTAAAAAACGTTTAGGAAGTAACTGGTTAGAGATCAATGCTGTACAAGCAACTCAAGCTGCCGCGGATATGCTGAAGAAAAGCCAGCGTATTATCGGCATTGGCTCACCACGTGCAAGTATCGAAAGTAACTTTGCATTACGTGAAGTTGTGGGGGCTGAAAACTTCTATAGCGGTATTTCTGCATCAGAGCAGAAACGTTTGACATTAATGCTAGAGATTTTACAGAAAGGTGGTGTTCATACGCCATCTCTGCGTGAAATTGAAGATTACGATGCGGTTTTAGTGTTAGGTGAAGATTTAACGCAAACCGGTGCTCGTATGGCATTGTCTGTACGCCAAGCAGTGAAAGGTAAAGCACGCGAAATGGCTGCCGCTCAAAAAGTTGCTGACTGGCAAATTGCTGCGATTATGAATATCGGGCAACGTGCGAAATATCCTCTGTTTGTGACTCATGTTGATGAAACTCGTCTTGATGATGTTGCTGCGTGGAGTTATCGCGCCCCGGTTGTTGATCAAGCACGCTTAGGTTTTGCAATTGCCAATAACATTAATGGTGAAGCACCTGCGGTTGATGGCATTGATGAAGCGCTGAATAAACATATCGAGATGGTTGTTCAAGCACTTTCTCAAGCGAAAAAACCACTAATTATCAGTGGTAGTCATGCAGGTAGCGAAGACGTTATTAAAGCTGCTGCCAACATTGCGTTTGCATTAAAAGCAAAAGGTAATGAAGTAGGGCTTTCGTTTGTTGCTGATGATGCAAACAGCATGGGGCTTGCCATGATTAATGCGCAACCTATTGATAATGCTTTAAAAATTATGCGCAGTGGTCAAGCTGACACCGTTGTTGTTATGGAAAATGACTTATATCGCCATTACGATGCCGACATGATTGATGATGCGATTGCGAAAGTTGATAACTTAATTGTTATTGACCACCAGCAAACAGAAATTATGGCGAAAGCACATCTGGTTCTTCCTGCATCTTCGTTTGCTGAAAGCGACGGAACAATGGTGAGTCAAGAGGGTAGAGCACAACGTTACTTCCAAGTTTTCGAACCTTCTTTCTATAACAAAGAAGTGGTGATGCATGAAAGTTGGCGTTGGTTAAGTGCAGTTGATTCACAATGGCATGAAAGAACGTTAGATTGGACTCAGTTAGACGATGTGATTGAGCATTGTGCAACAAGTCTTCCTCAGTTTGCAGGCATTGTTGATGCAGCCCCGAATGCGTCATTCCGTATACGTGGTCAAAAACTAGCGCGTGAGCCACATCGTTACAGTGGTCGTACTTCCATGTTGGCAAATGTATCTGTTCATGAACAACGCCAACCAAAAGATATCGATACGCCATTTGCATTCTCAATGGAAGGTAATAACAGCCCAACAGCACCTCGCCAACAAATTCCATTTGCATGGGCTCCGGGTTGGAACTCACCTCAAGCATGGAACAAATTCCAAGCAGAAGTGGGTGGGAGCTTACGCTTTGGCGATCCGGGTGTACGCTTAATCGAAAGTGGTGATAATACACTTGACTACTTCACAGATATTCCTGCGCCATTTAATGCCCAGAAAAATCAATGGATTGTCGCACCTTACTACCGTTTATTTGGGAGTGAAGAGTTATCGCAACGCGCGGAAGTTATCCAATCTCGTATGGAAACCGCTTATTTGACATTGAGCGAATCTGATGCACAAGCATTAGCGTTAACTCAAGGTCAGCAAGCGATGTTTACTTATGAAGGTCGTGAATTCACCTTACCTGTGAAAATTAGTGCTCACCTGACTCAAGGTCAAATCGGCTTGCCGTTAGGTATGGCAGGTATTTCTCCATCGCTGGTGGGTGTATCGGTTCGTCAACTGCGGGGTATTGCATAATGAGCTGGTTATCTCCTGAAGTTACAGAGATTTTACTCACTGTTCTAAAAGCCGTGGTGATCTTGCTTGTCGTGGTCACCTGTGGTGCTTTTATGAGTATGGGGGAACGCCGATTACTGGGGTTATTCCAAAATCGTTATGGGCCTAACCGTGTAGGTTATGCAGGTTCAGCACAGCTAATCGCGGATATGATCAAAATGTTCTTTAAAGAGGACTGGATCCCAAAATTTGCTGACCGCTTTATCTTCACCATAGCACCAGTAATTGCGTTTTCATCTTTATTGCTGTCATTTGCCATTGTACCGGTTAGTTCAACATGGGTTGTTGCTGACTTAAACATTGGTATTTTATTCTTCTTGATGGTTGCGGGTATCGCGGTTTATGCCGTGTTATTTGCAGGTTGGTCAAGTAACAATAAATATTCATTGTTAGGTGCAATGCGTGCGTCAGCACAAACCGTAAGTTATGAGGTGTTCTTAGGACTCTCAATCTTAGGGGTTGTTGCTCAAGCAGGTTCTTTTAACTTGACAGATATTGTGAATTCACAAGCGAATATGTGGAATGTTATTCCACAATTCTTTGGTTTTATTACGTTTGCGATTGCCGGTGTTGCTGTTTGTCACCGTCATCCATTTGACCAACCAGAAGCAGAGCAAGAGCTTGCGGATGGTTATCACATTGAATATTCCGGTATGAAATTCGGTTTGTTCTTTGTCGGTGAATATATCGGGATCGTTGCGGTATCAGGTCTTATCGTGACGTTATTCTTTGGTGGTTGGCAAGGTCCTTTCTTACCGTCATTCATTTGGTTTGCACTGAAAACAGGATTCTTCATGATGATGTTTATTCTTATTCGTGCTTCGTTACCGCGTCCGCGTTACGACCAAGTGATGTCTTTTGGTTGGAAAATTTGCTTACCGTTAACGCTTATCAATCTGCTGGTAACTGCTGCAGTGATACTTTACAACGCTCAATAAGGGGTGATTGAACCATGACTTTAAAAGAGTTATTGACTGGTTTCGGCACCCAGGTACGAAGCATTTGGATGATTGGCTTACACGCTTTCGCCAAACGTGAAACACAGATGTACCCGGAAGAACCTGTCAATGTTGCACCACGCTATCGTGGACGTATTGTATTGACGCGTGATCCCGATGGTGAAGAGCGCTGTGTTGCTTGTAACTTGTGTGCAGCAGTCTGTCCAGTTGGCTGTATTTCATTACAGAAAGCAGAACATGAAGATGGCCGTTGGTATCCGGAATTTTTCCGTATCAACTTTTCTCGCTGTATTTTCTGCGGTTTATGTGAAGAAGCTTGCCCAACAACGGCGTTGCAATTAACGCCGGATTTCGAAATGGGTGAGTTTAAACGTCAGGATCTGGTTTATGAAAAAGACGATCTGTTGATTTCTGGACCCGGCAAATATCCTGAATATAACTTTTACCGTAAAACAGGTATGGCGATTAATGGCAAAGACAAAGGTGAAGCAGATGATGAAGCTAAACCTATCGATGTCAAAAGCCTGTTACCGTAAGGAGCGATATTCATGGAATTTGCATTTTACATCGCGGGGCTGATTGCCATCCTTGCAACATTGAGAGTTATCACTCATACCAATCCAGTACACGCACTGTTGTACTTGGTGATTTCCTTGATTGCACTCTCTGTGGTTTTCTTCTCGTTAGGTGCCTATTTTGCAGGAGCATTAGAAATCATTGTTTACGCTGGCGCCATTATGGTGTTGTTCGTTTTCGTGGTAATGATGCTCAACTTAGGTAAATCTGTCGTTGATCAAGAGAGAAAGTGGCTACAACCGAAGTTTTGGATTGGACCTGCACTTTTATCTTTGGCGCTATTAGCGGTGTTAATTTATGCCATTAGTAGTGTCACTCACGGCGAAATTGCTGGAGAAGTGATTGGCGCGAAAGAGGTCGGTATTAGCTTATTTGGGCCGTATATTCTGGCTGTTGAGTTAGCATCTGTTCTCTTATTGTCTGGATTGATTGTTGCTTATCACATTGGTCGTGATCAGAGCCATGACGATCTCGTTGAAAACGAAAACGCAGGGGAGCAAAAATGATACCTCTTCAACATGGTTTGATCTTGGCTGCGGTACTGTTTGTGTTAGGTTTTACCTGCTTAGTACTTCGCCGCAACCTGTTGTTTATGTTGATCGGACTAGAAATTATGATTAATGCAGCTGCACTGGCGTTTGTTGTCGGGGGTAGCTTTTGGGGTCAAACAGATGGTCAGATAATGTATATTCTGGCAATCAGCTTGGCAGCGGCAGAGGCAAGTATTGGTTTGGCATTGTTGTTACAGCTTCATAGACATCGCCAAAACATCAATATTGATACAGTTAGTGAGATGCGCGGATGAATATACTCTATTTAACCATTCTGCTACCACTGCTGGGATTTTTACTGCTTGCTTTCTCACGTGGTCGTTGGTCTGAAAACGTATCTGCATGGATTGGTACTGGCTCGGTTGGTTTATCGGCGTTAGTGACACTTTGGGTGGGGATGGATTTTTTTGCCAATGGGCAAGAAACTTCTGTTCTGACTTTATGGAACTGGATGTCAGCAGGGAATTTTAATATTCCGTTCACGCTGGTTCTTGACGGTCTTTCATTAACCATGCTGGGTGTTATTACCGGTGTTGGCTTCCTTATTCATATGTATGCATCGTGGTATATGCGTGGCGAAGAAGGCTATTCTCGTTTCTTTGCTTATACCAACTTATTTATCGCAAGTATGGTTGTTTTAGTACTGGCTGATAACATGATGTTGATGTATATGGGGTGGGAAGGGGTTGGTCTATGTAGCTACCTGTTAATTGGTTTCTATTATAGCAATCCTGCTAATGGCGCAGCGGCGATGAAAGCGTTTATTGTAACGCGTATCGGTGATGTATTCTTAGCGATTGGTATGTTTATCCTGTTTGACCAATTAGGGACATTGAGCTTCCGTGAAATGGCAGTGCTTGCTCCTGAACAATTAGCAGTAGGCTCAAGTGTCATTAACTGGGCAATGTTAATGGTATTAGGCGGTGCCGTAGGTAAATCTGCACAGCTTCCATTACAAACTTGGTTAGCGGATGCTATGGCAGGCCCAACACCGGTATCTGCATTAATTCACGCTGCAACCATGGTTACAGCGGGTGTGTACTTAGTGGCACGTAGCAATGCGCTATTCTTAATGGCTCCAGATGTGCTGGAATTAGTTGGTATTATCGGTGCAATCACATTAGTTTTAGCGGGTTTTGCTGCGTTAGTACAAACAGATATCAAACGTATTCTTGCCTATTCAACCATGAGCCAAATTGGTTATATGTTCTTGGCTTTAGGCGCCCAAGCTTGGGATGCGGCAATTTTCCACTTAATGACTCACGCTTTCTTTAAAGCATTACTGTTCTTATCAGCAGGCTCTGTGATTATCGCCTGCCACCATGAACAGAATATCTTTAAGATGGGCGGGTTACGTAAGAAGATCCCATTTGTTTATGCTTGTTTCTTAATTGGTGGTGGCGCATTAGCCGCATTACCATTGTTAACAGCAGGGTTCTTCAGTAAAGATGAAATCTTATGGGGTGCGTACTCAAACGGGCATTTTAACTTAATGCTAGCGGGGCTAGTTGGCGCATTATTTACGTCACTTTATACCTTCCGTTTGATTTTCATCGTATTCCATGGTGAAACCAAAACCGAAGCACACCAAGTGAAAGGTTTTACACATACTTTCCCATTAGCAGTATTAGCACTGTTATCAACGTTTATCGGTGCGTTAATTACTCAACCGTTAGGTGCTGTTTTCCCTGAAGGAAACGCATCGCATGATGGTAAGTATGTGTTAGAAATACTTTCTGGTGTGGTAGCGATTGTAGGCGTTGCCATTGCAGCATGGTTATACCTGAAACAGCGTCAATGTGTTTCTAAGGTTGCCAATACTCGTACAGGTCGTTTCTTCTCAACATGGTGGTTCCATGCTTGGGGATTCGATGCACTGTATGAAGTGCTGTTTGTCAAACCTTATAAAGGGGCAGCGTGGCTTATCCAAAATGATCCTGTTAACCAATTCTTTAATCTGTTCGGTTATCTGCTTAAAGGTACCAATAAAGGATTAAGTTTCAGTGAAAATGGATTAGCTCGTTGGTATGCGGCTTCTCTCGGTTTAGGTGCAGTGCTGGTTATCGCTCTGCTGCTTCTGGTTTAATTAAGGGACACATTGCGCCATGTTATTACCCTGGCTAATACTTATTCCCTTCATCGGTGGCCTGCTAAGTTGGCAGGCTGAACGAATCGGCTCGCAAGTTCCTCGCTGGGTTGCGTTGCTGACGATGGGATTAACACTCGTTATTTCTGTGCAACTATGGTTGCAGGGCGATTATCAACTACTTAGTGCCGATGGAGCACCACGCTGGACAGAGTATTACTTTGTACCGTGGATCCCTGCGTTAGGGATCAACATTCAATTTGCACTTGATGGTATGTCATTGCTGATGACTGTTTTAACCGCGATTTTAGGTATTTTAGCGGTGCTCTCTTCGTGGGGTGAAAACCAGCCATCACAAGGTGCTTTCCATTTTAACCTGCTGTGGATCTTAGCGGGTGTAATGGGGGTATTTTTAGCGACGGACTTGTTCTTATTCTTCTTCTTTTGGGAAATGATGTTGATCCCAATGTATTTCCTGATTTCTTTATGGGGACACAAAGGAAGTAGCGATAAAGCACATGTTAGTGCAGCAACAAAATTCTTTATTTATACACAGGCAAGTGGCCTGTTAATGTTGCTGGCCATTATCGGTTTAGCGGTCGCTTTCTATAGCAAAACAGGTATTTGGACGTTTAGCTATGACACCTTATTGCAAGCACACACAGTATTAGGTGCTGAACTGCAATTTATTTTGATGTTAGGTTTCTTTGCTGCATTTGCGGTAAAAATGCCAATCGTCCCTGTTCATGGTTGGTTAGCAGATGCACATGCAGAAGCACCAACAGCAGGCTCTGTTGACTTATCCGGTATTTTGCTAAAAACAGCGGCTTACGGTTTATTGCGTTTTAATTTGCCATTATTCCCAGAAGCATCAGCGTTGCTTGCTCCTGTGGCAATGTGGTTAGGTTTAATTACCGTATTTTATGCTGCACTGTTAGCATTTCGTCAGACAGATATTAAACGTCTTGCGGCTTACAGTAGTATTTCTCACATGGGCTTTATCGTGATTGCGATTTATGCTGGCTCTGTATTGGCTTATCAAGGTGCCATCATTCAGATGATCACTAACGGTTTGTCAGCTGCAGGTCTATTTATCATGTGTGGCATGCTGTATGAACGCTTAGGTACGCGTGATATGAATCAAATGGGTGGATTGTGGAAAAGCATTCGTTTCTTACCTGCGTTTTCACTGTTCTTTGCGGTAGCTTCTTTAGGGATGCCAGGAACAGGTAATTTCGTCGGCGAGTTTATGATCCTGTTTGGTACTTATGGCAACTTTAAGCTGATCACCATTATTTCGGTCTTTGGTTTAGTCTTCGCATCTGTTTACGCGTTGTGGATGATGCAACAGGCTTACTACGGTTCACCGAAAACAGCTGAAAGAACCTATAAAGGGTTGGATCTGAGAGAATTCTTTATTCTGATCACGTTGGTGGTTTTACTGGTTATTTTAGGCTTCTTCCCACAACCAGTGTTAGACACCTCAGCATCAGCGATGGAAAATCTCCAGACTTGGTATTCCGCTTCTATTTCAACAGTAAGGCCGTAATTCGCCATGACAATAACTCTTGAACAATTGATCGCAATGCTACCGCTATTAATCGTCGGATTGACGGTGGTGGTTGTAATGCTGTCCATTGCGTGGCGACGCGATCATTTCACCATTGCCACTTTGACAGCAACGGGTTTCATCATTGCGCTGGGATCACTCTATTACGTTAATGCATTAGGTGTAGTGGATGTGACCACGCTTTACCATGTTGATGGATACTCTAGCTTCTTTACTGCACTTGTTATTCTTTCTGGTCTTGGAACTATCGCTTTTGCTTATCCTTGGTTAGAAGGTTATCAAGATAACAAAGAAGAATTTTATTTGCTGATTGCGATTGCCGTAATCGGAGGGATTTTACTCTCTTCAGCTCACCATTTCGCATCGATGTTTATTGGTATCGAATTACTGACATTGCCACTATTTGGTCTTATCGGTTATGCGTTCCAACAACGTCCATCACTGGAAGCGGGTATCAAATACATGCTGCTTTCAGCGGCAGCATCTTCCTTCTTACTGTTTGGTATGGCTCTTCTCTATGCAGAAGCAGGAAACCTCTCCTTTACTGCTATGGGACAAAGCTTAAGTGATAGCAATATCCATAAACCATTAGTGCTTGCAGGCTTAGGCATGATGTTGGTGGGAATTGGGTTTAAATTATCTTTATTCCCATTCCAGTTATGGACACCTGATGTTTATCAAGGTGCACCAGCACCAACAGGGGCATTCTTAGCCACTGCAAGTAAAATTGGTATTTTTGCAGTTGTGATGCGTTTATTCCTAGAAGCGCCAGCGGCGGATAGTGAAACCTTGCGTATGATCTTAGGTTTCATGGCGATTGCCTCTATCTTGTTTGGTAATATTATGGCGTTAACGCAAAAAAGTGTGAAACGTTTACTAGGCTACTCTTCTGTATCCCATCTCGGTTATTTGCTAGTGGCATTAATTGTATTGCAATATAGCCCTATCTTAGCTCAAGAAACGGCTGAGATTTATTTAGCCGGTTACTTATTTGCAAGTTTAGGGGCATTTGGAGCCATTGCGGTAGCTTCAAGTCCGTACCGCGAGCGTGAGATGGATTCATTAGAAGATTACCGTGGATTATTCTGGCGCCGTCCTGCGGTTGCTGTGGTTATGTCACTGATGATGTTATCACTGGCAGGTGTACCAATTACTTTAGGTTTCATTGGTAAACTGTATGTGATTATTGCAGGTATTAACTCAAGCTTATGGTGGTTAACAGGTATGGTCGTGTTAGGTAGTGCGATCGGGTTATTCTACTATTTGCGTGCCGCTGCTATTGTCTTCTTACGTAAACCAGACAATGACAATACGCCTGCAATTGCCACAACATCACAAAATATGGCGACATTTGTTGCATTAATCTGTGCAATTGTTGTTGTCGCATTAGGTGTATGGCCACAACCGCTTATTGAATTGACAAATTTTGCGATTATTGCGCCCGTCGTAAATTAATCGTAATTATAGAAAATTCAAATAATAAAACGGCTCTTTTTATAGAGCCGTTTTTTATGGATTAAATTTCAGTGTTTTTGATTTGACCTTTATTGCCATAATATAAAGTAAAATCATCTAGGAATGGAAAAATAGGGGTAAGAATTTTTTCTGTTAATAATATATTACTTTTTAATTTTGTAAGTTGCGAGTTGATCATTTCCCAATATTTATTTAACAATTCTAACTGTTCAATAAATATCCTTAAAAAAGGATCTATATCGGTTAATTTATAGTAATGCTTTAATGTAAATAATGTATTTTGTTTCTTATTTTTTAATTGATTAAGTTGCTTTATTTGTGAAAGACAGAGCGCAGTGAGTTGATGGCGAGTTTCAACAACTCTAGTGTATGAAAAGCCATGATTTAATGTGGAAAATAACTTATTAAGTATTTCTATTAATGAAGATAAAATACTTTTTTTCTTGATTTTCAATGTTAAGTGCTTCAATTTCTGATTTTAAAGGAATAGAACCCTTAAAAAGATCGAAAAAGCTCTGTTTGTTTAAAATATCTTCACTTTTTCGTATGATATTGAGCTCTTGTTTTGTTTTTTCAGCTTCATACTCTAATGTTGAAATATGAGTAGTTAATGTACTGACAAGATTTTCTTTTTCAATAATAAAAGGCATCACTCTATCATTAACAAACTGTGTTTTGAGTTGATTAATCTCTGATAATAGAAATAAATAATGTTTATCAATGATTTTTTTTGTTTCATCAACTTCATTTAGAAAGATATCTAATATCTCTTTTTTTTCCTCTTCTAATTTTATTTTTAAACCGATATCGAGTGAGTCTTTTTTTATTTCATTCTCAATTTCGTTAATTATTTTAAATGTATCATTAAGTAATTTCTGTCTTAGCCTGTTTTTTAAAACAAGTGAGAAATAGATAATGTTCTCTATGTTTTTATTGTTTCTTTCTAAAAATAAAGTTAATTCATTATTAAAGTCGTTATTCATGTAACATTTATTGTTACTTAAGTAAAGAATATTTCGATAAGCATGAAATAATTTTGTATGTTCAAATAGTATTTCAGGTGTTATCTGTTTTTCACTATTATTCATAACAATTTCCTTTTGTTAATTTGATGAATAAAAAGAAGAGAGCGCATTATCAAACGAAGTAAAAATTTCTTTTGAATATCCAATAACCATATACCAAGGTGAAATGATTTTTTCTAAATAAATACTAAATTTAATAAGCTCTAACGCATTGTTTATTTTATTAAAGTTACTTATTGATGCATCTATTTCTGTAATTATGGCTTGCCATACATATTCAATATGTTCAAGTGCTATATTCGTATCTTCTATAAGCTGTTCAATTTCGTCTAATTCAATATAAAGGGAGTTTAAATGAAGGGATAGGTTAGTATAAATATCTATCTCCTTATTAAGACTTTTTACTTTTTCTATTGATTCATTTCTCTTTTTACGTATTTTTTCAGCTTTAGCACCAAAAATCCCCCCTGTAATAATAACGCCAATAATACCGGCCGCAAGCCCTGTAAAAGCAAGGCCAACATAATTTCTATATTCCTCTTTTAATATCTTAATATCTTCAATCAATAAGTCTCTCTCATCAGTAAGAGAGATATTATTACTATTGTAGAATTCATTAATAAGTCTCTTTTTATTAAGTACTTCATGATATATAGAGTGATGTTGTATATTACTACTGTCTTTCCCTCCCATTATTTTACTTCTAAAAGTAGATAAACTATTTTTTATCTTAAGCGTTTTATCTCGTTCAATTTCGATATCTTCTTTCATGCTTTCTAATATATGAATAAGCTGAGTCGAAATCTTTTTATCTTGATCAGTATATTTAATTCCTGCTAATTCTTGATCAGAAAGATCATTTATAATAGTCGAAATTTTAACTAATAATGGCATTTGACTAATGAATGAAATGATATTTTCGCCAGTGAACGTTATTTCTCTACCGATAATTTCTAAATCAATAGCTTGTTGTTTTATTGCATATTCAATTTTATTCCATTCAAAGGCATGTTCTCGTATTCGAACAAAAAGAGACAGAATATTATCAGAGGAGAGTTGTTGTATGCTTATTTCATTGTAACCAATAAAATTGACAACATCTTCTAATTTGTAAGGAAGTGAAAGTGCTTTGTTAATATAAGATTTTATCTTAATCAAATCATGAGAAGTAACAATCCCAGGTAATCGACCATTTTCGATATCTATTCCTAGTATTAAACCGAGTGCAACTTTAGGAATATCGGGCGCTTCGATAATTTTATCTACATGTTCATAGGTGGTTGTATCCATATAACCTCTCTTATGTATAATGATTTTTTATCTATACAGCTTTATCTTAGAATGAATTGTTTACTATTTAGGATTTACAGATTAACGCTTCTACTTTGTAACATGAAAAATACAAAACTTTGATAAATGACAAAGGTTATAATTAATCAGCCCTTTGATAATTCGTATAGAGACGTATAATCTCCCTTTTAATTAGTTTGTGGGTATTTGGAGTGGAAAAGGTTAATCCTGTGTTTTCGACCACTGTACGAAAAAGTTAAAAAAATAGATCTGACAGCACAAGGTAATCTTTTACATTTGAAAGTCACCTTGCCATCAGAGGTTTCGTTTTCATTGCTCTCATGGCTTGCCGCTCAGGTATATTATCCGCAATTTTATTGGCAACACCGTGATGAGCATGAAGAAGTGGCGGCGTGTGGACAATTATGTTGTTTCAATCATATTCAAGACGCTCGCCAATTTTTAGTTACCCATCAGTCGGATATAAATATTGATGATGTGGCGTATTTGGGGCTTAATGCGTGGGATACCATTATTCCTGGTCGCATAGATGAAATAAACGGGGATGATGCTTACCTTTTTTTACCTCGAATTGAAATTAGGCGCCACCAGCAACAACTTTCTATTCATTTAAATCTACTCGGTGAGACAGATAAAAAAGACTCCTTAGATTTTTTGCAAACATTAAATCAATCACAAGATATTGAACCTCTCTCTGTTTCTGTGACGCAAGTTAATCACTCTTTAACGCAAGAGCAGTGGACTCATTATCTTAATATTGCATTGGATGAAATTAGCCAAGGTTTATTTGAAAAAGTGGTGCCAGCAAGGGCGACATGCTTAACATTAGATAACCCGCTTAAAGCCATTCAATTTATGAAAGCAAGTCGTGATGTCAATCATCATTGTTATCACTATATGCTGGCGTTTTCACCTTCAGATGCCTTTATGGGCTCAACCCCCGAAAGATTATATAAGCGTGATGAGTTGATGTTGTATACCGAAGCGTTGGCTGGAACGGTAGCCAGTTCGGATAATGAGCAACAAGCAACGGAGTTTGCTGAGTGGTTGATGAATGACAAAAAAAATCAGCATGAAAATCTGGTTGTGGTTGATGATATTTGTCAACGCTTACAAGGTGGTGTTGAGGGTATTGATGTCTCGCCAGCAGATGTTATTCGCTTACGTAAAGTACAACATCTTCGTCGTTATATTCATGGCAAATTAATCTATTCAGATGATATTGATTGTTTAAAACGATTACAGCCAACCGCTGCGGTATGTGGGTTACCTCGTAGTGTGGCTCGTGCTTTTATTCGTCAACATGAGCCCTTTGAGCGCCGTTGGTATGCGGGTTCTGCGGGGTATTTATCGCTTCCCTCATGCAGAATTTGCAGTAAGCTTACGTTGCGGTGAATTGCATGATGATACCTTGACTTTGTATGCTGGTGCGGGAGTTGTGGCAGGCTCTGATCCACAACAAGAGTGGACGGAAATTGAAAATAAAGCTGCAGGTTTACGAACATTGTTAGAAAAAGAAAGTTAATTTTTTACAGAAAATCTCAGTTTGAATAAATAGCATCAGTAATTATCATCATCTTTGATGAGTCGTTTTTTAAAGCCAGTTATTTAGTGCTACTCTGCAAATAACTTCTGCTAGTTGTTAACTAATTGATGCTATTCTTTAACTCTGTAGCGTTATTTATTCTTATTCTTAACGATAAAAAAGAGCGCTTTGATAATAAGGCGGATAATTCGCCTAAATAATGCACTTTTTGAGTGTTTTTTTAACCGATTTATTTAACGAAAACTTCTGTTCATTGAACTAGGCTAAGGAAAAGTATTTAGGAACAGATATTATAATAGTCATTGCAGGTTTTCGTTGTTGGGATGATCAATGTCTAATAGTTCGTTTAATCGCCAATGGGCTAAAGTTATACTCGAAGCTTTGACTCGTCATGGTTTACGCCATATCTGTATTGCACCCGGATCACGTTCGACTCCTTTAACACTCGCCGCTGCAGCTAATCAAAAATTAAATATGTCATACGCATTTTGATGAACGTGGGCTTGGGCATTTAGCCTTGGGGCTAGCAAAAGCAACGAAAGATCCGGTTGCTGTGATTGTGACATCGGGTACTGCTGTCGCTAATTTATATCCAGCCTTAATTGAAGCAGGATTAACGGGGGAGCGTGTTATCTTTTTAACCGCAGACCGACCACCTGAATTAATTGATTGCGGTGCAAATCAAGCTATCCGTCAGCAAGGGATTTTTGCAACGCACCCTTCACAAACGCTCTCTTTGCCTCGACCGACAACAGATATTTCTGCAAGCTGGTTAGTGTCTACACTTGATAATGCGATGAATATATTGGTTCATGGCGCATTACACGTCAATTGTCCTTTTGCTGAACCTTTATATGGTGATGATATTGAGACATCAACGCCATGGACTGAGGCTTTAGGGGATTGGTGGCAAACTGATAAACCGTGGTTACAAGAAACGCGGTTTAACGTGGCTTCAACACATCCTCAATGGAATGAGTTACGTCAGAAAAAAGGTGTTGTGATCGCAGGACGTATTAGCCCTGAAGAAGGAATTGAAGTCGCAAAATGGGCATCACAATTAGGCTGGCCTTTATTAGGTGATGTATTATCACAAACAGGACAACCGTTACCTTGTGTCGATTTATGGTTGAATAATCCACAAGCAAAATCAGAACTGAATAACGCTGAAATCGTAATTCAATTTGGTTCAAGTTTAACCGGTAAACGTTTATTACAATGGCAAGTGGGATGTTCTCCCAACGCTTATTGGATTGTTGACCCTATTCCAGGGCGATTAGATCCCGGCCATCATACAGGGGAAAAATTTACGTTATCACCCATGCAATGGTTAGTCGCACATCCGGCTGTTGACAATTCACCTTGGGCTAACGCATTAATGCATATCGCTACACAAACCTATCAAAAGGTAAGTAAAATAATGAATTATTTTGGTGAAGCACAGGTCGCTCATCAATTAGATAAATTACTTCCTAGTGATGGCAGTTATTTGTTGGCAATAGTCTGATAGTCAGATTAATTGATGCATTTGCTCGATTACCGCAAGGCTATCCTGTGATGAGTAATCGAGGTGCGAGTGGCATTGATGGTTTGATTTCAACGTCTGCTGGCGTTCACCGCGCAACAAAAAAGCCAACATTAACCATTTTAGGTGATTTATCGGCACTGTATGATCTGAATAGCTTAGCGTTGCATCAACAAGTTTATGCCCCTAATGTGGTTATTGTAGTGAATAATAATGGCGGACAAATATTTTCAATGTTGCCCACGCCAGAGGCAGAGCGAGAACGCTTTTACTGTATGCCTCACTCATTAAATTTCAAACATGCAGCTGCAATGTTTGGCTTGCATTATGTATCACCAACAAGTTGGGAGGCACTGTTAACCACTGTTCAAGAATGTTGGGCAGGGGCACCAACAACCACATTAATTGAATTAATTGTTGATGATACTGATGGCGCAAAAACATTAAATCAGCTTGTAAAACAGGTAACATCTCATGACTTTAGCATGTCAGCGATATAATACCCATAATGAAGGGCCTTGGTTAGTTTGGCTACATGGACTATTAGGTGAAGGTTGTGAATGGGAACCTGTAATTCAGGCTTGCCATGAATATCCATCATTAGTAATAGATTTACCTCGCCATGGTAATTCTGCCTCTATTGGTGCGAGAAACTTTGTTGACGCCAGTGAATTATTGACAGAAACACTTAAAGCACAAGGTATTAATCACTATTGGTTAATTGGTTATTCTTTAGGCGGTAGGATTGCAATGTATCACGCCTGTTTTGGTGATACTTCAGGGCTTATGGGGCTGATTGTTGAAGGGGGTAATCCAGGTTTATATGATGCAACAGAAAGACAAAATCGGATTGCTCATGATAAACGTTGGGCCGAGCGTTTTCGTGATGAACCTATTAGTGATGTATTAACACAATGGTACCAACAACCTGTATTTGCTGATTTAAGTGATGAAAGACGACAATTATTAGTGGAAAAACGTCGCCATAATGCGGGTTTTTGTATTGCGGAAAGTTTAGAGACGCTCTCTTTAGGTCACCAGCCTTGGTTAGTCTCTGAATTACAGCAACTCACCTTGCCGTTTATTTGGCTTTGTGGCGAGAAAGATAAAAAATTTCAAGCGATAGCGCAACAATATTCGCTACCATTAACGACTATCCCGCAAGCTGGTCATAATGCTCATCAGGCTCAGCCTGTAGCTTATGCTGCGGTGATAAATCATGTTTTATCCCTCTTTGGTTAAAGGAACCTAATTATGCTTTACCCGAGCGAAGAAAAGTTATATGCACCGATTGAATGGCTGGATTGTTCTGAAGGTTTTGAAGATATTCTCTACCACAAATCAGTCGATGGTATTGCAAAAATTACGATAAACCGCCCGCAAGTGCGTAATGCTTTCCGTCCTTTGACAGTGAAAGAGATGATCCAAGCATTAGCTGATGCACGTTACGACGATACAATTGGGACTATCATTTTAACGGGGGCCGGTGAAAAAGCATTTTGTGCAGGCGGTGACCAAAAAATTCGTGGGGACTACGGCGGATACCCGTGATGATAGCGGTACGCATCACCTGAACGTATTGGATTTCCAACGTCAAATCCGTACTTGCCCGAAACCTGTTGTGGCAATGGTCGCAGGTTATTCTATTGGTGGTGGTCATGTACTTCATATGATGTGTGACTTAACTATCGCGGCAGAAAACGCTATTTTTGGTCAAACTGGCCCTAAAGTAGGTTCTTTTGATGGTGGTTGGGGGGGCTTCTTATATGGCCCGTATTGTTGGTCAAAAGAAAGCACGTGAAATTTGGTTCTTATGCCGCCAATATGATGCAAAAGAAGCATTAGAGATGGGTTTGGTTAATACCGTAGTTCCTTATGCCTCTCTTGAAAAAGAAACCGTTCGTTGGTGTCGTGAAATGCTGGAAAACAGCCCAATGGCATTACGTTGCTTGAAAGCAGCATTAAATGCGGATTGTGATGGTCAAGCAGGTCTGCAAGAATTAGCAGGTAATGCAACTATGCTGTTCTATATGACGGATGAAGGTCAAGAAGGTCGCAATGCCTTTAACGAAAAACGTCAACCTGATTTCTCTCGATTTAAACGTAACCCATAATGAGAAACGCCAAACTCTATTCATTCAGCCTACCTGTAGATGCAGGCGTTGTTCTGCGCTATCAAAGGCTAAAAACGCGTGATGGTTTTCTTGTCTGTTTAGAGCAAAATGGCAAAACAAGGATGGGGTGAAATTTCACCTCTTCCTGAGTTTAGCCGTGAAACTTTAGAACAAGCACAAGAAGCTACACAATCTTGGTTAACAGCGTGGTGTACGGGGGAAAATCCAGAGCACAGTGAATTGCCAAGCGTGGCTTTTGGTCTAAGTTGCGCATTAGCCGAGCTTGAAGGCACATTGCCACTAGAGGCAAACTATCGCGTGGCACCTTTATGTAATGGCGATCCTGATGATTTGATTTTAAGCCTTAATGATATGGAAGGTGAAAAAGTCGCTAAAATCAAGGTGGGATTATATGAAGCGGTACGTGATGGAATAGTTGTTAACCTGCTATTAGAAGCCATTCCAGACTTAAAATTAAGATTAGATGCGAACAGAAGCTGGACACCAGTCAAAGCAGAAGGATTTGCGAAGTATGTCAACCCTACATGGCGTGATCGCATTGCATTCTTAGAAGAGCCTTGCAAAACACCAGAAGAGTCGCTGGCTTTTTCTCAAGCAACAGGCATTAATATTGCTTGGGATGAAACAGTACGAGATGACGGGTTTGAAATAAAACCACAAACCAGGTGTCACTACCATTGTGATAAAACCCACACTGGTGGGAAGCCTTGAACGTTGTCGCTCTTTAGTTGAGCAAGCACATGCTTTAGGGCTTGATGCTATTATTAGTTCAAGCATTGAAAGTAGTTTTGGCTTACTCAATTAGCAAGAATTGCACAATGGCTAACACCTAATAGTATTCCAGGACTTGATACCGTTGATTTAATTAAGCAACAGCTTATTCGTCCTTGGCCAGATGTGGATATTCCGCTTATCTCTCTTGAACAGCTAGAGACTGTATGGCAACAGTAGTTCAATTTAAACAATGGCCGTGGCATTACTGGGCGAAATGTAGCCCAAATGAGACGGCCATCATTTCAGGTAATTCGCCTATTACATGGCAACAATTAAGTTGTCATATTAATCAGTTAGCGAACCATTTTGCAAAGCAGGGTGTTAATACCCAAAGCACCGTGTTGTTACGTGGAAAAAATCATATCAATCTTGTTTTTATATTACTCGCTATTTTTCAATGTGGTGCGAAAGTTTTACCTCTAAATCCACAACTCCCTAAATCTTTATTGGATGATTTGTTGCCCCATTTAAACATTGATTTTTATGCTGATTTGAGTGAATCAATACAGGATCTACAGGCTACCTTGCTTGATATTAATGGTGTTAAGTTTGATAGCAGATCACGCCAGCATAAAAATGAAATTGAGGGGGTATCATGGGTGCCTTCTCGTATGGCGACACTGATCTTGACCTCTGGCTCATCTGGTTTACCTAAAGCAGCAGTACATACGTTTGATGCACATCTTTGCAGTGCTGAAGGTGTTCTATCATTAATGCCTTTTGAAAAAAATGATAGCTGGTTGCTCTCTTTACCTCTATTTCATGTATCTGGGCAAGGTATTTTTTGGCGTTGGTTGTTACGTGGGGCAATGTTAGTGGTACGTGATATGCATCCTTTTGATAAAGCGTTACAAGGTTGCACTCATGCTTCTTTAGTCCCTACACAACTTTGGCGTTTCTTACAAAATAGCGCTCAACAAGATAATCAACAGTCTACTACCTTAAAGTCTGTTTTATTAGGAGGAGCGATGATCCCCATTGAGTTAGCACAAGAAGCAGAGCATCGTGGAATACAGTGTTGGTGTGGTTATGGTATGACAGAAATGGCCTCTACTGTTTGTGCAAAACGCGCTGATGGTAAAGCTGGTGTAGGGCTTCCACTAAAAGGAAAAGACGTTAGGTTAGTTGATGATGAGCTCCAAATATTATCTGACAGCATTGCTTTAGGTTATTGGTTTGATGGTAAATTAAAACCGTTATCACTGACAGCAGATGGTTGGTATTCAACACGAGATAAAGGCGGTTTTATCGCCGATGAATGGTGTGTTTTAGGGCGTTTAGACAATCTTTTTTTCAGTGCTGGTGAAGGTATTCAACCAGAAGATATAGAAAAAATTCTTAATACACATCCCAATGTTAGCCAGTCTTTTGTTGTCCCTATTGATGATGCTGAATTTGGGCAACGCCCTGTTGCTGTTGTCGATGCTAGTATTGAAATAATCAACCAATTACCACAGTGGTATCACTCTCGATTAGCGGGATTTCAACGACCCGTTGCTTGTTTACAACTCCCTGAAAGCCTTAAAAAATGGCGGAATTAAAATTTCCCGTAAGCAAGTGCAAGTGTGGGTACAAACACAATTAGGGTAAGAAATTACCCTAACTTACTATAGTTCGCAGTTAATATTATTTATTTTGCTAATAAATCCATCTTCTTATATTTGTATTTTTTTTAAAATATTATTTTATTTTAATTTGTAAAATAAGACTTTCAGTTAATTATTAAAGAAGGTTATTATATTATGAATATAAATGATAAAAAAAAGACCATAGGATTTGATACTGTTGTTAATATAATGAAAAACGCTATGCCTATGTTCAAAGATAATAATATAGGTGATAGTAATGTCATTACTAAACTCACATTTAGTTTCCCTAACTGGAGTCAATTAAGAGGTGATGAGTATAAAACGTTAACAACCATGAATAAGTCACAAGAAGATGCAATAAGAAAAACATTGCAGCAATATAGTGATATTACAAATATTCAATTTATAGAAAAAGATAATCAGCATGACACACACATTAAACTTGGTGTTTATAATAATATAAATGAAATTGCAGAATGTTATGACTATGCTACACGAGGCGTGGCTTTATATTTAAATGAAGATTTAAAGCTAAATAAAAAAATAACTAAACTTAAAGATTACAGTCAAGAAGGACAGGTGTGGATTAATATTTCTGAAACGAAAATTATAGATGCTATAAATAAAATACCACATACAGAGGAAGAGAAAAATAAGCTAGAATTATTTAAGAAAAATGCTGATGGTATTAAAACTTATTTTGAAGAAATGGACGATTGGTTTTTATTATATGAAAATAATAACGGTAATGCACATATAAATAATCAAGAGAAAACGTTGAGTATTGGCTCTGGAATAAGAAAGACGATTATACATGAAATAGGACATTCTCTGGGCCTGCCTCATACTTTCATTAGTAATTCAGAGTCACCTGATATTGAAGAAAATAGCCTAAAACATTCTGTTATGGCATATAGAAAACCGAAAAAAGAAGATGCCGATTTTGGCAGTTATTACCCGATGAATCCATTAATATTGGATACCTTTGTTATCCAGCAATTGTATGGGAAAAATATGACCACTCGTGTTGGTGATACAATTTATGGATTTAATTCTAATACAGAAAGAGAGCATTATAGTTTACATACGGCTGATGATGTTTTAGTTAGCTGTATTTGGGATGCTGGTGGTAATGATACTTTAGATTTTTCACAATATAATGTAAATCAAAAAATTAATTTAAATGAAGGTGCTTTTTCTGATGTTGGTGGATTACAGTGTAATATTTCTATTGCATATGATGCTATTATTGAAAATGCTAAAGGTGGACTAAAAGATGATCATATTACAGGGAATAGTGCCGATAATTGTTTATGGGGTAAAAAAGGAAACGATACATTATTAGGTCGTGAAGGCAATGATATTTTATATGGTGGTTCTGGTCATGATTTCCTTTATGGTGATGATATTCTTTTCGGAGATGGTGGTAATGATACGCTTTTTAGCGGTAGTGGCAATGATTTATTATATGCAGGCTCAGGTGATGATACATTAATCGTGGATGAAGGAAATAATGTTCTCTATGGTGGTTATGGTACTGATACTTTTATTATAAATAATGGAAATAATATTATCTCTGGTAGCCAAGGAAAAGATAACTTTATTTTTAATTTATCTGAAAATATGAATAGTAATAATATTATTTTTGATTTTAATAAAGAAGAAGATACTTTATCATTTAAATCAGAAAAAGATGAGCAAAATATCCAAACAAAACAAGTACAATCCTTTACTGGTAATAAAAATGAATTAATGCTGGATTATGATAATAATAAAACAATTATAAAAGTCATGACTACAGAAAATCTACACACACCTAATTTAGTCATTAATATTACAGGGCAATTTAGTTATGATGAACTTTTTAGCTAATAATATTGTTATTATTTAATCATAAAGAAAACCTCCCCACGACTAATGTATTAATGATGGGAAGGTTTATTTTTTGCCGAGTTGCTCACAAGGCTTCTTATTATACGGTTACTTAGCGTCTTTTTTTGCTAACGCTTTCATTGCTTTTTCAACGCCTGCGCCATATTCAGGATGGACTTTCTTAAATAAGGCAATCTGACGTTTTTGTGTATCTTTACTTGCTTGAATTAACTCACCAGCAATGCGAGCAAACATACGTTGATGCTCTTCATCACTCAGTAATTCATATAGCGCACGAGGTTGGCTGAAATAATCCTCATCTTCACGATGGTTCCAATGATCTGCTGCACCTTCGATAGATAATGGGGGTTCTTTGAAATTAGGCTGCTCTTGGAACATACCGCCATTATTTGGCTCATATGTAATGCCACTGCCACTATTGCCATCAACACGCATTGCACCATCGCGATGGTAATTATGGAACGGGCATTTGGGTGCATTAACTGGGATCTGATGATGGTTCACACCTAAACGATAGCGATGAGCATCACCGTAAGAGAATAGGCGACCTTGTAGCATCTTATCTGGAGAGAAGCCAATGCCAGGAACAATGTTAGCAGGGCTAAATGCAGCTTGTTCTACATCAGAAAAATAGTTCTCAGGATTACGGTTTAATTCAAAGTAACCCACATCAATTAATGGATAATCCGCATGAGGCCAAACTTTGGTTAAATCAAAAGGATTATAAGGTACAGTTGATGCTTCTTTTTCTGGCATCACTTGAATTTGTAAATTCCAACGAGGGAAATCACCGCGCTCAATTGCATCAAATAAATCACGTTGTGAACTTTCTCGATCTTGACCTACCAGCGCTTGCGCTTCATCATCCATTAGATTTTTAATGCCTTGTTGGCAACGGAAGTGAAATTTAACCCAAAAACGTTCGTTATCTTTGTTAATAAAACTATAGGTATGGCTACCAAAACCGTGAATAAAACGGTAGCTTTGTGGTAACCCACGGTCACTCATATCAATAGTTAATTGATGTAATGATTCTGGCAAATGAGAGAAGAAATCCCATTTGTATGCCATATTGCGTAAGTTAGTTTTTGGATCACGTTTTACAACGTGGTTTAAGTCAGGGAATTTAAGCGCATCACGAAGATAGAAAACAGGGGTGTTATTACCCACCATATCCCAGTTGCCTTCTTCAGTATAAAATTTTAACGCAAAGCCACGAATATCACGTTCAGCGTCTGCGGCACCTCTTTCACCAGCAACGGTTGAAAAGCGAGCAAACATCTCTGTTTTTTTACCCACTTTAGAGAAAATTTTAGCGCGAGTATATTTTGTAATATCGTGAGTGACTTTAAATGTACCAAAAGCACCCGAGCCTTTTGCGTGCATACGTCTTTCAGGAATAACTTCACGATCAAAGTGGGCCAGTTTTTCTAAAAACCAGACATCTTGAAGCAACATTGGCCCGCGAGGACCTGCTGTCATTGAGTTATTATTGTCTACAACAGGTGCGCCAGACGCTGTTGTTAGCTTTTTCTTTTCCATCACATATCTCCAGTTTATGAAATAGTAAACGTTCTAAAAATAGCATGCGTGAATAAAACGAAGCGAACAGCCTTATATTTATTATGGTTAATATTGACCGTAATTCCACTTTAGCAATATTGGACTCATTAATAAAACCAATTAGACCAATAATATTGATAGACGTAACTTATTTACATAGATTGAAAATTCTACAGATTAGATTTCAATTTTGGCTCAAGTTGTTTAATTAGTTTGTTGTATAATTATAAGTTAGGACAACTATTTGCTGGAGTAATAATGATGAAAAAATATTTATTGGTCGGTGCAATAAGTGCACTGTTTGTGGCTGGAAATGCCAATGCAGTATCAATGAATATTCAAGCAGGGAAACATTATACTGATGTTCGTGCAGGATTAGGGAATCCTAATGCGGGTCTTTCTTTTAATGGCAACTGGGCTCGTAGTGATCATGATGGTCAAGTAGGTAGCTTAGGCACAAAATTTGCTCTGCCTTTAGGGCCTTTTTCCGCTAGTGTTGGTGGTAAAGCACTCTATTTATCACCCAAAGATGGTGATGATGGTGCCGCTTTAGCTGGAGGTGTCGGACTTAACTGGGATATCCTACCTTCTTTAAGTGTTTATGGTGAAGCTTATGGCTCTCCTGAAGGATTAACTTCTGGTAGTAAATCTTATTATGAAGCTGATGTGGGAGCGCAATTAACGGTATTTAAGCCATTGCATGTTAATGCAGGTTATCGTGTGATTGAAATCGAAAACTCACATAATAGAAGTAATAATAAATTAGCTGATGGTTTCTATGTTGGTGCAGGTTTAAGTTTCTAAGTGAAAAACGTACTATTACATTAAATAAAAAGCAGGTATTGAAAAACCAATACCTGCTTTTTTTATTGTTTGTATAAATATAAAAGGGGGATTAACCGACTTGAGGTAATAAAACCAAAAGTGATGGCGATTTGAATACCAATCACAACTAAACCACAAGTAAATACAACTGCTAATGCACCTTTCCCACCTTTGACTTGGTATTTATCAGTGTCGTGTTGCGCTTGTCTTACTTTCCAAACTAATAAAGTAGGTAGCAGTAGCGCTAAAATAGACAGTGCAATGGCGGCATAAGCTAATGCTTGTACAAAGTTAGGGAAATAAAGAGCACAAAGTAAAGGTGGAATAAATGTTAACAAGCTTGATTGCATACGGCCTGTTGCGCGATTACTGCGTTTAAATAGATCTGCAAGATAATCAAATAAGCCTAATGCAACACCGAGGAACGAAGTTGCCAATGCTAATGCGGCAAATAGGTTTACTGCAATATTGACACGAGGTGTAGCAACGACATCTCGGATAGCCGTAAGTAAGCCATTAAGTCCAGATTGTTGCGCCATAATCCCCATAAAGGTATTTGTTGGAATTGCGCCTAATGTGGCAATTTGCCATAAAACATAGGCAATAAGAGGGATAGCACTACCTGCAATAAAGATAATCCGCAATTTCTTAATATCGCCATTCATATAACTTACGATACTTGGCACACTGCCGTGAAAACCAAAAGAAGTAAAAATAACAGGAATAGCGGAAAGAATAAGTCCTTGAGCAACGGGCATTGATGTTAAATTGACACTTTCAACATGAGGTAACATCACTATCAGCATAAAAATTAAGAAAAAGACTTTTGCTGTAAATAGCAGACGGTTAATGATATCAACTGATGTAGTACCAATACCAACGACAGCACCGCCAATCACTGTAAAGATAATAATACCTTGCGTGACAGAGAGTTCATGACCTATCCAAGAGGATAGTGTTGATGAAAGCAACTCACCTGCACCACTAATGTAAGCAGTTGTTAATGCGTACATTAATAAGAGGAGAGCAAGTCCAGTGACCACTTGACCACCGACACCAAGATAACGTTTAGCAATTGAACCAAGACCTGTATGAGGATCGTTGTATTGATAAACTTCCACTAGCAAGAGTGCGGTATAACTCATTAATAACCACAATCCCACAAGTAATAGCATAATAGTGCTAAAACCAATACCCACCGCAGCCAGTGGCATAGCCAACATACCTGCCCCAATTGTTGTTCCTGCAACAATAAAAACACTACCTATAGTGCGATTTTTCACTAAATCCTCTGCTCGCGAGCCTATTTTATTTATATAAAATGCAGAGTATAAGAATGATAAATATCTGTCAAATTTTAATTACGTATAATGTAACGATTAGTTTACAAAGAGAATTTTATAAATAAAAAACGCCAATCATAAATATGAATTGGCGCTTAATAGAAAGAGGAATAAGAGCGTTAATCGTCGAGTTCTACCATTCGTCTTATTTGATCACGATTAATTTGTTTAATCTGTCCTGTTTCTGAATCTTTATAGGTAATTAATCCAGTTGCTTCATCTTCTTGAGGTTTATCTGTCGTTAAAATGGTTTCCCCATTTACTGTTTCTATTTTTTGTGGCTTGAACAGCCTGCAACGAGCAGAATTGATGTAGAAATAGCAATGACGGAGAAAATGGATTTTAATTTCATAATGCTTTTCCTTTTTTATTGTCTTGACCTAACTTTAGTCAAAAATAAACAAGAATGTTAGGGAAAAGCCCAAATTAAGATAATTCAAATTATTCAGAGCAAATTTCTATTTCAATGTCACAAATAGGATGACAGCTACAAGGTAAGATTTCATCGGGTTGGATAAATGCTAAAGGTTCATTGCGGTAGCAAACCTTGCCTTTCACTAAACGTAGACGACAAGAGCCACAATAGCCTTCACGGCATTGGTATTCAATTTGGACTTTCCCATGCTCTAAAGCATCAAGCAGTGAAGGATGGGTGTCAGCATGGAATTCTAGCGGTGTTGAAAGACCCTGCTGATGCAGGGTCACTTTATGAGATGCCATAACGTATCAGTGTTATTTCTCAGTATTACAGTTCAAAGTTACTCAAGTCATCAGTATCAACTTGTGAGTCAATTTGACCCACGAGGTAAGAACTGACTTCAACTTCTTGAGGTGCTACTTGAACGTTATCAGACACTAACCACGCATTGATCCATGGAATAGGGTTAGAGCGTGCTTTAAAAGGTAATTTAAGACCTACCGCTTGCATACGAATATTAGTGATATATTCAACATATTGGCAGAGAATATCTTTATTTAAACCAATCATGGAGCCTTCTGAGAACAGGTATTCAGCCCATTCTTTTTCTTGCTCTGCAGCTTCAACAAATAGGTCATAACATTCTTGTTCGCATTCTGCGGCTATTTCCGCCATTTCAGGGTCGTCTTGACCTGAACGCAGTAAATTCAGCATGTGCTGTGTGCCTGTTAAGTGTAACGCTTCGTCACGAGCAATCAATTTAATGATTTTAGCGTTACCTTCCATTAACTCCCGTTCAGCAAAGGCAAATGAACACGCAAAGCTAACATAGAAACGAATCGCTTCTAAAGCATTAACACTCATTAAGCATAGGTAAAGCTGTTTTTTGAGCTTACGTAAAGTCACTTCAACGGTTTTACCTTTTATTTGATGCGTACCTTCACCAAACATATGGTAAAGGTTAGTTAAATTGATTAACTCATCATAATAAGAGGAAATATCACGAGCACGTTTTAAAATCTCTTCATTTTCAACAATATCATCAAAAACAACCGAAGGATCGTTAACAATATTACGGATAATATGAGTATAAGAACGCGAGTGAATGGTTTCAGAGAATGACCATGTCTCAACCCATGTTTCTAACTCTGGGATCGAAATTAAAGGTAAAAATGCCACGTTAGGGCTTCTGCCTTGGATCGAATCCAATAAGGTTTGATATTTTAAATTACTAATAAAAATATGTTTTTCGTGGTCAGGTAATGCATTGTAGTCAATGCGATCACGAGAAACGTCTACTTCTTCTGGACGCCAGAAGAAAGAGAGTTGTTTTTCTATTAGCTTTTCAAAAATTGGGTATTTTTGCTGATCATAACGCGCTACGTTAACAGGTTGCCCAAAAAACATGGGCTCCTGAAGTTGATCATTTTTAACTTGTGAAAAAGTAGTATAGGACATAGCTTCCTCAATTAAATTTTACACGCGCCGCCTTCACAATCTGAATCTTCCGTCTCAACGACTTCTTCCAGATCACCCTGTACATCGTCTGCACCATCACGGGTGTTGTGATAATAAAGTGTTTTCACACCATATTTGTAAGCGAGCAGCAAATCTTTCAGCAGTTGGTTCATTGGAACTTTACCGCTAGGGAAACGAGTAGGATCGTAGTTAGTGTTCGCTGAAATCGCTTGGTCAACGAATTTTTGCATAATACCCACTAACTGCAAATAACCTTCAATACTTGGCATTTGCCACAGTAATTCATAAGCGCCTTTCAAACGCTCATACTCAGGAACCACTTGACGTAAAATACCGTCTTTAGAGGCTTTAATGCTGATATAACCACGTGGTGGCTCGATACCATTTGTTGCATTTGAAATCTGCGAGGAGGTTTCTGATGGCATGAGTGCAGACAATGTTGAGTTACGTAAACCGTGCTCTTTAATGTCTTTACGTAAACCTTCCCAGTCGTAATGTAGTGGTTCTTTTGTTAGTACATCTAATGATTTTTTATAGGTATCAATAGGTAAAATACCTTCAGCGTAAGTGGTTTCATTAAACCATGGGCATGCGCCTTGTTCTTTCGCTAATTCATTAGATGCTTTTAATAAATAGTATTGAATTGCTTCAAATGCTCGATGAGTTAAGTTATTTGCACTACCGTCAGAGTAGCGGACACCGTGTTTTGCTAAGTAATAAGCAAAGTTAATGACCCCAATACCTAAGGTACGACGCCCCATTGCACCTTGTTTAGCGGCTAAGATTGGATAATCTTGATAATCTAATAGCGCATCAAGTGAACGAACTGCTAAACGAGCAAGTTCTTCTAAATCATCGAGATCTTCAATTGCACCTAAGTTAAAGGCTGATAAGGTACAAAGTGCAATTTCACCATTAGGATCTTTAATGTCATTTAATGGTTTAGTCGGTAGTGCAATTTCTAAACACAAGTTTGATTGGCGGATAGGTGCAATGGCCGGATCAAACGGGCTGTGTGTATTACAGTGGTCAACATTTTGAATATAAATACGACCTGTTGATGCGCGTTCTTGCATCATTAATGAGAATAACTCAACCGCTTTAACTTGTTTTTGGCGGATGTTTTTATCTTTCTCATATTGTACATATAGACGTTCAAACTCATCTTGATCAGCAAAGAATGCATCGTATAATCCCGGAACATCAGAAGGACTGAATAAAGTAATATTCTGACCTTTGGATTAAACGTTCATACATTAATTTGTTTAATTGTACGCCGTAATCTAAATGACGAACACGGTTATCATCAACACCACGGTTATTTTTCAATACCAGTAAGCTTTCAACTTCTAAATGCCATAATGGATAGAACAGTGTTGCAGCACCACCACGAACCCCCCCTTGCGAGCAAGATTTCACCGCAGTTTGGAAGTGTTTGTAGAAAGGGATACAACCTGTATGGAATGCTTCACCATTACGAATAGCACTGCCTAACGCACGGATACGACCCGCATTTATCCCAATTCCCGCACGTTGAGAAACGTATTTTACAATAGCACTTGATGTTGCATTGAATAGAATCAAGGCTATCGTCACACTCAATTAATACACAAGAACTAAATTGACGAGTTGGTGTTCTGACGCCAGCCATAATTGGCGTTGGTAATGAGATTTTAAAAGTAGAAATCGCATTATAAAAGCGTTCGATATAGTCCATACGTGTTGCTTGTGGATAACGGGAGAACAAGCAAGCAGCGACTAAAACATATAAAAATTGTGCACTTTCGTAAATTTCGCCAGTAATACGGTTTTGAACGAAATATTTACCTTCTAGCTGTTTAACAGCGGCATAAGAGAAGTTCATATCACGTTGATGAACAATAAAATTATTCATCTGTTCAAATTCTTCTTGGGTGTAATCTTCAAGAAGATGACGGTCGTATTTACCTAAATTGACTAATTTTTTAACGTGTTCATAGAGTGTTGGTGGCTCAAATTGACCATAAGCTTTTTTACGTAAGTTAAATACGGCAAGACGGGCAGCAAGATATTGATAATCAGGGGTTTCACCTGAAATTAAGTCTGCAGCAGCTTTTACCAGTGTTTCATGTATATCAGCAGTTTTGATACCATCATAAAACTGAATCTGAGAACGTAATTCAACTTGTGATACAGAGACATTTTCTAGGCCTTCAGCGGCCCAGGCGATTACACGGTGAATTTTGTCTAAGTCAATGCGTTCTTTATGACCATCACGTTTTGTGACGAGCAGGCTGTGATTCATGAGCGATGCACCTTTCTTGCATTAGTGCTACCTAAAATTTTATACCGCAAAAAAAACGCTCCCGGTGACAATATGTGTCAAGGAGTCTTGTGGTGTGAAATTTAAGGAAACACAATATATAGGGGTTAGTTCAAATGGTGATAACAAGATAAAGGTAATTGCGAGATTGATCAAGTGTACAAATCTGATTGTTTCTGTGGATAAATAGGGGATAAATTTTTTAATAACTGCCCGTACCCTGCATAAATACAGGCAGTAAGAAACTCAAATTCAAGTGATAATGACGTAAAGTCAATTTTAAAAAATGTGATCGTTTGATGTTTTATTAAACCAAATCAAACTTCCAGTTTCACGAATTCGAGTTATGGGTCGATTGTGTGTGCACCATATAATTCACATCGACATTTGGCGCTAATCGGAATTTGTCAGTGATTGGATTATAATGTAGGCCAATCATATTTTTGCTACGCAAATCGGTTTCATCAACCCAACTGAGTAGTTCTGATGGGCGAATAAACTTATTCGCATCATGTGTGCCTTTCGGTACCATATTTAGAATATACTCCGCACCTACCACCAGCATAAACCACGCTTTTTTATTGCGGTTGATGGTTGAGAAGAAAACATGTCCACCAGGTTTCACCAGTTTTGCACAGGCTCTGACAACAGAAGATGGATCAGGAACGTGTTCTAACATCTCCATACAGGTGACAACATCGTAGGTTTGTGGGTTTTCATTTGCATGGTTTTCAACGGCATCTTGAATATAAGTTACAGGAATACCTGACTCTAGTGAGTGTAAGCGTGCAACTTGTAATGGCTCTGTGCCCATATCAAGCCCAGTAACTTCAGCGCCGACACACGCCATACTTTCAGATAAAATACCGCCACCACAGCCAACATCGAGGACTTTTTTTCCAAATAAGCCGTCAGCGCGTTCTTGGATATAGTTAAGTCTTAGTGGGTTTATACGGTGCAATGGTTTAAATTCGCCCTCAAGATCCCACCAGCGTGATGCGACGCTTTCAAACTTGTCGATTTCATGCTGATCAACGTTAGCATGTAAAGAGGTTGTTTTATCATTCATCAGAAAGTATTACTCCTATTTTCATATTGTCATGATTCTACCAACGTTAGACGGCGAAATCGAAGAGAATAGCGAAAGGAACATTAATTTAGTCGTTTCCGTTTTCCCAAAATTGACGATTTGTGGTATAGTTCTAAACCTTTGAATCCGTAGTATGAGGGACAGTGGCTCCATGAGCGACATTGCCAGAGAAATCACACCAGTTAATATCGAAGAAGAGCTGAAAAGCTCATATTTGGATTATGCGATGTCTGTTATTGTAGGACGCGCATTACCCGATGTTCGAGACGGACTGAAGCCAGTACACCGCCGAGTTCTTTTCGCGATGAATGTACTAGGAAACGATTGGAATAAACCTTATAAAAAATCAGCCCGTGTTGTTGGGGATGTTATCGGTAAATATCACCCGCACGGTGACAGTGCTGTTTATGAAACGATTGTTCGTTTAGCACAGCCTTTTTCTATGCGTTACATGTTGGTTGACGGGCAGGGTAATTTCGGGTCAGTTGATGGTGACTCGGCGGCTGCAATGCGTTATACCGAAGTTCGTATGGCGAAAATCGCCCATGAACTGCTGGCGGATTTGGAAAAAGAAACGGTTGATTTTGTTCCTAACTATGACGGAACAGAACATATTCCGGCAGTTATGCCAACCCGTGTTCCAAACTTGCTAGTCAATGGTTCATCAGGGATTGCGGTCGGAATGGCAACAAATATTCCGCCACATAATCTAGGCGAAGTTATCGACGGTTGCCTTGCTTATGTTGATAACGAAGACATCACAATTGAAGAGTTGATGGAACATATTACGGGGCCTGATTTCCCAACAGCGGCTATTATTAATGGTCGTAGAGGAATTTTAGATGCTTACCGTACTGGTCGCGGAAAAATCTATATCCGTGCTCAGGCTGATATCGAAACTGATGAGAAAACCGGTCGCGAAACAATTATCGTAACGGAAATTCCTTATCAGGTGAATAAAGCGCGTTTAATTGAAAAAATTGCAGAACTTGTAAAAGATAAACGTATTGAAGGTATCAGTGGATTACGCGATGAGTCTGATAAAGACGGTATGCGTATTGTTGTTGAAATCAAACGTGATGCTGTGGGTGAAGTGGTATTAAATCACCTATTCTCACAAACACAAATGCAAGTTTCTTTTGGTATTAATATGGTTGCGCTTCACCAAGGGCAGCCAAAATTATTAAATCTAAAAGAAATTATTACTGCTTTTATTCGTCACCGTCGCGAAGTCGTGACTCGTCGTACTATTTACGAATTACGCAAAGCGCGTGACCGTGCTCATATCTTAGAAGCGCTAGCTGTTGCATTGGCAAATATTGACCCAGTTATTGAACTGATCCGCCAAGCACCAACACCAGCAGAAGCAAAAGCCGCGTTAATTGCACAACCTTGGGATTTAGGTAGCGTTTCTACTATGTTAGAGCGCGCTGGTGACAGCAATGTTGCTCGTCCTGAATGGTTAGAACCACAATATGGTGTGCATGACGGTAAATACTATCTTACAGAGCAACAAGCTCAGGCTATTTTGGATCTGCGTTTGCAGAAATTAACAGGCCTTGAACATGAAAAACTGTTGGATGAATACCGTGACTTATTGCTCCAAATTGCTGAATTATTACATATCTTAAGAAGCCCTGAGCGTTTGATGGAAGTCATTCGTGAAGAGCTAAATGCGATTAAAGATCAATATAACGATCCACGTCGTACTGAGATCACCGAAAATACAGCAGATATTAATATCGAAGACCTGATCAATGAAGAAAATGTGGTTGTCACGCTTTCTCACCAAGGCTACGTTAAATATCAGCCTCTTACCGATTACGAAGCACAACGTCGTGGCGGTAAAGGTAAGTCAGCTGCAAGAATTAAAGAAGAAGACTTTATTGATCGTCTGCTGGTAGCTAACACTCATGACACGATTTTGTGCTTTTCAAGCCGTGGTCGCCTCTATTGGATGAAAGTTTACCAGTTACCAGAAGCAAGTCGTGGTGCTCGTGGCCGTCCGATTATCAACTTATTACCTCTTGAGCAAAATGAACGTATTACGGCTATTTTGCCAGTGAGAGAGTATGAAGAAGGTAAGTTTGTCTTCATGGCAACGGCAAGTGGTACAGTGAAGAAAAACACCTCTGCAAGATTTCAGTCGCCCTCGTAGTGCGGGTATTATTGCCGTCAATTTAAATGAAGGCGATGAGTTAATCGGTGTTGACTTAACTGACAGCACTAACGAAGTTATGCTGTTCTCTGCTGATGGTAAAGTTGTTCGCTTTGCAGAAGATTGTGTTCGTCCAATGGGTCGTACTGCGACAGGTGTTCGTGGTATGAAACTGAGTGGTGACGATAAAGTCGTTTCACTGATTATCCCTCGAGGTGAAGGTGATATTTTAACTGTAACTGAAAATGGTTATGGTAAACGAACTGCTCAAAGCGAGTATCCAACGAAGAATCGTGCTACACAAGGCGTTATCTCCATTAAAGTGAGTGAACGTAATGGCAAAGTAGTCGGTGCAATTCAAGTTGAAGAGACTGACCAAATTATGATGATCACCAATGCAGGTACTTTAGTTCGTACTCGTGTTTCAGAGGTCAGCATTGTTGGACGTAATACACAAGGTGTTACCTTAATTCGTACAACAGAAGGTGAGTTAGTTGTTGGCTTGCAACGTGTTGAAGATGAAGATGATGCATTAGATGATGATGAAGTTAATGAGGTTATTGCCGATGTGTCATCAGAAGAAGCTGATTCAGATTTAGCAGATGATGCAGACGAAGAATAATATTTATCATTATTGTGATGTATAAATAAAAGAAAGCAGGCATAATTGCCTGCTTTTTTTATGTGGTAAGATCAGTTTATTATGAGAAAGAATAATCCTGATGATAAAGATCATATCATTCAGACATACAGCAACTTCTGCTAGAATAGAATAAGTTTCTTATGCGGTAAGAATATTGATTAGGGTGGTTGTTTGAGATATCTCTCGTCCTTTAAGACATCGTTAAAAATTTCCCGCTACCTTTTTCGCATATTAGGTATTATGTTGTGGGCAATGGGTGCATTGCTAACCATGTTTTACCTTATCAATATTTTCAATGATACTAAGTCTGATATTCGTCAGGAGTATAGTAATAACTATACAAATCTTCTTAGTTTCTTTAGGCAAACCTCAAGCACTATCCGTGATTTACAATATCTCGCTGAACGTCACCAAGAGCAAATCAATTTAAATCCAGGCATGAAGAATTCATTATTTTATGAAGGACCGTTTTCACTTCATAAGCTTAATGAAACTGCAGATTGTGAATTATTTAAAGGGCAAACGAACAACTATTTCCGCTCGTTTAATAGTATTTTATATTACTGGAAAGATAATACGCCGGCATTACAAGGGATAAACCAAGTTTTTATGGTGGGTTCTCACAGTATGTGTATGATTAATTTTCCTTTACGTGCATCACCTGTCGATACTGAAATGTTGAAAAAGATGGTTTACGAAAATACGCGTAACTACATTAATCAACGAGCACAAGGCAAAGAAGTTAACCAATACTGGATAGTGCCTGACGCAAAAGGAGATAGTGGCATTTTATATGTTATGTCACCAGTTTATGCTTCAGGTAAATTTATTGGTTTAATTGGTATTGAAAGAGCAATTCGTCTTGAATATTTCTCTCCAGCCAAAGATAGAGTGATTTCTATCCATCTTCTGAATAGCAGAAATACTGCGGTATTAAGCTATCCTGCAGAAAATAATTATCGTTTTGTTAAGCAAGTTGCTGATGTGAGTGCGCCTTATTTTGGTTTTGACGAAGATTTCAGCGAATTAGTTGCAAAACGAAAACTGTTACCATCCTCTTTTAGTGTTGTGTATTCATTACCACTGAAACAAATTCTAAATGAATTTAAATTTACTATTTTTAATGCGCTGATATTAAATATTATTTCAGCCATTTTCATTTTTATTTTTGTATGGATTTTTGAGAGAAAAATATTTTCACCGGCAGAAAACAACGCTTCTCGATTAGAAGAACATGAACAGTTTAACCATAAAATAGTGGCATCAGCACCTGTCTGAATTAGCATTCTGAGAATACGGGATGGCATGATCATTTTAAGTAACGAATTAGCACATAATTATTTTCGGTTGCTAAGTCACAGTGATAAGCAAAATATTTTATCTATTATTGCTGAGAAAAGTAGCAATATGGTTGATGTAGTGACGAATAACCGTAATCATTTACAAATTAGTTTTGTTAATTCACGTTATCAAAATGAAGATGTGGCTATCTGTGTTTTAGTGGATATTAGTGCTCGCGTTAAAATGGAGCGTTCATTACAAAATATGGCAACAGCAGCAGAACAGGCTAACCAAGCAAAATCAATGTTCTTAGCTACAGTGAGTCATGAATTACGTACACCGCTTTATGGTATTATTGGTAACTTAGAGTTATTACAATCTTTTGCGCAAAATGATGATACAAGTCGATTATTAAAAACGATGGATAACTCCTCATCACTGTTGCTAAAAATTATTAGTGATATTCTCGACTTCTCAAAAATTGAATCTAAACAGTTAAAAATTGAGATAAAACCGTTTAATTGCCGCCAAGTACTTTCTTTTGTTATTTCTAACTATTTACCTCTGATAGCGAAAAAAGGTTTATCCATTTACTGTTTTATCGAGCCTGATGTTCCTAAAATTGTTAATAGTGACCCTGTTCGTGTACAACAAGTTATTTCTAATCTATTGAATAACAGTATTAAATTTACTACGACAGGGTGTATTACCTTGCATCTTTATAAAGATGAATATTACTTGTATTTTGATATTCATGATACAGGACGAGGGATAGGTAAAAAGGCATTACATGAGCTTTTTGAACCATTCTTCCAAGTTTCACAAAATACAGAAAGTGCATCCGAAGGTACAGGGTTAGGTTTGGCTATTTGTGAAAAACTGATTAACTTAATGGACGGCGATATTAGTGTTGTTTCACAAGAAAATATTGGTAGTCGCTTTACCGTTCGAATACCACTTTATGGTGCATTAGATGAGAGTGGGCTGTCTTCCAAAAAAGACATTTATAAAGAAAGTACAATTCGTTGCTTTATTGATATAAAAAATCTTTATTTAGAAAGATTTATTAGCCGATACCTCAATTACTTTGGATTGAGCTGTGAATTATTAACAGAAGAAACAATTCTATCTTCAACCGATTTTATCATTACAGACTATGATGATTCGAGAAGTCATAATTGCCAATTTATTAGGATTGATGAGCATTATTTCGAGCCATCTAAAAAAATAGCTGAAAATATCTGGGTATGCAGTACTTATAAATTGAATGAATTAACAAAGATAATACTGCAATTACCACAAAATAAAATAGACCTAAACTGTGTTGATATGATTGAACTCAATACAGATTGTGGCTTACCAGTATTGACTATTTTGATTGTAGATGACCATCCCATAAATCGCTTATTGCTGACCGATCAACTGAAAAAAATAGGTTTTAATACAGCAACTGCTGAAGACGGCTGTGATGCATTAACCTATTTAGCAAAAAATCATGTCGACATTATTCTGACCGATGTCAATATGCCAAATATGAATGGTTACCAGCTTGCAACACATATACGAGAAATGGGGAGTGATATGCCAGTGATTGGGGTAACGGCGAATGCAATAGCAGAAGAGAAGCAACGTTGTATTGACGCAGGAATGAATGATTGTGTGTCTAAACCAGTATCACTTTCTATTTTAAGAGAAGTACTGGTAGGACATATTCCTAAAGAATAATTCACGTAGCTGCCATTTAAATGTGTAAATAAAAAGAGACTAATTTATTAGTCTCTTTTTATTTTTTAAGCAACAATAAAGTTAAAGACATGGATAAAATTGAATGTAGGGACCACCAATAAGATATCTTACAGGTTCTAGAGCAGGAGCAAATAAACGGTGGGCTATAGTGTATACTACACCTGTTTGGTGCTTAGTTAGCGGAGGAATAAAGACGAAAAAGCAGAGAAGCTCCACAGTGGGTTGAGCTTCCTGATTTTATCGGTACTGTAAACGGTAGCTTGAAACGGTTAATCTGGTCCGTTAATTTCCTTATAATAGTGACTGATGATAAGTAATTAAGTAGTGCGATATCGTTATCAACACCCAGTTTCATCATAGCTGATTTTTTCTGGCTACTGATCGTTTTAATACTACGATTAAGTTTTTTCGCAATCTCCGTGACGAGAAAGCCTTCAGCAAATAATCTCAGTACTTCACTTTCTTTCGGTGATAAACGTTTATCGCCATAGCCATTCGCATTTACTTTTTCAAGTAGCTTTGCGACGCTTTCAGGCATAAACTTCTTGCCTTTTTGCAGTGCTGCCAATGCTTTAGGAAGGTCTGTCGGAGCGCCTTGCTTAAGCACAATACCTTCAATTTCAAGATCAAGAACTGCACTTAAAATAGCAGGGTTATTATTCATAGTAAGTACAATAATCGACAAATTCGGGTAATGTCTTTTGATGTACTTAATTAGTGTAATACCATCACCATACTTATCGCCTGGCATAGATAAGTCAGTAATTAATGCATCTGCATTTAGCTTAGGTAAGTTATTGATAAGTGATGTAGAATCTTCAAACTCACCAACCACATTAACCCATTCAATTTGTTCTAAAGATTTACGAATACCGAATAAAACGATTGGGTGATCATCGGCAATAATAATATTAAGGTTATTCATGTTTAATTGTTACCTTGCTGCAGCAACTGTTGAATCCATTTATCCAGTTGAGTGATACGTTCTTCGATCTCTAATTCATTATGATTTTTTATGTCATGCTCTAAATATTCACAGCTTTCTCTGAGATATTCTAAATCTAACATGGCAAAAACCCCTTTTAGACGATGAGCTGTCTGGGCTAGAGAATGAAAGTCTTTATTTGTTGCTTCTAAGTGTAGTTTCTCAACATCAATAGGAACAGTACTGATAAATAGTTCCTTATAATCACTACCATTCAACTTCTTCCTATAATTATTAAGAATTACTTCGTAATTATCAAGGTTATTATTTTCATCCAAAATACTCTCTTCATTTGTATCTAGAGAAAATGACGCATTTTCTTCAATTAAATAAGTAATAGCTTCTATTAAAGGATCACCGAAGTTATAGTTACACTTTATTAAATTTTTTGATATTTTTTCAAATCCAACAATAGCGCTCATTAATAATATTGTTGGGGACTCTGGGCTATCATCCAAAGTATCTTTAAGTATGATATCGTATTCGGGATAAAGATTCTCTCTATTTTTATCAAAGTATGTCGCGCCATATTTATCAAGCTGTTGACAGATGATTTTTTCTATTTCAGGGTTTTTTATGGCGATTTTTGCGTTTATTCCTTCTAATAATACGTTAAAAGTCCGTTCTTCCGTATCTATATGCTGGTATGGAAGTACAATTCGGAAATGAGAACCAATACTTTCTTGGCTTTTAATTGTTAACTCACCTTGAATTTTATTACATAACAAATGACATAAATAAAAAATAATCCCAGAATTGGAATAATATTTATCTCCGATTGCTTGCCCTAGGAATGGGTATTTTATATTAGCAATATCTTGTGGGGTTAGCCCACTTCCACTATCAATAATATCAATAACTATTTCTTTTTTATCTTGATCTTTATTTTTAACTAAATTTAGATTAACAGTTATTTTTCCATAGTTAGTCGTACTAATGGCATAATTAATCAATGATAAAATAATCTTACTTAATGCAGGGCCATCATTAATTAAAAGTAAACCCGGTCTTATATTATTATGGAAATAAAGGGTTAAACCTTTTCTTATCATAAACGGTGATGCTGTTATCAAAATGGATTCAACTAATGTTGAAAGCTCAAACTCATCCTTGTGAATTTTCCATTCCTGGTTTTCTAACTTATTAATTAACGTAATATTTTCTATCCATTCGGAAATGTAATTTGTCTTTTCTAATAATAAGCTAAGTAATTGCTGATGGGTGCTTTCGGGCAAGAGTTCTTTGAATTGATAAACCATCTCATTTATATCTTTGATTGGACGCATTAATTCTAATGACATATTAGATAAGATTTTACGTCGTGCGATGGTGTTTTTTTCATATTCTTGCTGTGCTAGTTGTAATTTTTTATTGATGAGTGCTTCATTGTCTTTATTCAGAAATATGAATAATAACGTATTGTCAATATTGCTATTATTGCTGGTTCTAATCTCATAAATTTCATTATTGATCGCTGTTTGGATTAAGCCATTATGCTCAATCGCCATTTGACGGATCTTTGACAAGTCGATATGAGGCAATAGTTTCTCAGCATGGCTGTTGCTAATAATTTTATGGTTGGAGGAGAAATTGTAGACTAATAATCCGATTGGAAGATTAGAAATGATATCGTTAGTCATCTCTTCTTTAATTCGCAGATTACGAGTCATTGAGATATAAGGGAAAACATACTTGTTACGTATATAGATGTGTCCGAACACAGAAATTGAAATAAAAGCAAGTAGGCTGATTAATAACCAGATATTTTTATAAGCGATCTCTTTAATCATCAATTTCAACGGATATTCATAAGAGAGTGAGTAGGGAATACCCGCAATAGGTTGAGAAAAAATTAAAGAAGAGCCATCAGTTGAGATCTCAATATTGTTTTTATCATAGACAGACTGCTGGCCTGTCGGTAGTAATCTTAAGTAGTGTGGTGATAACTCTGAAGGTAAAAAATTATTAATAGGTAAATCAAAGGCCACCACGCTAGTAAGTTGCCCTGGTACATTAAACATAATACGGTAGGTATAGTAATAGATATTTTCTGTAGACATCTTTCTAATAGGAGAAAGACTCTCTTTTTCATCTAATGCGGTTGATTGCATCAACAGTTCAGAGCGTTTGTTTTCAGCAGTTAACGTTAAGTAGCTTTCTTTGTAACGAATTTCTGGTTTTAGTACAGAGTGAGTGGTAATTAAAATAAGATCATTTCCTTTACCATTTAGATAATAAAGTGAACTGTAATCATTACGCACACCCCAGATAATTTCGAGTGAATTTGCAAACCGCTGTGCTAGTTGGAAAGTTTGTTCATTGGGTTTACCAAATATAATGGCATCAATTGTTTGATCTCGACCTTCAAGCCAAAAGACATCAGAACGTAGTTTTATTGGGTTAAGTGGTAAGGGGGGAAAGGCAGAGGTGTCTGATACTTTATTTGATAACTGAAAAAGCTGATTAGAGTGATAACGGTAATCTTCAACCTGTAAAGCAAATTTATGAGTCGTGTTGTTGATAGCATTTTTCTTACTATCTAGCCAAGTATCAAAATAACTGTAAGCGTATAGAAAAAGAGATATGACCATGAAAAGAAGAAACAGGGCATATAAACGAGTTAGTGTATTTGGCTTGAGTTGGTTCAATGTACGCATTCAGTTTGCGAGCCTTTAAGAAACAATATAATTAAAAAAGAAAAGTTGAATAAACAATCACCATTATTCAGCCATTATATTAACAGGTTATCGCTTTAAAAGGGATATTCGGATGAACTTTGAGCAAACAAACAAAAAAAGCATATTTTTTTACAATAGAAGCTAGACAGCAGGGTCAGAGATAGGCATAATTCCGCGCTATGGAAGGATGGCCGAGTGGCTGAAGGCAGCGGTCTTGAAAACCGCCGATGGGAAACCATCCTAGAGTTCGAATCTCTATCCTTCCGCCAGAATTAGCCGGCTTAGCTCAGTTGGTAGAGCAACTGACTTGTAATCAGTAGGTCACCAGTTCGACTCCGGTAGCCGGCACCATATAAGAACCCGTTATCTCGTAAGAGGTAGCGGGTTTTTTCTTACCTATGTTTTATTTACCATCATCTTTTTAAGTTTTTTTCCTTCTCTGTTGTTCCATCTATCTCACAATACCTTCTTGTTTATTATTTTAAATTATCAAAAATTAACCACTATATTAGTGGGTTAGCATTTTTTAAACAAAATCAGACTGAAGATTGAGCAAACAGATAAAAAAGTCATTTTTTTTACAATCAGGACTAGACAGCGAGGCCAGAGATAGGCATAATTCCGCGCTATGGAAGGATGGCCGAGTGGCTGAAGGCAGCGGTCTTGAAAACCGCCGATGGGAAACCATCCTAGAGTTCGAATCTCTATCCTTCCGCCAGAATTAGCCGGCTTAGCTCAGTTGGTAGAGCAACTGACTTGTAATCAGTAGGTCACCAGTTCGACTCCGGTAGCCGGCACCATATAAGAACCCGTTATCTTGAAAGAGATAGCGGGTTTTTTCTTTGGTTAAATCTTAATGATAAAGCATGTATGTACTGAAAAAACACCACATTAATAAAAAGATGGTGGTGTTTTTAAGCATTACAATGATTACCATCCCATAACTGACCAGTTAAATACACGCCCCAAGATTTTTACTTCTTCTAATGTTGAACGCTCATCAGGGTAATCAATAGTGTTATAGCTACGGATGATAATGGTGTTATTGGGAAGTCGATGTAAAATTTTGACTCTCAAAAGATCACCTTGTTGAATAGCATAAATACCGCCATCAATAATTTTTGTATGTCCTGTACTGATAGTGACGATTGATCCATCAGGAATAACTGGGGACATACTGTCGCCATGCACTTTAAAGGCAACGGCATCGCTAGGTTGTACACCATAGCGATTAAATGTAGAACGAGAAAATCTCAACAATTCCACCTTTTGATTATCAGTGGTACAACTTCCGAAACCGGCAGCTAATTCAATAGTCGTATAGAAGGGGATTTCAACTTCATCTCGTTCTATCGGGGTATTATTGTCCCAATCATTAACCGGTGTCATTTCATTGACTGAAATGCCATCATTTCTTTTCGCTCCTCGTCCATACTCTAACCATTCTGGTCGAATATCTAACCACTGACTTAGGGCTAAAATGTTGGTTGAGTCAGGAATTGATTCACAATTTAGCCATTTCCATACAGCTGGCGCGCTCACTTTTATGCCTTGTTCAGCGAGTGCATCTGTAATTCTTTTACCTAATCCACGACCAGCGATCCCTGAATCTAAACACGCTTCTTGAAGTCTTTTTGTAAACTCCATTTTATTGTCATTTTTAACCATTGGTTAATTTCCTTTGCTACTTGACGTCACTTTGGTTAAAATATAACATTAACTACTAGTTAATAAAAGTAGAAAAAATACAAAAAAAGTAACTAAATAAACCAATACAAGAGTGGTAAGTAAAAAATCACGTTGAGATAACGCCGTAAAATGCGGGTGATTTAGATGCATAAATGCCATGCCTTGTCGTGGTACATGGATGACCAAATTAGTAATGATAGGAAATCAAAAGGAGCATTAAATGAGACTAGCAGACTTACCTAAATATTTTTCACCAAAAAGCATTGTATTAAGTGATGTAAGAACCGTTAAAGCGGTAGATTCGCTTTCTGTGACGGATGTGATGACATCAATTAGTTTAGTTACGCGAAAAGGGCGTATGGGCATAGAGTTGTTTTTAGCTAAACATAATATTAATCATCCAGATGAAGCGATAGAAAGTCTTTATCAATACGCGTTAACTCAGGCATACCAATATAAAGCGATTGATAAACTAACTGAAAATGATAAAGCCAAGGTTTTACATATTATTGCCAATTATGCCTTTCAAGATTATTCAAGAAGTGCAGCAAGCAAAAAAGTTTGCCCTGATTGCAGTAATGGATTTATTGAAGTTGACGTTTTTACTACCAAAAGCTATACATCAAAACCAGTTAAAAGGTTTGAGCGAAATCTTAAAAATGCACTTAAAGTAAAACCAACAAATAACATTTCTTATCGAGAAGTCAGAGAGATAACTCGTGTCGTTTGCCCAACGTGTAAAGGGAAAGCTGAAATTCGCTTAGCTTGCCGTTGTCATGGCCGTGGCCAAGTTTTGGATAAAAAAGAGAGTGAAAAACAGGGCTTGTCAGTTTTTAAGCCTTGTAGCAAATGCGCAGGACGCGGATATCCTCGTTTAAAATTCAGTGAAGTATTAGCGCAAGTACAAACGGTGGTGAGTGTTTCTAAAACAGTAGCATACAGTAACTATAAGGCATTATTTGAACATTTAGTGGAAGAATGCTTTAAAGAAGAGTCTTTATCAGAAAAAATTCTTCAAGAAGTAACTATTGAGTAATAATTTTCTCTATTTATTTATTTATTTTTTTAGAAAATAGTTATTGACTTTCAGGAAAAATAAACATACCATACCTCCAAAGTGAGAGATTTGTATCTAAAGACCTCACGACAGAATATAAAAAGCCCTACTTAAATTGGGGCTTTTTTTGTATCTGTATTTTCTTAACGAATACAAAGTAACAATATTTGTTAAAGTTTATTTTCAATTGAAGACCACAATGTGGTCTTTTTTTATATCCGCCATTTATCTAATTAGATAAATAAAACATAAACATACTCATGTTAAAACCGCGCTTAAATTTAAGTGCGGTAGATGAGTATCTTATTTATTACATTTCCTCCTATTGGAGGTAAGCCGTGAGAAACAATGAAAGAAAATCCAGATATATGGGAACAGATATTTATTGTTCTTTCTTCAATGAAAGAACAAGGGATATCAGCCTCTCTAGCTGGAGGAATGGCTATTCTTCGAGGTTTATATAACGGCGGAGGATGGAAAAAAACCTCTATAGATGGGTTGATGTGTGCAATGTTTGCTTGGTTTATTAAAGATATTCTCATTTTATTTAATATTAATCATGAGTTTGCTTACTTAGCCAGTGTTTTTATTGGCTATATTGGCGTGGATTCCGTGAGTAAACTTCTCAAAGGAAGAGCTGGAGTTAAAAATGGCTAAAATAGCACGGGGTGAGCGTAATAATAATCCTGGTAATATTCGGCATGGTTCACAATGGCAAGGGTTATCTGTAGAACAAACAGATAAAGATTTTTGCCAATTTATTTCGCCCGAATATGGAATACGAGCTATCTACAAATTATTACAAACCTATCAAAAAAAATATGGCTTAAATACGATTAAAACGATTATTCATCGTTATGCTCCGCCTAACGAAAATAATACAATAGGCTATATTAATCGTGCCTCAAAAGAAATAGGTATTGAAATTGATACTCCTATTAATACCCGATTAAAAAATGTCACTATTCCTTTAGCAATAGCGATTGTTAATATTGAACTTGGCTATCAACCTTATTCCAAAAAAGTCTTTGATGATGCTTGGTTGCTATTATGAATTATTTATCAAAAATAATGCTAATAACAATTTTATGTCTAGGTATAGGATTGTTTTGGTTAATTGATAAAAATATATCTTTGAAAAATGAATACGATGATATTTATCAATCTCTTATTCAAAAAATTGCAGAGAATAAAGATTATCAATTAAGAATTAATCGACTTAATCAACTTGATAATCAACATACACAGGAACTTGTTCATGCGAAAAATGAAATTGGTCGGTTGCGTGATATTAGTGAGCGTACACCTGAGCGGGTGTACATCAACGCAGAGTGTCCCAAAGCGCCAATTACTTCCTCCTCCAGCTTGGATGATGCAAACGCCGCCAGACCTACTGGCACCGCTATCCGAAATTATTGGTTACTCAGAGAACGAATTGCGAAGTCAGAACAGATCATTTTAGGTTTACAGGATTATATTCGCCAAGAGTGTATTAATTGAAAATATTTTTATACGACTGATGAAATAAAAATAACTAATTAATTTTTAAATAAAAGGAGAGTTATATTAAGGAGGTAAAATGAAAGATAATGATATTAATATTGCCATTCGTGAACAACTATTAAAACAATTTAACTCAGCAAATATTAGTGTTGAGGTTATTGCTGGTTTTCATCCGGAAAAAAATAAAAGATAGTAACCTTTTTATATTTTTCCCAATAAAGGAAGTTGGCCAAGGTTGGCAAAAAATAAATTATAATATTCAAGGTAATAATGCAAATCATAAAGAACAAAAACTGTTTGAATTAACATTCCAGGTTCAAGGTTTTATTAAACAACATTCAAATTTAACAGCAGGTGATTTAGTTAGAATGACTCGAATGATTATTAACTCGCTGTCTTTTGTTGAATCAATGAGAAAAATGGGAATTGGTATACAGCGAGCGACCGATATTATAAGCCATTAAGTGGAGATGTTACGGTAACATCGCAAGATATTTTTAATGGTCAGCTATTTTAATTGGCGTGAATCAAAATTTAAATAGCTATAAAACAGCAGGTATCTATTTTTAATATAGATTGAATAATAGAAGTAAAAAGTAATAGAAAATTATTTTTAACGAAATTGTTTTATCTTATTTTATTATCACTATCAATTCCCATGGGAATATAGTCATTCACCTCTTTCATTAAATTCTCTTTAATCTAATAGATAATATCAGCAATGACATTATCACTAAACATATTTTAGCGATAATTATAAAAACAGTTCTCTATTTTATAAAATAAATATGATTCACAATATACTAATATTACTTAATGAAATTATAATTTAAATTTAAAACAGTAAATAGTCATTATTCTAATTTAATAGAATATAACTATGTTTATTAAATATAATGTTAAGAACTAGCTGAAAATAGAAAAAATAAGCGCCATAGGGAAGCTAAGTGGCCAAGTGAGTGCGATTAATAATGCACTGAGAAGGCGCATAGCAAGACTGGGATCTTTCGTTAAAAAGAAAGTAATAATAAACGAGATCACAGCTCCAATAAGGTAGCTTATTCCAATAATAGCGATAGCAGACATAACGAATCATTCAGTAAATAGACTGTGGCGATTGTACTCCAAAATTGTTAAATAAACAGAGGAATAGGGCAAATTTTTCGATAAATGTCATAAGGAATGTGTGATTTTTAAACATTCATCTCACTTTTGATCGCTAGTTTTCTTGGGTTTTAATGACACAAGGTAGTAACAAATTTAAAATTATAAAAGTAAAAAATAGTTGTAGTGGATTGATTTTAATGGTTATTATTTACAATTTTTATTGTCATTAGACCTTTATCTTAAAAGCTTAAATAAGAGGCCTTGGATTTTTTTTAGTAGTTTTAGTATAAAAATTAAAATTTTCGAATGCTGATTTTTAAGGCAAGATAAGAATGATTGCGGGGGAAATATGTTGTTCAAAAAGCAAACGCAATAATGATATTAAAAATTGGTATCGACAAATGAAAAAATAAATGGAATACAGTTTTATACATATTGTAGATCAATTGGCTTATGGATGGCGCGACTTAATGGAGTTAAGCGTTAGCTAGGAAGCAATTTAAATCCTCTTTAAAGACAAAAGGGGATTTATTTTTTTATGTCTATTTAAGATAGGGGTTTATAGCGATGGTTATAGTAACATGTTAACTTATTGAATGTGACAACCCGTCAATGATATTTATTTTAATAAAAATAAATATTGTTTTGATAAATAGATAAAGAATGTGGTGGTTTTATGATCCCTTATCAATCAACTTTGACGTTTTGGTTTGAAGAATGCACTCCAGAGCAATGGTTTAAAAAAGATCTGCAGTTTGATAAAGAAATAAGTCGTAGATTTGGTGAGCTATGTTTAAGCGCAAGTCGTGGTGAACTTGCATCATGGCGTGAAACGATAGAAGGGCGCTTAGCGGAAATTATTATTCTTGACCAATTTTCTCGTAATATTTGGCGTGATACACCAAAAGCCTTTGCACAAGATAATATGGCGCTAATTTTAGCACAAGAAGCCATTCGTTTACCTGAATATCTGACGTTAACACCCGTTAAACGTAAATTTATGATAATGCCATTTATGCATTCAGAATCACGTAAAATACACCAAGATGCGGTTGTATTATTTTCTCAGCTTAATGATGAAAATACGTATCAATATGAACTAAGACACAAAGAAATTATTGATAAATATGGTCGTTATCCTCATCGTAATGAAATCTTAGGCCGGACATCTACGCCAGAAGAATTAGCCTTTTTACAACAACCGGGCTCTTCATTCTAAAAAAAATGCATACCTAAAAAGGTATGCATTTTATTTTGTTACTTATAGATTAATATGTAAGTAAATCAAGATTACATCGTAATATGCCATAAGTTATAGAAGGCGATACGGCCTGATAACTCGGCAATAATGACCGCTGCAGCACAAGTTACCAGCGTCATTTTTGATGCTTGAGCTTTTACAGCAGTAAATCCAACGATCACCACGCCTAATGCTAATACTGCTAATTGGAATCCCCAAAATAGTGATTGATCCGCGCTAAGCTCGGGGCCGGTAAAGCCTAAGAAGCTAACATAGCCGGAGCGTGTAGCAAAAGTAATAATGGCACCGATAATAAAGGACAATGCGCCTAAACGTCTTGCGCCTGTTGCCATTGCCAGTACGCCACCACCCACTAAGAGGGTCATCCAAAATTGCAGTGTAGTGTAATCAGTATTCCAGTTAGCAATTGTTGGAATATGATAAACTTGCGGAATTGACCAAACGAATGCTAGACCAAAAAACAACAGTAAACAGATTACAAATTTCACGTAATCCTTTCCATTTTTTCATTATAGTGAGTGCAACAGTGACAAAAGCAAAACCTGTAAACACACCACTTAGGAACGCTTCGTTACTCATTGGAGAACGGCCAACGCCTAATAGCATATTGAAAAAACGCAGTGGCTGACCCACGTGTAATCCACCAATGCCTAAACCCACCAGCATTAGTATCAGCGCGAGGATATTGGCATTACGTAGTTGGTTCTCATCAATTTGACCTAATTTTTTTACTGATATAAGCAATAAGAAACAGGCCTGCTGCTGAAGAACCTAAAACAGTAAAAAAGACTAGAGGAAGTTCATGCATGGTTTATACCTCCGCCGCATTTTGAACTGAGCCAGTTTTATCACCAGAAGGTTTTGCTTCTTTGTGAGCTTTGATAACGATATTGGGATTGGTCAGGCTAGGATCAGGCATAGGTGCGATACCACACTCAGTGCCGTGTTTTGCTCTGATCACTTCAATATCATCAAAATCCAATGCACGTTGAGGACATGATTCAACACAGACCGGTTTCATGCCTTGTGCTACACGTTCGTAGCAACCATCACATTTAGACATGAGTTTTTTCTTCTTCTCATCGAATTGTGGTGCACCATAAGGACAACGCAATTCACAATAACGGCAACCAACACAAACATCTTGGTTAACAACCACTAAACCATCTTCTTCACGTTTGTGCATGGCCCCTGTTGGGCAACCTGCTACACAAGTTGGATTAGAACAATGGTTACAAGAAATGGATAAATAGTAACTATAGATATTTTGTGTCCAGATCCCGTCTTGTTTCGCCCAGCTACCACCGCCATATTCATAAACACGACGGAATTTAGGGCCTAAATCTAAATCTTTTTCATCCTTGCAAACTGACTTGACATGTTTTACAGCCAGTGCATTTCGTGGAGTCAAAATAAAAACCATATTGCTTCATGAGTTAACTCCTTATGCACGTTTCACTTCAACAAGGTTTGTATGTTGTGGATTTCCTTTAGCAAACGGCGATGGGTGCCAGCTTGTTAATGTATTAATACATCCACCGGTATCTACACCTGTTGTATCAAGTGAACGCCATGCACCTTGCGGTACTGCAATCACACCAGGTAATACACGATCAGTCACTTTGACAAGAATATTTAAGCGACCACGTTCGTTATAAATTTCAGCGATATCGCCTGATTTTAACCCACGTTCTTGTGCATCAATTGGATTTAACCAGAATTGATGAGGGATAGCTTCACGTAGCATAGCAACGTTATAATAGCTTGAGTGAACGTGACCTTTATCGTGGAAACCTGTCATTTGCAGAGGGAATTTGGTTTTAAGCTTAAGGTTTTCAACGCCTTCTTCATTCTTACAATATTCTGGGATCGCAGGAATACGGTCACCTTCAGGTAAAATCCAGCCTTCGGTATCTTGCATTAATTTTTCAGAATAAATTTCAATCTTGCCTGACGCTGTTTTTAATGGATTAGCGATAGGATCTTGACGGAATGCTTCAAGTGCAACGTATTGATTACGATTTGGTAATTTACGATCGATAATCCCCATATCATTGGTTTCTGCAAAGGTAGGTAATGCAGGGTTTTTCTCTCGCATTTGGTTATAACAATACTCAATCCACTCTTCGTAAGTCCGACCTTCTGTAAATTGCGCTTTGGTACCCATTTTTTCTGCGATATCGGTTAAGACATCATAGCAAGGGCGGTTTTCCCAAAGTGGTTTAATCGCATTTTGTAAGCGGACAACATAGTGGTAAGCGCCACTGGCGTAAGAGTTATTGATAAGGTCGTTGGTTTCAACTGTTGTGACATCTGGCAGTAAAATATCCGCATATTTTGCAGAAGGTGTCATGTGGTTATCCCACACTAAAATAAACTCACATTTTGATTCATCTTGCAGTAAATCATGGGTTTTATTCAGGTCAGCGTGTTGGTTACCAATCACGTTACTGGAATAACACCACATAAATTTAATGCCAGTATCGAGTTTATCTTTATTTCTGACACCTGCATTTTTGCTGGTTAATTCTTCACCACGCGCAATGGCTTCAGACCACATGAAAGTGGGGATCAGTGTTTTTACAGGATTAGGTAGAGCGAAGCTTGCAACAGGATAAGCCACGTTCCCACCCCAACAGCCGGTATTTGTACCAGGACGACCGATATGACCTGACATTAATGGTAACATCATAATCGCACGGCAGGCTTGCTCACCATTTGAAGTACGTTGGATCCCCCAGCCTTGAGATATCCACGCAGCTCTTGCGCCTCCAATTTCACGTGCTAATTGGATAATACGTGCAACAGAAATACCCGTTAATTTACTTGCCCATTCTGGGGTTTTTGCAATGCCATCAGGACCATTACCCAAAATGTAATCTTTATAAGAGCCATTTTCAGGTGCTGATGCAGGGAGTGTTTGTTTATCCCAACCAACGCAATATTCACGTAAGAAGTCTTCATCGGTGATACCTTCTTGGATCATCACATAGCCTAATGCAGCGACTAATGCCGCATCAGTACCAGGATAAATAGGGATCCATTCGGCACCCAGTGTTGTCACACTGTCAGTGCGACGAGGGTCGATGATGATAACTTTACTTTTGCTCTTATCTAACGCATTTAGCGTTTCATAGAACTGGCCACCACCGGACATACGTGTTTCAGCAAGGTTATGACCAAACATCACAACGAGATCTGAATTCTCAATTTCTGTTAACAGCGATTCCAGCATATCGCCATAAACGTAAGGGACGATACCTGTTAATTGAGAGTAAGAATAAGTACCGTAGTCACTTAAAAAACCACCTACAGTGCTTAATAAACGTTTACATGCGGTTCTGCCGTGTAAGTTTGCACCAGTAGAGCCTGTACCGTACTGGTAATAAATTGCTTCATTACCATACTTTTCAATGGTGTATTTTAATTTTTCGGCGATGATTGATGTTGCTTCATCCCAAGAAATACGTTCAAATTTACCTTCACCTCGTTTACCCACACGCTTCATTGGGTATTTTAAACGGTCTGGGTTATACGTTTTCCAACGTACAGAACGACCACGTAGACATGGGCGAATTTGGTGAAGACCAAATGTTGAATCGTCATACATAGTTTCATTAGAAATTCGACGAATAACGCCATCTTTCACATGAACTTTTAATGGGCAACGGCTACCACAGTTCACTAAGCATGCACTGTATTTGATAGTTTCTGAAGTCTCATCAGGACGAATACCCTGGGGGGTTTGAGCATGAGCAGCGAATGGTAATGAAACCGTTCCTGCAACGGCTGCAGCACCAGAAAGAACGGCTGCAGACTGAATGAATCCACGCCGACTCATTTCAGTAATAGAAGTGTTATTTTTAATTTTTGACATTGACATTACCCTAACATTTTTCACAACAAGTAAAGTTGTATATCTATGTTAAGTTATAACCCTTCTACCTATAATGATTTATATCAATATAAAAAATGTTAATAACGTTATCTAAAAAAATAATTATTAAACAAATGGTTACATTTTTTGATAAATACCACTTTAGTGGTAAATAAAATATCAAACAAATAGGATTTAGCAATTAATCGGAATATAAAAAATAACATATCGTTTTAAGGTGATTACCAATAAAACAAGATTGTTAATATGATAACAAAATAAAAAGTTGAAAATATTTGTTAATACAAAAAGCCAAAAGGAGAATGTATCTCCTTTATGACTTTAGATAAAAATAATTTATTGCAGGTTATTTTCTACAGGTAATCTGAGTGCTCTTACATCATTTCCTGTTGGCGATTGATGCACTCTTAAACCAAATTGAGGCAAAATAGCAAAAATATGATCAAAAATATCTGATTGGATTGCTTCGTATTGTACCCAAACCGTTGTGTTGGTAAACGCATAAATCTCAATGGGAAGGCCATCAGACGTTGGTGCTAACTGTCTTACCATAATTGTCATTTGTTTATGTACATTGGGATGATTTTTTAAATAAGCTTCAACATAAGCACGAAAAGTACCAATATTAGTCATGGCGCGCTGGTTCAATGGGACTTGACTTTCATTGCCTAACGTCGCGTTAAAGTCATTAATTTCACTTTCTTTATTTTTGATATAAGGTGCCAGCAGATGTGCTTTTTCTAAATCATCGATTTGCTTTTTATCTAAAAAATGAATGCTATTGATATCAAGTGAGAGGCTCCGTTTAATACGGCGCCCTCCTGATTTTGTCATTGCTTGCCAGTTTTTAAACGAATCTGAAATAAGTGAATAAGTTGGGATGGTGGTAACGGTGTTATCCCAATTACGAACTTTAACAGTAGTTAAACTAATATCAATAACTGCACCATCAGCGCCATATTTAGGCATCTCTAACCAATCACCTAGGCTTATCATGTTGTTTGCGGATAACTGAATACCAGCCACCAATCCCATAATGGGATCTTTAAACACCAACATTAATACGGCTGTCATTGCCCCTAAACCACTGAGTAAAATTAGGGGGGATTTGCCTATTAGCAGGGAAATAATCATTATCCCAATTAGGACAGAAGCAGCAAGTTTTAAACTTTGAAAAATACCTTTTAATGGTAATCGGCCAAAAGAGGACGAATTTCTCATAATCTGCATGCAAAGATCCATAATAGAGAAAAGCATCAATAAGCCGAAAATTAAACACCAAACTTGAGCACTGGAGGTAAGAATTTCTTGTGTTTTACCTGCGCCCATCCAAACAAGTGCTTGAATATTAACAACGATACCTTGGATTAAAAAAGCAAAACGACTAAATAATTTGTTTATTTCTAACGAAAGTTGCCATTTTTGATCATATTGACTGACGGCTTTTGAAATTCGAGGTAAGACTAATTTGTGCAAAATAAAATGAAGAACAAGGGCGACAAGGAAAATAATAGCCAAAACAAGTAATAGAGAAGCGATTTGAGCGTATTCCTCATTGAATTGACGTATCCATGTAAGCAGTTGCTGCTGCATAAAATATCCTCATAATTAATATGTGTTGTGCATTAAGAGTACAGAAAAGAGATCTTAGTTCAAGGAGGTGAATTTTTTGTTACGAAAGATGCGCGGAAGAGTGAGGTCAGAAAAAAAAAGTGTATTGAATAAAAGCCAGAAATAGTCTTTTTGCGATGAGGGTGCTACTTCTGGCTTTTCTATTTTTATTTTAAATTAAATGCTTAAAGCAAGCGAGTTGATGATAATTGTACAACAACTTGGTGCAAGTGAGTAATAAAAGAAGTCATTGATTTCATATTAAGTATCCTATTAATAAAATGTGATTTGCGTCACAAATATTTTCTAAGATTGATTTTAATCACATTCTCATAACAGTCAATAGCTTTATGCAAAAATATTTTAAATTTTAAATTATTTTTTATATCAAACGCATTTTTTGTCTATCTAATCGTTGCTATCTTACTCGTAAATTTCTTTATCTTATTGTTTATTAATTGTTTTTATTTTCGTTTGTTAATAATGCTCAGTTGACTTTTTTCTATTGTGATTTTCACTGAAATTTTTTGCTTTAAGCTCAAAATGGAATCGGAAAAAGAAAGGAAATCACTCAATGAATATCGAAACGAAAGAAGAGCGTTTGCAGAAAATATTACAAGGCGAGAAAGAAATTTTAGAGTTTCAACCTCCTGCCTATAGTACTCAGGCTCAAGCCGTTATTGACGCAGATGTGAAGATTGAATTTAATCAGGTCAAAGAATCCCCTGATGAAGTTGATAATGAAGTAAAAATGAATCGAGTCATCAAATATGAAGTTATTGTAACGGGGATCAATTTACGTTTGGCAGAATGGCGTACCAGCCCTAAAGGAATTTTAATTTTGCCTAATAATAAAGATGTCTACATTACGATTGTTGATAACAATAAAACAGAGATCTCTTTAACAGGAAATCGTAATGGGGTGGCGTCATTACAATTGATACTAAAAGATGAAGATGACGAAAGTATCGTGTATTACGCAACGCCAATACAAATTCGTGTTACGCCTCCAAAGCCTAATCCTAGTACTGATTGTACTGCGACTAACTGTGAGCAATTTGATGATTTATTGACGATACGCTCGGAGTCTATGCAGTGGCCAAGTAAATGGGAAAGCGTGTCTAAAAGCTTTGTTGTTCATTTACAAGATCATGAGGGGGAAGATGTATCAAATAAAGAAGTTAAATTAGTCTACGATGTTGATAATAGTACACTTGGCGTTGAACCCGAAATTTATAATGCTGATGGCGAGAAGATAAATATAGGGAAAACAAATAAATATGGTATCGCGAATTTTAAAGTTAAATTTAAAAAGAGTGAGCCAAAACAAATTGCTATTTTTCATGCTGAATCTGAAAATAGTGAAGATCCCACTAAGCCAGTGAAATCAAGAGATTATTATGTTGAAATCACAACGGAGAAGCTCCCCTCTCCGAAAGTACCAGCAACATTAAATGGGATTTTAAGTTATCACAGTGAAAATTATTGTGTGAATGCCAATCTTATTTTAGGACGAGATATTAGTGAAAGTACTCAAGTTGGTTTTTATTTTAATGACCAATTAAAAATGTTGCCTTGTACTGATAAATCCGCGGTTTCTGTTAGATTGGAAAATCAAGCATTAACAAATGGTATTCATTACATCTCTTTCTTTACCGTTGATATATTCGATAATATCTGTTTTTCTCGCCGAGAGCGTATTATTGTTGATAATTCTTTGACAGGAGAGTGTAGTAAGCAAATTAAAAATATTGCGCCTAAACCTTGCATTAGTGTCACTATTCCACAAATTTGCGATCGTTATTTTAACTCTGTCAATATTAGGCTTGTACCTTCTTTATGCTTACAAATTAAAAATTGTGTTGCAAAAATGCATATCCAAAAAATGGTTATCATTTTTAATGGTTATTCTAAAGTGAATGGCAGTGAAAGAACGTTAGTGTATCGTTCTACACTTGAAATCTATGCAGATGATCCTCGTTTAGGTAACTTCTTACATGATACAACACCAAATAATGAACCTATAAATATGGTTGAAATATTAGAGCCTGCATTAGAAAGTATTTTGGCTGATGCACTACCGAATATTGAAGTCGGACAATTAGGTATCCAAGTGATGATATTTGAAAATACAGGGAATTGTTATCTTTGTGGGGAAAATATGTATACGGTATCTCTGCGCTTACCTTGTGCTTAAGACCTCTGTTTAACAGAAAGAATAGTCTTCCTGCTCAAGAGCCACATGATGTGGCTCTTCATTTCGATAAAACAAATAAGAATATTATTACCGTATAGTTAAATTAGCGTGTCATTCTTTTTATTGCACTCGTTATCGATAATATGGTGATAGAGCTTAAAATCAGTTGTATACCAATCAATGCCATAACTAATGCTATTGAGGTTTCAGGACCGAAAGCAAATAAGAAATAAGCAATCACTAAATCCAAAAATCCCGCCAAGATATTAAACCAGCCATAAAAGTTATCTTTGATTTGTTTGAAACCAATATTTAGACGTAATATCCCTGCAAAAATAAAGAGAAAGCCGATAAAAAAAGCGAGGCTAAGCATACCGTTTAGTGGGTCAGTAATAAAAATATAGCCAAGTAAAAGATAAATAAAACCAGCTAATAACGTAATGAGCATTGACCAACCTGAAGAAACTTGGGAATTGAACCCGCCAATAATACTGGATATTGCACAGGCAAAGAAAACGACACCCAGTAATATACTGATAACAACACCAGAAGAGAGAGGGTTAATAATACAGATAAAACCTGCAATGAAGCCTAATGTGGCAATAATATTCATTAAGGTACATTGCTTTTTAACCAGTTTCTCTGTTAGCTGAGATAAATTATTCTTATTAATATCTAACATAGTAACCTCTTTATCCTTAATATATGGAACATAAGTTAAATTATAGCAATTTTTGCTTATATAACATGACTTCTTTAAATAAAACTATAATTAAAAAGGAGTAGAGAAGGTGAGTAATCACCTTTGAAATGTAAAGTTGAAGGAGTAAGGTAGTGAGCTAAGATTAAATGTTAATAAAAGTTATAACGGAGGTAAAATGTCTGATATTGTGTATTTAAATAATCAGTTTGTACCTAAAGAACAGGCTAAAATATCTGTTTTTGACCGTGGTTTTTTATTTGCAGACGCGGTTTATGAAGTTACCGCAGTGATTGATAGTCACCTCATTGACTTCGAAGGACATTTTCAACGTTTACAGCGTTCGTGCAAAGAATTAGGATTATCCCTTCCTATAACGAAAGCGCAGTTAATTAATGTTCATCAGCGACTTATTAAAAATAACCATCTTCATGAAGGGCTTATTTATTTACAAATAACCCGAGGTACTGATTCATCTCGCTTTTTTGATTTCCCTGCTTCATCAATTCCTTCCACAATAGTTGCTTTTGTTCAGCACTCCACCATAATTAATCACCCTAATGCAAAAAAAGGTATTTCGGTGATCAGTGTTGATGATATTCGTTGGCAGCGTTGTGATATTAAAACAGTGTCATTATTAGCTGCGTGTTTAGCAAAACACCATGCTCATCAACAAGGCGCTGACGATGCTATTTTAATAAAAGACGGTTATATTACTGAAGGAAGCTCAAGTAATTTCTTTATTATCAATTATGATAATGAAATTATTACTCGTCCATTGAGTCAATGTATTTTGCCTGGTATTACGCGTCAGGCTATTATTCAATTAGCGCAAGAGAAAGGCCTTAAAGTTATTGAGCGTTTATTTACACTTGATGAAGTGAAAAATGCAAATGAAGCTTTTATTAGTTCAGCAACCACATTGATTTGGCCGGTAACCTCAGTAGATAATGAGCTTATCAATCAGGGGAAAGTAGGGCCTTTATCGCAGCGTTTACGTCAAATTTACCTCGATAAAGCGATTCAGAAATAATGAGTTATTGGATAAAAAGGTACTTGTAAAAGTTATCGCACTGTTTTCTGATTTTTATTGCAATATAACAGTGCGATAAATTTATTATTTCGTGAGGTTAATTATGATGTTCAATAATCATTACTGCAGTTGTATCTGGCTCTAATGCCCGCAATACATGAGTAACATCTCCGGGATAGCAAATATAATCTCCGGGTTGCAATTCTTGTTGATTATCTAGCGTTCCTACTATTGCACTACCACTGATTATAATAATATGTTCAGTCACATTTTTACTGTGGGGATCTGACACTCTGTCTTTTCCTGGTTGAGCAATCACTGTGTATATATCGCGTTTTGCCCCCACAGGACAGGAAGACAGTAAAAAAGCATGATAATACGCTTTCTCTGCACTAATTTTAAAACCATCACCTTTGCGAATAACTTTAACTTCAGATTGTGGTGCTGAAATAAGTTGAGAAAAGGGAATATTTAATGCAACACAAATCGCCCAGAGTGTTTCAATACTTGGGTTTCCTTGGCCCGCTTCTAATTGAGATAATGTGGATTTTGCAATACCTGCTCGTCTTGCAATTTCAGCAAGCGAAAGGCCCGCTTTTTTTCTCTCTCGAGCTAGAGCCTGAGAAATAATTTCAATAGGCGCACAAGGCGATGACATCATAGCTTCCTTTAAAATCATCTTGCAAAAAAATATATCGTTCAACATAATGAACGATATGTTCAATAAAAAATACGATATTCTATGCAAATTAACAGTCGCCTTGATAATAACGTACTTAGAGACATTCTGCTTGTTTCATTAGCCGATGGCATTGTAGGTATTTCTTATGGTGCTTTAGCTCATACTCAAGGGTTTGATTTTTGGGTGCCATTGGTGCTATCCATTTTTGTTTTAGCTGGCGCTTCTGAGTTTCTTTTTATTGGTGTTGTGGCGATGGGAGGAAGTGCAATTTATGCAGCACTTGCTGGGTTAATGGTCAATGCGCGACATATTCCATTTAGTATGGCGGTAAAAGATTTACCCGGAAAAGGGCTTAAGTCATTACTAGGTTTTCATATATTAAATGATGAAAGTGTTGTATTTGGTTTATCTCAACGAACGGCAGAGCAAAATAAACGCGCATTTTGGGCGTGTGGATTGGGTATTTTTCTGGTTTGGCCTTTAGGAACCATGCTTGGTGTTTACTTAGGGTCATTTATTGTAGATATAAAGATGTTAGGGCTAGATGCGATGTTTCCAGCCATCATTCTCGCATTAAGTCTACCAGCATTAAAAAATAAACTAACACGCCATGCAGCAATAATAGGAAGCATTATTGCACTCGCAACCACATTATTCCTCCCTGTTGGGATCCCCGTTTTATTATCGCTATTAGGCGTGTTATTTGTGTTAAGGAGAATATAATGTCCACAGCATCTATTATTACAGGAGTTATTATTCTCGCGGTTGGCACATATGCTATGCGTCTTTCTGGAATATTACTTAACAGTAAATCGGGAGTTTCTCCTCGCGTAAAAGAGATACTTTCATTATCGGCCATTGTTATTTTATTCTCAGTTGCAATGACTTCGACATTTTTTGATGGTAATCAACTCGCTGATATATCAAAAATTATTGGTGTCGGTGTGGCAGGTGTTCTCACTTGGAAAAAAAAGCCATTTATTATGATTGTACTAAGCGCTGCAATAGTGACAGCAGGGTTACGTTGGTTAATACGTCTTTGGGGATAAATTTATTATTAACGTTATGGTAATCAAAAAAGGAGGTATTTATACCTCCTTTTTAATAGATTTTATTCGTTAATGGATGATTAATCATTTTCTGATGATTGGGGTTCTCGTGGTAGCGCAATAATAAAACCGATCCCCTTATTATTAATCCCTTCAGTTACGATTAATGATGCTTGAATTTTATTTGCGAGATTAAGAGCAATAGATAAACCTAAGCCACTACCTGTTTCATTAGATCCAGGTACACGATAAAAACGAGAAAAGAGGGCATTAATATGTTCTTTTGCCACCCCAGGTCCATTATCACGCACAATAACGTTAACCCCTTCAGCATATTTATTTTCAATAGTGATCTCTACTTGGCTACCTTTAGGGCAATATTTAATAGCATTATCAAGTAGATTATTAAAAATAGAGAGTAACGCCTGTTTATCTGTTTTAAGCGTTAAAGACTGCCCCTCATTTAGTGATAATTCGATATTTTTAGTAATTGCGTATGGGACACGTTGCGCTATTGCATTACCAATGACATTATAGATATCAAGTGTTTCTATTTTAAGAGGAAAATCATCACATTCTAATCGCGCTAAATCAATTAATTGATGAGAAAGGGCTGCTGCTCTATCAAGCGATTGTTTCATATCATCAATAATTTCTTCACGCTCTTGTTGATCATCAACTAAAGAGAGTAAATGTAGTTGGGCAATAACGGCTGCGATAGGTGTTCTTAATTCATGAGCCGCATCAGCCATAAATTGTTTTTCACGAATATTAGCTGTATCAATTCTTGCCATTAATTGGTTTAATTCTTTAAAGATTGGACGTATTTCTTTAAATTGCTGACTGACATTAATAGGGGTTAAGTTACGAGGTCTGCGATTAGAAATAAGTTCTGCGGCTTGTCTTAATGGACGTAAACTAAAATAAGCGGTAATTAAAATGGCCAAAATAACCGTTGCAAGTATAAATAAAAAAGGTACAAATGTTCCTTCAACCGGATTACCAATAACATGACCTCTATCTTCAACGGATTCACCGATGAACACTTTTATTTTATGTTTGTCTCCCCAGCTAAAAGAGAGTATCCATTTTTCTCCTGCGACAGAAACTTTTTCTGATGCTAATGAAAGGACTCTTGTAGGGATGGGTAATTCAGGGCGATTAGTATAAATTAGGGTATTATTTTCATCTAAGGCGATAAACCAAGGTAAATATTGTAATTCATCATCTTCACCATTAAGCATAGCGTCGATATACATACCTTGTAAGTTATGTGCGATTTCTTTGAGCACTTCAGGTTGGTCAGCAACAATTTCTAGGGTATTAGCAAAACCTTTAGCGATAATTTCTTGCTGTTTATTATAAATATTTTCGAATTCAGCAAGATAATCAAATTGTATCCACGCTAACCATACCCCCCAGAGCATAACAATAGAGATAATCTGAAGAACAATAGTGTAAATAAAGAAAGAACGGATCTTCATTTAGTTAGCTTCTTTTTTTAATAAATAACCCACACCACGTACGGTGATAATACGTTCTTTTCCTATTTTTCTGCGTAAATTATGCATGTGGACTTCGAGGGAATTACTTTCAATTTTATCGTCTAAACCAAATAAGCGTTGCTCTAACTCTGATTTACGCACCACGTTGTCAGTATTACGCATTAATTCATATAACAATTGATATTCTTTACCTGATAATAAAAGAAGCTCGTCATTTAAGGTTACTTGGTGGTTTGCTGGATTAAGCTGTAAATCACCAATAGACCATATTTGTGATGAAAAACCCGCCATTCTACGGCTAACTGCTTTTACGCGAGAAATAAGTTCTGGCATAGCAAAAAGGCTTCGGTAAAAAATCATCAGCTCCAGAATCTAATGTTTGTACTAAATTGTCGATTTGAGTACGGGCCGTTAAAATGATAATTGGGATTTTTTCACCATTTTTTCTAAGTGAAATAAGTTCATCTTGTCCGTCACCATCAGGTAGACCCAAATCTAATAACATTAAATCAAAAGGGCGCTGGCTCAGTTGAACACGGGCATCAGCAAGTAATCTAACCCAGCATGGATGAAAACCAGCAATTTCAAGCCCACGACAAAGTGCTTTACCGAGTTGTAAATCGTCTTCAACCAACAAAATATTCATAATAATACCTATCTAAAATCGTCTTAAGAAAGTATAAGAGCCAAACAAAAATTGAGCAATATAATAAAATGTAAAGTCAAGTTTGATTAATGAACTCTTAATGTAAGATAAAATTTTATTTAATATGTTTTTTTACTAAAAATAAATGATTTTAAAAAGAAAGTATTATTATGAATCACTTTATTAAGGTAACTATTGTTCTACTTTGTTATTCCAAGGAATTTAATGTTAAATTTAAAAGATGAGCTAAGATAGAATTGTTTTTATTAATTCATTTTAACTAATATATTTTTCACGCTATTATGCTACGCTAACGTAAATGATTCATCTAAGACACTTGCTATTTTAAAATAGAATATAATTCTACTTAAGAGTAAGTAAATATAGTTGTGTATTTAGCATAAAGTAAATATAAAAAATTAATTTCATTGATTAATATGTCTATTAAAATGATGCTTTATTCTTTTATTGAAATAAAAAAATAGATTTAATATACCCATGTTGTGCAACAATTTATTAGATTTAAATTACTTACTCTATTCATCTATACTCTTGCAATAGAAGTTTCGTGTTTTAAAAGGAATTTAATTTTTATTAAAAGGATTTTATATGAAATTAGATGGTGTTATTTAGTATACATTAAATCATTCTGTGTCAGAAATGCTCCCATCCCTCTGGGAGCATTTCCCATAGGAATTATTACTCACAAAATGAGTTATTCCATAAGTTTAAATCAAATGACAAGTTTAACGGCTTTGTTAAATCATTTGCTATATTCTGAAATTCTATTTTTGCTTGTTCTAGACGTTGTTTATCATTCTCAGGAATGAAGTTATCTTTTATAGGTAAGTCATCTAATTTATATTCTTCCAATAATATTCCATTTCCCCAACGCTGAAATAGCCAATAACTACTTGGCATCAATGTATAATTAGTGCCTGTAATTAATGTTGTTCTATCAGATTGATAATGTACAGGGATTAACTGATTAGCGATATTATCCCAAATCCAACCTTTATAAGTTCCATCAGCTAAACGAGCTATCGACCAGTGCATATCATCAGGCAGATAAAAATTAAGTTCTGCTAAAGGCATATAAATTGGACTATTTGTAGATAATGAGGCTTGAATAAGGCCATTTTTAAAATAAGAGATAGCCAATATTTTGTTATTGTTAGTTAATTTTAAATGACAACTATTCCATTGTGTTATTCTCAATCCATTTTTTTCTGAAATTTCTGGAATTGAAATTACGGAATCTGTTGTACTGTTTTTTTCGGGTAGATAGTAATGGCCTGTAATATATTCACCATTATTGCCATAAAACTGCCATGTTGCTAAAGGTGAGGATTTAAAAGAAGAATTAAAAATAAAGAGAGAAAGCAGAGCAATAGTCAAAAAAAGAAATATTATTTGTGTTTTTTTAGTCATTTTACTTTATTGCCTATTTACTAGTAAAGTTGTATAAGTTTAGTGTAACAGAAACTCATTATTTAATTAAAAAACGTAATCTGTTTTGCCAGAAAGAGGGCGTGTATAGCTTCATGTCTTTAAGGTAAATACTTAAATAGGATTGTATAATGATTAAAAATTCGATTTTAGCCTCACACGCTTTTTTAAATGAGATGGAAAATGATGGATATTATCCAGCCCATCTTGTAAAAAAAGGACAAGCTTTACTTAAAGCACTGTGTTTAAAAATTGAAGCAACATCGCCTAAAAGTTTAGCAGAACTTTATATTCTAACTCAAAAGACGACAGAGCAATTTAATGATCTTGCAGAAGAGTTTTGTGAAGAAGGGAGTGATATTGAGACTGTTGCAAGAGAGTGTATTGCGGAAGATTTCGGTATTATTGCTGATGAATATGGTTTTGAAGATGCTGATATAGAAGAATTAATAGCAACAAGAGATTGGTAAAAATGATGAGAAAACAAGATAATGTTTTCTCATTTTCATTAAATTTAATTATTTTCTTAAATAAATAAAATTTATACAAATTCAAAGTGACGTGTATTTATATCACATCATTTACTATCTAGATGATAATGAGAATAATTTAACTAACGAAGAAATGTTTATTAATGCATTCGCCTACAGTCTCATTTTTATTTCTTTCAATAAGACCTTAATTGTGCTGTAGAAAATTAAAATAATGTGATAATTTATTGAATAGCTTCACATATTTTAATAACTATTAAATTTAGCTAAGAATAAATAATAACTTATAAGTGGGTTATTTATCATCACAATGTGAAGTTGGGCATCGCCTTGATGGGTAAGATCCGATAGCCTTAAACTTGTATATTTAATTCTTTTATTTATAAGCAAAGTGATTTTCTTTGCATAAATTCTTATTGATAGCAGGAGGCTTTATATGAGTTTGTTGTTTTCCCCTAAAAAATTAGGCCCCCACCAGTTAGATAATCGTATTATTGTTGCGCCTATGTGCCAATATTCGGCACAAGATGGTTATCCGACAACATGGCACACAATGCATTATGGACAGCTTGCATTATCTGGCGCTTCACTTGTGATTGTGGAAGCGACCGCAGTAGAACCGAGAGGCCGTATTAGCTATAAAGATTTAGGAATTTGGTCTGATCAGCATGGTTGTGAATTAAAAAAACTGGTCGATAATATTAAACAATATTCCTCTGCTAAAATTGGTATACAAATTGCTCATGCGGGGCGTAAAGCGTCAACTGATTTACCTTGGAATGGTGGCGCGTCGCTTGCGCCAGATTCTCCTCATGGTTGGCAAAAAGTTGCACCTTCAGAAATTCCATTTGGAAAAAACCATCAGCCTTATGCTTTGACTATTGACGAAATTGAAGAGATAAAGCAATCCTTTATTGATGCCGCTAAACGAGCGGAATTAGCAGGTTTTGATGTTATTGAAATTCATGGCGCTCACGGATATTTGTTGCATGAGTTCCTATCTCCGTTATCAAACGATAGAACAGATCAGTATGGCGGTGATTTTAATCATCGTTGTCGATTATTAGCGGATGTTTTTGTTGGTGTAAAAAATGCGGTTTCTGATAATGTTTGTGTTGGTGTAAGAATTTCTGCAACAGATTGGGTTGAAGGCGGTTGGGACCTTGAAAGCGCTGTTGCTTTAACACAACATCTTGAAGAATTAGGTTGCCATTACATTCATGTTTCCTCCGGTGGATTATCAGATAAGCAAGATATTAAGCTAGGTCCTAATTATCAAGTACCATTTGCTCAGGCTATTTATAACGAAACACAACTGCCGGTTATCGCTGTCGGACTTATTACAGAGCCAGAACAAGCTGAGGCTATTTTATTAACAGAGCAAGCTGACTTTATCGCATTAGGGCGAGGGATTTTATATGATCCTCGTTGGCCTTGGCATGCTGCGGAAAAACTTAAGCAGACTATAAAAGTTGCACCTCAATATTTACGTTGTGCGCCTCATGGTAGTAAAGACTTTTTTAAATAGTTATTTTTAAGCCATGGATAATTATAAAGTGTTATGTTAATTATCCATGGTTTTTTTGAGCATATTTATGATAATACAAATAATAGTGAGTATAAATTTATTGAATGGGGAACGTGGATCGTAGAATGAAATGAAAATAAATCCTTTATTGTTTCAACCTAGGATTGCTTAAGGTGATGTGTTTTGAATGCGCACACATCATCAGAGAATTAAGCATTCTTTGATGACTCATTTATTTATAGCGAGTCATATTATGAAAAATAAACATTGGTCGCGTGTAGAATATCTGCATGAAACAGTAAAAAATAAAAATATTATCATCAAAGGACAACACAGTTATTACAGTGATTGTTGGGATGAGGGGTTTGAAGCTTCAGTTGTGCGCTATCTTCATGGTGATGAAATTAGCCTGCAATGGGAGCCACTATGGGAAATTGATAAATTATATATTGGTGATTATGTCTGTATCGGTGCACAAGCCATCATATTAATGGGGGGAAATCATACTCATCGTATGGATTGGTTCTCTCTTTATCCTTTTATGGATAAAATTGAAGAGGCTTATATAGGTAAGGGAGATACCCATATTCAAGATGGCGTATGGATAGGAATGCGTGCAATGATAATGCCTGGGGGTCACTATTGGTGAAGGAGCTATTGTTGCTGCTAATAGTGTTGTTTCTAAAGATGTGGAACCTTATAGTATTATCGGTGGAACACCAGCGAAACACATTAAGTACCGTTTTGAGCCCAATGTGATTGAGCAACTTTTATCGTTAAAAATTTATCAATGGTCAGAGAAAAAATTTGAAGCTCTCAGGCCTTATTTATGTCAATCATCAATTGATAAATTATTAATCGCGGAAGAAAAATTTATTGAATAAACTGATCCCCTAAACATAAATATGTTTAGGGGCTTTTACTTAGATATTGTTGTAATATAAATTTATAATATTATCAAAGCATAAAAATAATGTTGTTTTTTTATATGATCCTTATCTCAAATTTAAAAAGTTTTAATTTTATAAAAAAATTACTTTTTTAAAAATTAATGTTTGTTCTTGTTTTTTGTTATTTCTGTTTTTTTTCTTTAGTGATTGATTTTATTTTGAAAATAAAATGCTGTGATTTGTTTTTTTTATTGACTTTATAATTATAAAATAATGTTATTATTTATTTTTAATAGAGTTTTTGAAGGGTATTAAATTATTTTATAAAATATATAATGTGTAAAAAATAAAATACATATTACTCTATATATGAGTTTATTAATTATGGAGTAATATAGGTATGATTCGAAATATAAATTTCAAGATAAAACTATTGGTTATTATATTATTTTCATCTACGTTTTCTTATGCCAATAATACCACGTTGTTAGGTGGAAATAGTAAAGCAGATGGTAATGAATCGACAGCTGTTGGATATAATACATGGGCACATTCTGATCAATCAACAGCGATTGGCGCTAATGCAGGTGCTGAAGGTGAAAATGCAACTGCAATAGGCCATAAAAGTACAGCAATAGGAGACAATGCATTGTCATTGGGAAGTGGTGCAATGGCCATTGGTGAAGGTTCACTTTCTATTGGTTCTCAAGCTTATAGTGAAAGTAAGGATGCAATTAGTATTGGTAAAGGTGCAATAAATAATGCTGAAAATGGAGTTATATTAGGTAGCGGAAGCAATCTCGCTGATAGCGCTGATAATTCGGTTATTATTGGTAGTAAGTCATCTGGAACAGCAAGTAATGCTATTATATTAGGTGATAAAAGTAGTAATAATCGTGATAATACTTTATCAATAGGTAGTGACAAAAACCAGCGACAAATTATTAATGTTGCAGCAGGAACTGAAGATACAGATGCGGTTAATGTTTCTCAATTGAAAGAAGAAAAAAATAATATTCTTACTGAAACGGATAAGCATATTAGTGATAATAATGTCGTTATTTACGATAAGATTGAGCAGGAAAAAAGTACTCTTATTAAAGAAACAACAACTCAAATAAATGAAAATAATAAGTTAATACAAGAAGATATCTCAAAAGCAAATGAAGCTGTATTAAAACAGAGTGAATCTAAGGCGAAAGCATTAGCTGAAGATTCAAATAAAAAATCAAATCACTATACCGACAGTAAACTAAACGAACATCAAGATAATATTGTTAATTATATCAATGAAGAAAAAAAAGAATTTTATCTTTATACCGAAGATAAGTTTTTAGAAATGAAAGAAGGTATTGAATCTTATACTGATAATAAAGTTAATGATATAAAGGAAGGAATAGAAGAACATACTAATAATAAAATCCTTGAATCTGAAAGTAATATTAAAGATTATACAAGTAATAAATTTATTGAAATTGAAAATAGTGGCAAAGAATATACTGATTTAAAAGTTAATGAACATGATAAAAAAATAGTTGAACATGTTAGTAATATAAGAGATGAAATTACAAATTCAACAGAAGGAAAAGTAAAAGCGTCAGAAAAAAAAGCGAATAGTTATACTGATATAGAAATTAGTAAAATTACTTCTGGGGTGAATGGGCTTATTGGTAAAAATAATGAAAAAATAATAAAAGAACGTGAGAAGTATATTACTCAAAAGGGAAGCGAGTATATTAATATCACTAATAATATTATTAATGATAGAGATGAATCATTGAAGGAATATATAGAGAATGCGAAACATGATTCTATTTCTATTGCTAACGAATATACCAATAATAAAATTAAGAATATTTTTATTGATAACGATATCGCACTTAAAAATATGGATAATAAAATCGATAAAGTAGATAAAAGAGCAAGCGCGGGTATAGCCTCTGTCGCAGCAATGGCAAATATTCCCTATGTGACTAACCATACTTTTAGTTTAGGTGTGGGGGTTGGTAATTATCGTGATGCTAATGCGTTTGCAACAGGTGCTCAATATCAAATCACAGAGAGTGCAATTATTCGTGTTTCAGCTTCATGGAATACAGAAGATCGTGGTGTTGTGGGAGGTGGTGTCTCTTATGGTTGGTAAATATTTATTGTATTACGTTGTTTAGAATAAAATGAGAAATAGGGTCGTTGTCTTTTTTATATAATTGAGTGGCTTTTATGCCACCAATTTGAATAATAAGGGTAACGACCTTTGTTCTTTATGATGAGTAAATTATGATCTATCTCTATTCAGGTGGTGGGTGTTTTGAAAAGCAAGTAAGAGTAAATCAAGCGACAATAGATAAAGCGACAGAAATTGCCAAAAATAAAATGAAGAAAATCATTCAAATAAGATCGCTTGCTGATATTTCTGTTGATATTGAGGATATTGGTGCAATATTGCTAATTGAACCTACTATTGAATTAGCCCTTGAAGTGGGGCGACGATATTCACACTCTGTTGATATTGTTATTGCCGAAAGTGCAAAAATAGGAATGAAATTAACGGTTTGTCAGATTGAATTTTCAGCTAGCAAGATCTGTGTTCTCTGATCCTCTATTGTATACAGTTATCCACATTAACTGTGGATAACTCTTGTCTTACGTGTTAGTAATCTTATTACCATTTGATTTTATTGAATATTTATCGTTGATTGAAAAATACCCATTTAAATTAATTATTTTAATGTCTTGTTATTACTCAGAATAATTTACCACGTAATAAAAACTATGTGTTTTTTAATTAAGGCGGGCCAAAAGAGAGATTGTACACGTTATAAGAGATTATTTATCAAATAATGGAGTCGGTTTACCGGCATTATCGACGGCCACAAAATTAAATTGACCATGGATCACTTCTTCACGTCCTTCAGCGTACATGTCTTCAAGGAAAATAGAGACATTGACGGTTAAACTGGTGCGCCCAACCCGAATAACTTCACCGACTAGTTCAATAATTGTGCCTGATGGAATAGGGTGATTAAAATTAATTTTTTCAGTTGAAACGGTGACGAGACGTTTACGGCTAAAGCGTGTTGCGGTGATAAATGAGACTTCGTCCATCCAAGCTAATGCAGTGCCACCAAAGAGTGTTGAGTGATGATTTGTTGTGGTTGGAAAGATAACTTTAGAAACACGAGTAACTGAATTTTTAATTTTATCTTGTAGTTCAGGAGATAACTCAGAGATAGACATAACAATTAAGCCTTCTTCTTTTTGATACTGTAGGGAAATTCCCCACAGTATAAAATAGAGTAAATTGAAAGCAAAGTAGATGAATAGCTGATTATGCCGTCAGTAATTAAAAGGTAATTTTACCGGTTAGAAAAAGAGTAGCATCACCTGTCAGTAAAAGACGATTATTTTTTAATTCGCAGTTGATATTTCCACCTCGTTTTGAGACTTGTCTTGCATATAACTGTGTTTTATTGAGTTTGTTACCCCAAATGGGCGCTAATACACAATGTGATGTGCCTGTAACGGGATCTTCATTCACACCTTTTACGGGGGCAAAGAAGCGAGAAATAAAGTCAAAAGGAGCATGACCGTTAGCGGTAATAATAACGCCAGGTAAAGGCAACTGTGCAATCTGAGTGAAATCCGGTTGGTAGTTAATGACAGTCTCTGGATCAGACAAAAAGCAAACATAACGATCATGCGCTTGCCAAACTTCATCTATTTGTAAGGCTAATTTTTCTTCAAGCGATGGTTTTATATCGTTATTTAATGTTGCAGGAATGGTTGGAAAATTAAGTGTAAAGAATGTGTCTTGGCAAGAGACCGTGAGCTCACCTGAAAGCGAATGAAATTTAAAGAGATTATCTGGGGCGTGTTTGACCGTCTTTAATACAAATGCAGTGGCTAATGTGGCATGTCCACACAGAGGTACTTCAATTTTTGGGGTAAACCAACGAATGTGATCACCAACTAAAAACGCAGTTTCGGGTAAATTAATCTCATTAGCGAGAGTAATTAAGGTGGTATCGTCTAACCATTCCTCTAACAAAACGACGGCTGCAGGATTTCCTGAAAAAGGTGTAGAGGAAAAGGCATTAACATAATAAATGGGAAGAACAGTCATCGCATTACCTTAATGATAAACTATCAATAAATCGAAGATAATCAGATTAAGTGTTTTAAATTCTAGGTGCAATACATAAAAATTCCTTTTAAATAACAAAGACAAAAAACAAAAAGCCATGCCTAAATGAATGAGGCATGGCTTCAATAATGAACGCGTAAAATTAAGCTTGTGCTTTTTCTTTGTTATCTGCGCTTTGTAAAATCTTACGAACAGGAATAATTAGTGCAGCCAGAACAACAGCACAAATAACCAGAGCGATAGAAACATGAGAGAAGAAATCAGGCATTACATCAAGTTTATCAGGGCGAATATTTCCTCCCATTAAACCTGCTGCTAAATTACCTAACGCACTTGCACAGAACCATAATCCCATGACCTGGCCACGCATTCTTGCTGGGGCTAAAATAGTCATTGTCGCAAGCCCTATTGGGCTTAAGCATAATTCACCTAATGTCAGTAATAAGATGCTACCAATTAACCAAAGTGGTGAAACACCTTGTCCTGTTGCGATAACGCTTTCAGAAGCAAACATCATGACCGTGAAGCCACCTGCGGCAAATAAAATGCCAATTACAAACTTAGTCATACTGCTTAAGTTTATATTCTTACGTGCCATCATTGGCCATAACCAACTAAAGACCGGTGCAAGAATAATAATAAACAGGGCGTTAACGGACTGGAACCAAACCGCTGGGATCTCAAAGCCCATAAAGTTTAAGTCTGTATAGTCATTCGCAAATAAGTTAAATGATGTCGGTTTTTGTTCGAATGCAGACCAGAAAAGGGCTGCTGAAACCAATAATAGGAAACAAACAAATAAGCGAGAACGGTCACTACTACTTAATCCAGCAAATAGGAATAAATAGATAAAATATGCGATAACACTCCCTGAGATCACATAAACCATAAAGTTAGCAACCATAACCGGGTTAAATGGAATAACGCCTGAAATGATAAGACTAACAATCGCAATAAGAACAACGGATAAAGCTAAAATCCATTGACCGACATTACGACGAACAACCGTAGGGCGATCCCAGCTTGAATCTAACCCAACTTCACTATCAAAACGACGCATTGTGGGTACTGCATAGAAGCGAAAGATCAGTAACGCAACAAGCATACCAATACCACCAATACCGAAGCCCCAGTGCCAACCGTAATCACGAACTAAGAAGCCTGTGATGAGTGGTGCAATAAATGAGCCCATATTTATGCCCATATAAAATAAGGAGAATCCGCCATCACGGCGAGTATCATCCCTTTTATATAAGGTTCCTACCATCACAGTGACACATGTCTTAAATAGCCCTGTACCTAAGACAATCAGCAGTAGGCCGATAAAGAATAGGTTTTGTGACCAAAAAGCAGAAAGTGCAATAGAAAGATGCCCTAAGGCGATAAAGATAGATCCATACCATACTGCTAGGCGTTGACCTAACCAGTTATCAGCGAGCCAACCTCCTGGTAACGATGTTAAATACACACCGCCCGCGAAAATCCCCACAATAGCAGATGCCTGCTCTCTGGGGATTTCCATGCCACCTTCATAAACGGTAGCTGCCATAAATAAGATTAATAATGGGCGAATACCGTAGAAAGAAAAGCGTTCCCACATTTCAGTAAAGAAAAGGGAGCTTAATGGATAGGGGTGGCCAAAGAAAGTTCGGCTAGATTTTGAGTGAGTAGATTGCATCTTAAATTCCCAAAAAAAACCTCTACAGGTCGTTTGCAAGTAAAAAGAACAAAATAGTAGCAGGTGGCTAAACAGAGGTGTTTCATTCTGTTATCATTTTCCACTGCATTTAATTAATATATTTTTAACATACTTTTGTCAGGATTTAGTGACTAAAAGCATATTTCATACTTTATAAACCATTTTTTGGTGCAAAAGTCGATAAAAATCTCATTTTACAATAGTTAACCTTGCATTTTTTTGAAAAAATAGGACAAGTAAATTTTACTAGACTTAACAAATGGGTGTTGGGAATATTCTTAATAAACAGTGAATTACAAAAAATAGAATAAAAAAAATAACAATTAGGCCTTTAAATGTAAAAGTGTAATTTTTTGAAGAAAAAAAACTATTAACTGATCTTATTTGTGGATTTTTTGACTACTTTTCTTGTGGCGTTCTAAAGCTTAACCAAGAATAAATGAGATTAAAAAAGACAACCGCGGCGGTGAAATAAAAAACAGCTCTAAATCCATAACTTGCTGCAACAAAAGCCCCCATTAACGGTCCTGTAACATTACCCACATCCCTTAATGCTTGGTTATAGCTAAAAATTCGTCCTGCAATTGCTGGGGTAATATTGTACAAAATAAGGGTTTTGTACCGCAGGTAGCATGGCCGCATTTACGGCACCTAATAAAAATCGTAATGCACCTAATTCCCAATAATTGCTGACAAGTGCCATCGGAATTAGCATAAAAATAGAAAGCCCAAGCGTAAAAATAAGGACTTTATCGGGGCCAATTCTGTCACCTAATTTACCGAAGCGAGGGGCGCTAATGAGGGCTGCAATACCAGGTACTGACGCAATAACACCACTGATAAAAGCAAGATTGCTAATAGAGCCCGCTAACTCGCGGATATAAAGTGTCAAAATAGGTGTGACAGAGCCTGTTGCAACTTGAATAATCATGGTGGTAAAAAATAAGCAAACAACCAGCCTTTTGTTTTTTAGTGATGAAAACACTTGTTTTGTCGTTAGTGCATCTTTTTTAGAGACAGGTGTAAAGTTTTCACTCACAAAAAAAGAGGGTAACTAAAAAGCAAATAAATAAAACGGCAGAAGTAATAAAGAAGACGGGACGTAACCCATAGAGATCAGCAAGCATTCCTCCAATTAAAGGGCCAATTAATGCACCACTCACCGCGCCTGTTGAAAGCGTTCCTAATGCCCAACCACTTTTTTTCACTGGAACTTGTGTAGCGATTAATGCATTCGCATTAGGAACAAAACCACCTAATACACCCAATAAGGCGCGTAACACTAATAACTGCCATATATTTTGTGCAAAACCAATTAATACCATAACAATTGCCATGCCCAGTGCAGAGCGCAATAGCATTAATTTACGGCCTTTTCTATCTGATAGTTTTCCCCAAAAAGGGGCGGCAATTGCGGAAAAAAGGAAAGTAATACTAAAAGCGACACCTGTCCAAAGATTAAGCTCTTCATGGTCTGTTATGCCGAGTTCTTCTACATATAAAGGGAGGAACGGCATAATTAAACTAAAACCGGCGCCGGTGAGAAAACAGCCAAACCAGACAATATAAAGATTTCGTTTCCAAGAGTTATTTCGGGGCTTGAGATCCATGTTACTCCTTTAGCCGAGAAAGAGAGAGTAAACCAAGAAAATAGATTAAATATAACCGTAACGATGTTGACAGCGACAACAGCGAGTCGGTTTTCTTCTTTTTATAGAGAATAAGAATATAGCCATGATACAGAATAAGTGCGATAGGTCTTGCTCTTATAATGTGTTTTGCAGGAGTCTACAGCTTATGCTGTTATTTATTGGTATTATTATTTTTTATATTGTTTAATGCGTAGTGTGTGGCTGTTTATGGTTAAAACAGCCACTTGGTTATCAATGTACTTTTTTTATCTCGTTATATAAAGACGGTTCACCTTCAGGACGAGTTTTAAAACGACGATGTAGCCACATATATTGGTCAGGAGCACGTAAAATTTCTTGCTCTATCACTTTATTCATTGCATTAGCGGCATTTTCTTCACTATCAAGTGGAAAGTCAGCTACAGCCGGTGAAATGATCAATTCATACCCTTTGGCTTCTGGTAATCGCTTAGGGGTAAATGGAATTAAAGCCGGGTTTCCTGTTTTTGCTAGAATATAGGTACCTGTTGTTGTGGCTGCTTTATCAACAGCAAATAATGGAACAAAAACACTTTTACGCGGGCCATAGTCATGATCTGGTGCATACCAAAGGATTTCACCAGCCTTGAGATTGCGGATCATTCCTTTTAGATCTTTTCTATCAAGCATAAATTTGTTGGAGCGTAACCGGCCCCAAGTCTGTAGCCAATCCATAACAGGATTATCATTTGGACGATAAACACCAATACCAGGATTTAACATACCAAAAATACGTGCGCCTAATTCTAAAGTCAGAAAGTGGATCCCAACAACAATAATTCCTTGGCCTGTTTCTTGTACTTTTTGGATATTCTCTCTACCACTGACTTTAAACCAGCGTCTTACACGCCAATCCGGCCAAAACCAAGCCATGCCTGTCTCAAATACCCCCATCCCCACAGACTCGAAGTTTTTATTTACTAAAGCTTCGCGTTCGCTTTTTGGCATTTGTGGAAAACAAAGTTCGAGATTACGTTCTGCTATTTGGACGCGTTTTTTGAGAAAAACTTTAGATAAACGACCTAGTCGTGTGCCTAGCCAATAAATGACAGGATAAGGAAGTAGAACCAGAATATAGAGTAATCCGATCCCAAACCAAGTCAGCCAATATTTAGGCTGCAAAAATGATTTTTTAAATGGAGGTGACTTTATCATAAGCCTATCTATTTACTATTTTTCCAATGAATATCTTATATTGTGACACTTTTTGGTGCAGATAAGAAATTTTGTCATAAATTAGGTGAAATTATTTCAATGCCTTGTAAAGCAGTCACTAATTCAGCAATATTTTTAACGGCCATCTTATCCATCACTTTGGCTCGATGAACTTCAACAGTTCTTATTGAAACGCAAGCAACTTCAGCAATTTCGCGATTCATTAAACCTTGAATAACATAATAAGCAATATCTTTCTCTCTTGGGGTTAATGAAGCATAACGACGGCGAATATCATGAGCTGTAAAACGGGCCTTTGTTTCAATAAATGCTGTATCTAAAGCGGATAACAGCGCATTGCTATCAACGGGTTTTTGTAAAAAATCAATAGCGCCTTTTTTGATTTCTTCAACGGCCATCGGAATATCACCATGGCCGGTTAAAAAAATCACAGAAAGTGTACTGTGTTTATCAATTAAATGCTGGTGGACTTGCCTACCATCGGGGTTTGGCATACGCATATCTAATAATACAACCCCTTGTTGATAGAGATTGACATTATTGATAAAGAATTCGCTATCATTCCAAACATGGGCTGAATAACCTAAACTTTCTAATAAAAACTGACAAGCATCAGTGACAGCAAGGTCATCATCAACAAGATGAATCGTGGGCATTTTTTCTCCATTATTTATTTTTATTAGGGAAAATAAGCGTGATTTTTAATCCAACGTTATTTTGCTCGTTTTGTTGATTTTCAATATGAATATCCGCACCTTGAGAATGCAATAATCTCTGGCAAATTACTAAGCCTAATCCAAGCCCTTCTGTTTTGGTTGTTTGGAAGGGGGAAAAAGGGTGTTCAAGCTGATTATGACTCATTCCTCCAGCATCATCTTCAATCACCACAAGCAATCTATCAGGTGCTTTATGTGTACTTATTTTCAGGTTTTTCGCACCCGCTTGCAGGCTATTAGTAATTAAGTTTGATAAAATTTGCTCTAATAAGGTTTCAGGTAAATACAGGCTATCATGCTCATTAATCTCAGTTTTTAGTGAAACATGAGGGTATTTATCTTCTACGCGTAATAGTTTCCAAATATGTTGGATACATTCCGCAATATTTTGATGAGAAAGCGAAATAATATCTGTGTTAGGTGTTTGTTTTCCAACCCATAAGCGTAGATTTCTAATGATATCAGCCCCTCGTTGTGCTTGCTTGTCTATTTGTTGCAATGCGGGTAACAGGGGGTGTGACTCATTTTCTTTTTTAAGGCGAATAACACTGCCTTGTGCGTAACTTTTAATGGCAGAAAGAGGCTGGTTAAGTTCATGAGCAAATCCAGACGCCATTTCTCCCAATATATTTAAGCGTTGAGCATGTTCTAATTCTTCTTTTTGCTGTCTTAATCGATTATGTGCATGCTCTAATTGTCGACTGCGACGCCTCACTAAATAGCTTATCCACACTTGGTTTAAAATAAGGAAAAGAATCGCCATCAATGAAAGGCCAATTATAAATTGATGCTGAATCGCCCAACTTTTTGCATCTTGCCAAAGTTGTCTTTGTCGAGGATGTTGGTTGACTTCTCTGAGTAAGTTTTCAACCTGCGTATGTGATGCAGGTGCTCCCCATTTCATCGGTTTGCTATCATCAGTGAGTAAAATACGAGTGACTTTATCAACTAACTCATCAGGGACGGTATCTAGTGCTGCAAATGACCAATTAGGGTAAAGCGGTGTACTGGTTAAACAAGGTGTATTGGTTTGATAGGAAATCACCGGTCGGTAATCACTCTTTTTTATTAATCCTTCACTGTCCATATTTTCCAACAAACAGACGGGGATAATTGCGGCATTAATATCTCCATCTCGTAAAAGATAAAGCAAAGCATCAGCCGGAAAACCAGTGAAACGTAGTGTGAAATCTTTATCTGGATCGATACCTTCTTCGCGCAACGCTTTATAACCTAAAAGATAGCCACCAAAAGCATCGGGTGCTATGGCGCCCACTCTTTTTCCTATTAACGCTTGAACGGATGTAATCGGGCTGTCATTACGAACTAAAATCAAGCTACCAATCACATTTCGTGTTGTGTTATCAGGCTCATAGCCAGAGTGTAAAGAGAGTAACCAACGTAATGGGAATGCATTATCTAATTGAATAAATTGCGCAGGATTTGTCAGTAAGAAATCAACGTTTTTTTTTGCTACTGCTAATTTCATTTCTTCAAGATTTAAAGGAACTAATACAAAGTTTTCTGTCGGGAGATGTTTATTCAATGTATCAACAAGTGGGGACCAATGCCTTTGAGTTGATGCATCTCCTCGTAGTGCTAAAACGCCGATCGTCCACACTTTTGCTGTGGCTTGTAAAGGAAGCATAAAAAAGAGCAGTAATAACCCGATGTTTACTGCTTGTTTTATCCCAATTGTCTGTTTTATCGTCATAAATATCTAATGTTAAATATTGTTTTGGATCAAGTTCACACTGGGTATGTGGTAAACCACAATAGGTGTCGTCTTCAGTAATTTTTACAATGCCCTTATAACAAAACACATACTTTTTACTTTCTATTTCCTTCACTCATTGTGGAGATTGGGTTATTGAGTGATACTGGAGACAAATATGGATCTTGGAAAACGAAAATTTTTACAACAATTAGGGGTCCTTACTGCAGGTGCTTCACTAGTTCCTTTAGCGGAAGCAGGCATTAAATTATCACCTGAGCGTCGTGAAGGCTCGGAGGATAAACGCTATGGCATGCTGATTGATTTACGTCGTTGTGTAGGATGCCAGTCCTGTACTGTGAGCTGTAATATTGAAAATCAAACACCTCAAGGGCAATTTAGGACGACAGTAAACCAATATCAGGTTGCTATCAAGGGGCAAGAAGGGATAACCAACGTCTTACTGCCTAGACTATGTAATCATTGTGATGAGCCACCATGTGTTCCAGTTTGTCCTGTTCAAGCGACTTTTCAACGTAAAGACGGCATTGTTGTTGTTGATAATGAACGTTGCGTAGGTTGTGCTTACTGTGTTCAAGCATGCCCTTACGATGCACGTTTTATTAATCATTCGACTCAAACTGCGGATAAATGTACTTTCTGCGCACATCGTCTTGAAGTCGGTTTATTGCCTGCTTGTGTCGAATCTTGTGTTGGTGGTGCACGTATTATTGGTGATATGAAAGATCCAAATAGCACTATCAGCAAAATGCTACGTACCCATGAAAAAGAGCTGAAAGTATTAAAACCTGAAAGTGGTACGTTGCCACAAGTTTTCTATCTCGGCTTAGATGATGCATTTGTACAACCATTAGTTGGTCAGGGGCAACCCGCATTATGGCAGCAGGAGGTTCACTCATGATCCCGCAAGTTTCTCAAATTCAAGAAATCATGGCGATCCCGCAAGAATATTTTTGGTTACCTTGGGCTGTACAGTACTTTTTTTTCATTGGTATTGCTTGCAGTGCAACACTTTATGCATGTTGGCAGTGTTGGAAAGGTCGTTCAGGTAATCAACGTTTAGAAGCTGTTGCGGTATTTATTGCTGTGACAGCAGGGATCACGGCGCCTCTTGCTTTAACGGCTGATTTACATCAAACAGCACGTGTGTGGCATTTCTATGCTTACCCAACACCATGGTCATGGATGGCATGGGGCTCATTATTATTACCACTATTTTCAGTCTTTAGCATGCTTTACTTTGTGGCAATGGTTGTTCGCTTAGTCTGGAAACGTGAATATAAATTAACGCGCTGGGTTGCATTAGCGTGTTCATTAACTGCGATAGGTCTGCTGTTATACACAGGGCGCGAAGCTTCTATTTTGAAAGCCAGACCGGTGTTGTACACATATTGGCTACCCATCTTGCTGTTCTTTAGTGCAATGCAAGTTTTACCAACATTGTTGGCGTTAGGAACGCGTCGTGAACCCGCTCACCAACGCGAACTGGCGATGTGGTTTGTTAGCTCCTTGATACTATTGGCAGTATGTACCGGTTTTTGGCTTGCTGGTAATACGATTTCAGGCCAAGCAATTCGTCAACAACTTGCAATAGGAAGTCTTGGCTGGTGGAGTGCTATGGGGGTAATTATTCTGTGGATCATCTCTGTTGTCATGGGACTTTTGATGGCAAAACAGGCACGTTCAGTGGCATTTATTACCATTATGGCATTTGTATCAATGGGACTTGCATGGGTATTACGTTGGTTAATGTTGATAGGTGCCCAATACATTCCAAAATATAACATAATTACAAACCCTTATGAGTTTACGCTCGGTAATGATGGGCTGATGGCAATTGTTGGTACATTTGGATTGTGGATAGCATTAACCATTATATTTAGAGAAAGTATTCGTTGGGTTGTCAGGAGAGTGCAGCATGGCTAAGTTTACAAGACGTCAATGGCTTAAAGGTGGGTTAGTTATCGGTGGTATTGCCGCATTTGCTGCCAGCTACCGTGATGTTGCTAAACGTGCCGTAGATGGCTTAGTTGATGGCACATCAGGCAAAGTGACACTTGATAGGATCAATGGCAATTCATTATTACCTGAAGGTAAGGTTGTAAAAGAGGCCAAATGGCAAGCGAATACCGCCCAATCTGTTTGTATGACGCAATGTTTTGGTTGCTGGACACAATGCGGTGTTCGTGCTCGTGTTGATAGAGCAAACAATAAAGTATTACGTATTGCAGGTAATCCTTATCATCCCCTTTCTCATGATCATCACTTTGGCTACAACATGCCAATTAAAGAAGCATTTGAAAAAATGGGAGGAGAAAGTGGGTTAGAAAATCGTTCTACAGCTTGTGCTCGTGGAGCAACCATGATGGAAAGCCTTGATAGTCCAACACGTATTCTTGAACCAATGAAACGTGTAGGTAAACGTGGTGAAGGCAAATGGAAACGCATCAGTTTTGAACAATTGATCCAAGAAATTGTTGAAGGTGGTGATTTATTTGGTGAAGGTCATGTCGATGGTTTACGTGCTATTCGTGATTTAGACACGCTGATTGACCCAAAACAACCTGCATTAGGCCCTAAAGCTAATCAGTTATTAATGACAAATGCGGGTGATGATGGACGTGATACTTTTATTCGTCGTTTCGCTCAAAATTCATTTGGTAGCAAAAATTTTGGTGCTCATGGATCTTATTGTGGATTAGCATACCGTGCTGGCTCTGGTGCGTTAATGAATGATTTAGATAAAAATGCCCACGTTAAACCAGATTGGGATTATGTTGAATTTGCTTTGTTCTTAGGAACTTCGCCAGCACAATCAGGTAACCCATTTAAACGCCAAGGTCGCCAACTAGCTAATGCGCGTATTCGTGATTCATTTAACTATGTTGTTGTAGCGCCTGCATTACCGTTAACCACTACACTAGCGAACGATCATGGTCATTGGGTTCCTGTTCAGCCTGGAACAGATGCCGCTTTAGTCATGGGAATGATCCGCTGGATCATTGAAAACAAACGCTACAATGCAGACTATCTGTCTGTACCTAGCGAAGTTTCAATGAAAAATGTTGGCGAAAAAAGTTGGACAAATGCAACGCATCTTGTGATCAGCGATGAAAATCATCCACTTTCAGGACAAATGCTCACAACGGCACACTTTAATGATGTTGCTGAAGGGGAAGCGCAAAATTTAGTGTTATCACAAGGTGGTGAATTAGTTCCTGCAACACAAGTTGATAAAGCACAATTATTTGCTACGTATAAAGTCACTTTAAAAACGGGCGCAGAAGTCACTGTGAAATCAAGTTTTCAATTACTTGATGAAGCTGCTAAACGTATGACATTGGCAGAATATAGTGAGCGTTGTAAAGTACCAGAAACGACCATTGTCGCATTAGGTCGTGAATTTACCGCGTATGGACGAAAAGCTGCGGTTATCTCTCATGGCGGTATGATGGGAGGAAATGGGTTCTATACAGCGTGGAGCGTTGTTATGCTCAATGCACTAATCGGTAACTTAAACCTTAAAGGTGGGGTATCTGTTGGTGGGGGTAAATTTAATGGTGCAACTGATGGTCCATGTTACAAAATGGAGAGCTTTAAAGGTAAAGTGAAGCCAAAAGGCATGGTGTTATCACGTAGCAAAGCTGCATATGAGAAATCTGATGAATACCGAGAGCGTGTTGAAAAAGGAGAGTCACCATATCCTGCAAAAGCACCTTGGTATCCGTTTGCTGCCGGGCAGCTAACTGAGCAATTAGGATCTGCATTAGCAGGTTATCCTTATCCATTAAAAGCATGGATCACGAATATGACCAATCCTGTTTATGGGATTGCGGGGATTCGTCAAGTGATGGAAGAGCGTCTTAAAGATCCGAAGCATCTACCTTTAATTATTGGTATTGATGCCTTTATGAATGAGACAACGGCACTGGCAGATTATATTGTTCCTGATACACATAATTTTGAAAGTTGGGGATTTAGTGCACCTTGGTCTGGTGTTCAAGTCAAAGCCAGTACTGCACGTTGGCCGATTATTGAACCTCGTGTTGCTAAAACAGCAGAAGGCCAACCTATCTCAATGGAAACATTCTGTATTGCTGTGGCAAAAGCCTTAGATTTACCAGGTTTTGGTAATAAAGCGATTGAAGATATGGATGGGAATTTCTATCCAATTAACTGTGCAGAAGATTACTATTTACGCGTTGCGGCTAATATGGCATTTATGGGGGAAAAACCTGTTTCACCTGCGACTAATGAAGATATTTTGTTGAGTGGGGTGGATAGAATTCTACCAGCAATGACTTCTACGTTAAAACATGAAGAAGTACTGCGGGTTGCATATATTTATACCCGAGGCGGTCGTTTTGCGCCTTATGATAAAGCATGGAATGGCAATGAGACTGGGCCTCAGTGGAAAAAACCATTACAAATTTGGAATGAAGAAGTTGCGAAAAACCATCATGCGATAACGGGTGAACGTTATAGTGGTTGTCCAACTTATTATCCACCACGTCTCTCAGATGGTAGTGATATTCATCAGTACTACCCTGAAAATCAATGGCCATTAAAACTAATGTCCTTTAAGTCTCATGTGGTGAGCAGTTCAACCGGTATGATCCAACGATTGAGAATGGTGAAACCGAGTAACTTGGTCGCAATTAACCCGCAAGATGGTAAAAAATGGGGTGTGAGCCATGGTGATAGGGTTCGTATTGTAACACCGGGAGGGCAAGTCGAAGCTGAGATTAGTTTACTTGATGGTGTTATGCCTGGTGTTTTAGCCATTGAACATGGTTATGGCCATCAAGAATTAGGCTCTCGCCAACATTACTTAGATGAACAACCTTTGCCGATGGACAAAAGCATTGGCAAGGGTATCAACCTGAATGATTTGGGATTTGCGGATCCAACAAGGGAGATAACTAATACTTGGTTAGACTGGGTATCTGGCGCTTCTGTTCGGCAAGGTTTGCCCGCTAAAATTGAACGTATTGCCTAATTATTGACCTCCAGTTTTAAAGCATTACTTCACTCTTCAAAATGGAGAGTGAAGTAATGACATAATAAATAAGCTGTTTTTATATTATAAAATAGATACAAGATTAGTTTAATTATTTTAATATCATATGTACCCTACCTACATAATATTATAATAAATTTAAGGTGACAAACACGCCTATTAGTCACCATATTTACAGAGAGTAATAATAGGAATCGGACTCCTTTTTCTTTTTTTATTTTATAATGTAAAGATATTAGACTACTTTTCATATATGTATTTAAAATGTTATATATGAAAAATAATTCAATTCTATTTTTTACGTTAATTTTTTCAGTAATATGCCTTTTATGTGAATATACTGTACTGCTACTGATACATAGTTTTTTAGCTATTTGGTGGTTTGGTAATTCATTCATCCAGTAATTAATGATTTTTTGCTCTTGTGTACTGAAAATAGAACACAAAGAGTGTTTATAGGTTGGAAAAAAAACTTGGCATCGCGAGGTAAATAAAGCAGTTTTTTCTAGCACCCACGGAAGTATTCTCTTTGGGAGAATAAAACAGTTATTTGTCAATGCGATAGGCCTTTCTTTATCGGGGTAGTTCGCATCAAGATAAAGATAAAGTCGGCAATTTTTTGTTGAAATGAAAAATAATTGTAAATGTTGGCAGTGTGCTATTTCTCGGCAATATCGGGTAAGGTCAATGAATATAATATCAGGCATAGAATGATTAATATAATTATTTGCTTCTTGTATAGATGATATATCAATAATTTCATGTCTTATATTTCTTTTGGCAAAATAATGTTTTATACCATTACGAGTAAAGAAACACTCATCAATAATTAATACTTTCACAAATAACTTCCTTGTTTGCCATTATTTTATTAATTTATTAAGTTAAAGATAACTTGATTATGTGTCAATTCGGCTTATATATTGTTTTTTTTAAGATATATCGAATAAAATCATCATTATTGCTCTTGTATTAAATAATGTTTTACTTATTAATATAATTAATTATTTTTCATGATATGAGTTTGGCAAATGGATAAAATTAAAATATTGTATGGAGTTATAAAAGAGAACAGGAGTACATTGTACTCCTGCTTTGCGTTCGCTATCTTTTGTCGATCTTTTTATTAATGCTTGGTGTTGTCTGAAAACAAGATCTTCAGATGATTCAATTTTATCAATACCAGCTTGAAGAATATGAATCAGCTGTTTAGCTATATCTGTTGTTAGCCAAAGTGTTTTATCTACAACGGCGTTTTCAGGATGATGCTCATTTTCAGGAAGATAATGTAAACGCAGCATCATAGCATCGTAGATATCAACAGTACTGATGTCCCAGCCTACAACAGGGTGTGTCTGAATAACTTCATTTTTTCTACTCATAATACCTCCTAATCATACAACCGGTTTTGACTAAGAGAGAAGTTCCCACACAATGTGGTTACTTTTCAGTATACGAGATTTATCGTGATTAAAAAGATAAATTTTTGTTGTAACAAAAAAATGTGTACTAGCTCTGATAAAAGAGTAATGCACCATTAACAGTCGAACAAGTGTTATATGGTGCATTTTAGATAAAAATCAAGGGCGAGATTAATCAACAGTAATATCCCAGTGAATATCTTCATTGGCTAAGAACGGGATAAGCGCTTCATTGCCACAAAGAATTTGAGCCGGTGCTTCAACCGTTTTTTCTGTTAGTGTAATAGTACCTTCATTTATAGGTAATCCATAAAAACGTGGCCCATTGAGTGAACAGAATGCTTCAAAGTGCGCTAATGCATTAAGTTCTTTAAAAACAGTTGCATAGGCTGCTAATGCTGTAGGGGCGTTAAATACACCCGCGCAACCACAAGAGGACTCTTTTCGATGTTGTAAATGTGGTGCAGAGTCTGTCCCTAAGAAAAAGCGAGAATTGCCTGATGCGACAGCTTGTCTTAAGGCATCTTGATGAACATTACGCTTAAGAATGGGGAGGCAATAGAGGTGAGGTTTAACACCTCCGACTAACATATGATTGCGGTTAAACATCAAATGTTGTGGAGTAATGGTGGCACCGAGAAATTCATTTCCTTCTAACACATACTGAGCGGCTTCTTTGGTTGTGATATGTTCAAAAACTATTTTTAGCTCAGGAAATTGTTTGCGTACAGGAGACATAACGCCATCAATGAAACGCGCCTCTCTATCAAAAATATCAATATGTGAAGCAGTCACTTCGCCGTGAATAAGCAATGGCATGCCGATTTTTTCCATCACACTTAAGATAGGATAAATCTTTGTAATATCAGATACACCATGGCTTGAGTTTGTTGTTGCATTTGCAGGATAAAGTTTACAAGCAGTGAAAACACCTTGTAAAAAACCTTGTTCTACTTCTGAAGGCAGTGTGCTATCCGTTAAATAGCAAGTCATTAAAGGGTCGAATTTATCCCCAGCGGGGATAGCCGCTTTTATACGATCACGATAAGCGCGAGCAGCGTCAATGGTTGTAACTGGTGGGACAAGGTTTGGCATAACAATAGCTCTGCCAAAATAACGACTGGTATAAGGAACAACAGTTTTTAGCATGTCATCATCACGAAAGTGAACATGCCAATCATCAGGACGGCGAATAGTGAGGGTGATAGGTTGTGCAGTGGTCATATACCGGCTCCGTGTGTCTTAGGAAAATCGAAAGATCAAGGATTGGATTGGACTAAATAGTCAAGCCGGAAACGAATGCTAATACGAAAACGATTAAATAGCTACCATTTAATCGCATTTTTTTATTATGTATTAAAGAGTGGTGTAAGGGAAAACAGAGAATAAAATCAAATGGTTACGAGGGTGACACAAATAGAAATGGCTCCTCCAACTGGACTCGAACCAGTGACATACGGATTAACAGTCCGCCGTTCTACCAACTGAACTATGGAGGAATAACACTAAGTGGCGTGTATCATATAGCGGTCGTTTTGAGATGTCAAAGGACAATCTGCGATATTTGTTTAAGTGCGTAGATAAGCAACATTTTGTGTATTTCTAAAACAGATGCTCTAATAAAGCGGTGAGATTTTTAGCAATAAGGAATAAAAATAAAGAGACAACACATTTAATAAAAAAGTGGAGATCTTAAAAAAGACAAATTAACGAAAAAAGAGCGATGTGAATCATACAGAGTAGAGAAAGCAAAAATCCCGCACTGTAATAGCGCGGGCTTTTCTAAATTTGGCTCCTCCAACTGGACTTGAACCAGTGACATACGGATTAACAGTCCGCCGTTCTACCGACTGAACTATGGAGGAAGCGAGTTCTCGTGAGAACGGGGAGAATAATAGCGAGAGTGATGAACTTTGTAAAGTAAAAAAAGTGAAAAAACAGTTTAAGTGGCTAAAAAATAACTAATTTATAGGCTTAAAATTAAATCAGACACTTCAAATTGAAAAATTATTTAATAAATCATATTGGGTAAAATAAAATACGTAAAAATTGGCCTTGAGATTGATGACAGAGTTATGAAAAGTTTTTGATAAAACTCAGAGAAAAAGGCAAATAAAAATAAAGAGAAATACCGCAGGAGAACAAAAGACTAGAAAGCAAAAAGCCCGCACTGTAATAGTGTGGGCTTTTCTAAATTTGGCTCCTCCAACTGGACTTGAACCAGTGACATACGGATTAACAGTCCGCCGTTCTACCGACTGAACTATGGAGGAAGCGAGTTCTCGTGAGAACGAGGCGAATAATAGCTATCCTCGCTCACCTTGTAAAGTAAAAAAATGAAAAAAAACACCGTTTGCTCAAGAGTGCATCAAGTTGTTTCTTTTTTGATGAAAATGTATAAAAAATAAATAGTTATCAGGAGATATTATGCTTCAATAGGACATTTCTATTATGCGGTGTAATTCTAAAGTCGATAAGAAGCAATAAGAGGTCTTTTCAAAAGAAAGTTTTTCATACTATTTAATAATACAATGTAAGGAATGCAGAGGTTAAATAGAAGATCCAGAGATAATGAACACTACCGATTTATCAACGCCGATTTTAATTGAGTTCGATGAATTTAAAAAAACGCTCCTTTCCCATACGAAAGATAAAGAAGGAGGTTGGGATACGGCTGTTTCTGGATTAGCGCTGTGTCACTATACAACAACGACAGAATCAGAAGGGTGGATGTATGAGCCAAGTTTGGCTATTGCTGCTCAAGGTGCAAAACAAATAACAATAGGTTTAGAAACAAATTGTTATCGCCCCTTGAATATGCTTTTGACATCGTCTGACATACCTACTTTTGCTAAAGTATGTGAAGCATCTAAAGAGGCACCATTTTTAGCTATCTTACTTAAATTAGATCTCTCTTTATTACCTGAGTTGTTAGCTGAGAATAAATTTGAATTATTGCAAGAAAGTAATCAATATAGAGCTCAACAAGTCGTTCCCGCCACTGCACCAATATTACAAGCAGTCACTAGACTTATTAAACTGATTGATACACCAGAAGATGTGCCTTTTATTGCTCCTTTGATCCAAAAAGAGATCCTTTATTACTTATTACGATCAAATGATGGGGCAAGGCAGCAGTTATTGGCATCGCAACATCCTCAATGTCGCCAAATTAATCATGCTCTTGATTGGGTTAAGCTGCATTATCGAAACACTATTCGTATTGAAGATTTGACCACGTTAGTAGGAATGAGTACCTCTTCATTTCATTTCCACTTTAAAAATCGAACGGGGATGACACCATTACAATATCAAAAATGGCTACGTCTTAATGAAGCCCGACGCATTATGTTAATTGAAATGGCAGACGTTTCTGAAGCTGCATTTAGAGTGGGATATGAAAGTCCATCACAATTTAGTCGTGAATATCATCGATTATTTGGCTTTGCCCCTTTAAAAGATATCCAACGATTAAAAGAATCTGACACTGAAAGGGTATCTTTGGATAATTAGGCAAGAATAATGGAGAAATGAGTTAAAGCAATAATGAGTCATTGAGTTACAGTCAAGCTATTAGATATCTGTATATAAAGGAGTTTGACGTGGCTAATGTATTTATTATTAATGCCTCAAAAGAATTTGATGGCTCTGAAGGAAAACTCAACGATTATTTAACGCAAGTTGCTACCACTTTGCTGTCTTCACATCAGATAAATGTGCAATCAACTCGTATTGATGATGGCTACGACAATGATGACGAAGTTGATAAATATTTATGGGCTGACGTTATTATCTATCAAATGCCAGCTTGGTGGATGGAAGGGCCTTGGATCTTAAAAAAATATATTGATGATGTCTTTAGTGCAGGCCACGGAAAATTATTCATAGATGATGGTCGTACACGAAAAGATCCTTCAAAAAAATATGGCTCGGGTGGGTTGCTACAAGGTAAAAAATATTTACTCTCCGTGACTTGGAATGCACCCTTTGAATCTTTTGAAGAACAAGAACAGTTCTTTGATGGGAAGGGGATTGATGCCGTGTATTTTCCATTCCATAAGGCAAATCAGTTTTTAGGGATGGAGGGATTAAAAACCTTCGGAATGTTTGATGTAGTGAAACAACCTCAAATTGAAAAAGATATTGGGGCATATAAAAAACACTTAGAACAAGAAATTGTGGTTTTGCATCGCTAATTTTAATAGGGAAATATAATAGCAAAAAGCCCGCACTGTAATAGCGCGGGCTTTTCTAAATTTGGCTCCTCCAACTGGACTCGAACCAGTGACATACGGATTAACAGTCCGCCGTTCTACCGGACTGAACTATGGAGGAAACGTGTTCTTCTTGAGAACGAGGCGCATAATAACGATGATATATCAGAGTGTCAACGCTAAAAGTGGATTTAATCTCTATTTGGTTGGTTTATCGACAAAGTGGTTAAATAATAGAAGTTATTCTCCGTGTTTTTGTCATCAACACGGAGAATGAATCAGGCTTGGGGGGATAATTGTGACGCTGAAATCGATTGTTGGACAGGATCGAACGCCATTAAATACACATCATAAAAATGTATTTCTTGTTTTTTGCTAATAATCTCACGAATGTCTTCTTTTATTTGTGGTGAGATTGCGGGGTGTTGCTGAATTTCATTTACTGCTTCATCAGAAAGTTTTTCGAAGGTATACCATTCACCGTTATAGCAAACTCTTAAATCAAGTACGCCAATATCTTCAAATTTATAGATAGGTTTAATATCAAATAGCAATACACCAGCCATAACAAGGAACATTACAGTGAAAAGAACCAGTGAAATAATGCCAAAATAAGGAGAGTAGATGAGTAATGCTGCAAGCAATATATAAGAAAGAATCATGCTGATGCATAACCAGATATGGTTTTTTAAAAATTGACTATTAAAATGTGGTTTTCCGTCTCTTTTTTCCGCTTTATTGATCCGGTCTAAATCACGCTCTAAGATTTCTTTTAATACATTCATTGTAAACACCTTAAGAGATGAATGTTGCAAACTTGTTTCTTGTTACTAGATTATCACGGAGGCGAGATAAGCAGGTAGAACAGTTTTTTTTAAATTCGGGCATTAACTGTTATTGTGATGCCATTAAGACTATTCTTAGTTGCTGTTAATAATAGAGATAAAATATCAAATAAATTTTATACACAGTGATGAAAATAGAGGAAGAATTGTATTTTTAATGTGCAATTCGCATTTTTTTAATCTTTAGATGCATAAAACTATTGCTATTAAACTTGTCTCATGCGTTAATGAGTAAGGCCTCAATACAGACCTGATTTATGATTGACATTCTAAGTTAATGAGTTTTAAACAGCATCGCTTTTTGACCGTTTTCTTCATGTGTGCCCATAAGTTATAGGTAGTTCAGGCCAGTAGATGCCGAGAAGGCAACGTTTTATTGATATATAGGAAAGTCACATGTCTGACAAAATGAAAGGTCAAGTTAAGTGGTTCAACGAGTCTAAAGGCTTTGGTTTTATTACTCCAGCAGACGGAAGCAAAGACGTATTCGTTCACTTTTCTGCCATTCAAGGTAACGGTTTCAAAACTCTGGCTGAAGGTCAGAACGTAGAATTCACAATTGAAAACGGTGCAAAAGGTCCAGCAGCAGCTAACGTAACAGCTCTGTAATTTAAAGCCTTTTAAAAATTTTCTTCAAGCCTGTCACCTTATGGTGGCAGGCTTTTTCTTTATGGGTAAAATAAATAAAAAGAGAATGATAATATTTATCAGGAGAAAAGATGCAGATTAATGATAGGGTTGTTGTGAAGACGGATGGTATTGATGATCGTGAAGGGATCATCCTGCTTATTGAAGAATTTCATGAAGGTATTATGTATTTAGTATCACTTCCCGAGTATCCAAAAGGAATTTGGTTTTTTAATGAAAAAGAGGGCGGAGAAGGTACATTTGTTAGACCAATACAACAAAAGTGATTTGTGTTTAGGTTCGGTTCATTTACATTTTTAAACTGGCTACTTATACTTTTGCTAAATTTTAGTGGGGAGAAGTCATTTTGGATACGCAAAGTTGTCGGTTAACAACAAATCAGTTAACTCAAAATAAATTTATTCCAATCAGTAGGTAGGCTGCTTTTCTTCAGTAAAACTGCTTACCACTTTTGGTGGGCAGTGCATCGTAATATTCCTTTCTTATATATTTCTGTTTTGCACTCACCCAAAAACCCTTTATGTAACTAACAAAAAAGGTATAGGTATGTGCTACATTTTTTTCTCCTTATTTCCTCCTCCTAGGTCGATACGTTAATTTCAATACTCTGAACTTTTAGAAAGTATTTTTCAGATTTATTTTTAATCATCATGTAGAGGAAATAAACATGACGATGACACCTTATATTTTAAATTTGGTAATTGCCATGTGTCTTGGTGCATTGATTGGTGCCGAACGTCAGTGGCGACAGAGGATGGCTGGTTTAAGGACGAATGCATTAGTTGCCACTGGAGCCGCTGTTTTTATCTTAAGTTCAATCGAGACTTCACCGGATAGTCCTGGCCGAATAGCCGCTCAAGTGGTTTCGGGGATAGGGTTTCTTGGCGCAGGTGTAATTATGCGAGAAGGAATGAATATTCGAGGACTGAATACAGCGGCAACACTTTGGTGTTCAGCAGGAATTGGCGTGTTGTGTGGTTTAGGGCTGTATCAATTGGCGACGATAGCAACACTTCTTATTCTTTGTGCCAATATTTTATTACGAGAAGCCGCTCAGCGCATTAATGCTCAACCACAATCTCAAGCAATAGATATTGAGCAACGTTACTCTATTCGAATTATTTGTGATGCTGAAGATGAGGTTTTAGTCAGAACTCTTATTTTGCAAGCAATAAATGGTTTACATGTTCGATTACAATCTTTGAGTAGTGCTGATACATTAATGCCTAGCCAATTAGAAGTTTGTGCTGAGTTGCTTGCAACGCCTATTGAACAAAAAGAGATAGAAGCCATTGTCTGCCGAGTTAGTTTAGAGAAAAGTGTAAGTGCTATCAATTGGAAAATTGCATCTGAGCACCCAGCCTAACTAACAATAGTTTGAATTAAATACACTTCTTAAGATTACTCTCTATATTCTATATAGGGAGTTTTTTTGTCATTGTCATACTGGAGAGATATTAAATACCCAAAATTAGCTTAAAAAGAATATGAATATTAAAGAAAGTTATAAGCGATATAGTCTTATCGTTTGTGAGCAAATAAACGTAGTGGCTGATTTTAAAACTCAGTGTCTCATTGCTGATAGTGAGATCTGCATCATATATTAAGTATTATTACTAACATATAGAAATAAAGTATTTTGTTATCGTAATTATTATTTTTGTAACTATTACTTTATGGAATAAAAATAGGGATTTTATTCATAGTGAACCAATTAAAAATACACAAGAAAGGCGGAATTGATTTTCGTTTTATTTTAAACAACCATTTTTACGTAATTTGATTAATATGCAATTATTTGTATTGTGGTTAACCCGTATATTGTGAGCTCAGAGTGGAAATGACTGAATAGAGTTTAAGCATATTTGATATGGTTTCTCTTTTTTATTCATTATTGCTTTCAGATTGTTTTGACTTACTGCTGTTTATTTTGAATAAACGATGAACATTAAAATCAAGTGAGCATTGGCCATGAGGCGTTTACTTATTAAATGAGGTGCTTAGGTGTATTGTAGGGCAAAAAGTCGTTATTAAGGGGCTTAGTGTAGTATAGAATTTTGTGGCATAAAGCGTGTTTTCTATTGATTATAATAGCATTTTTTTTAATATCTAAATTATACTCTCAAATTATTTCAATGTATTTGGTGAAATATATATCAATATTTTTCATCTGGTTTCGTTTAAGTGTTAATTTTTGAGTAATATTTTTAATTTAACCAAATGAGTGCCCAGAAAAAGAGAAGCAAGTGTAGTGAAATAGCAAGTTTAGTCCGCTACAGTAAAGCTGATGAATGGTTGACGAATGTTGTTTGTCATTGTTCATCCGTGATGTGCAAAAAAAATTGAAAAAATGTAATATTTTTTGTAAAAATCATGTAGAAAAAATGATACTAATAAGTAATCTTACAATGAGAATAGAAAAATCATACCAAGCATTTCTTTGTATAAAATAATAATTTCATGATTATATTATTTATAACTTTGTCAAGGATGTAAATCTGACTTATTACAGAAAGAGAATTATCTTAGTATGAAATAGGTATGCCATTACCATTTATCCTGAAAATAAATATAAAGGATAATTGTGATATTGACCTTTTTTGATTAACTTAAAAAGATAAAAACAAGCTCATACAACCATTAATTAAAAAAGTATACCATCAGAAAAAGACGACAAACATTTCACGATAGCTAGCTCAAAAAAGAGAGCGCTCATTTCAATAGAACTGAAAGCAATACACAAAGTATTTGTATTCACGCCATGAATAGTCTCAATTATTCTCGACTTAAAAAATACAGTTACAATATTTTTCCGATCCTTCTTTTTAGAAAAAACAGAACACTTTGGAAACGTAAAGTATGAAACCCAGTTATTACTTTTTAAGCATAATCTAATAAATGAGATATAGATCTAAATTGCTTAGATATATCAATATTTTTATTACTCTTTTATGGAGAGGAAATGTCTTTTTAAGCTCAGAATGACTCAAAAAAAGGGTAATAATACGGACTAAATCAGTGATAAGAAGAGAGGAATATTTAGATATGTATTTTTTAGTTATCTAAATAAAAATATAACGATATTTAAATCTTTGTCTGTGGCCCATCCCGTCAATATCAACTTTTGTTAAGCAATGGTGTTACTAAAAGTCAGCATCTTGGGTTCTGTAATACTTTGAGACTTGTGTTAACTAGGTTGAAATGAAGTAACTGAATATTGAAGGGGAAGAAAAGTGAAACAATGCTCATGATTTGTAGCTGTAAAACAAATCACGATAAAAATTAGTTTCGTTGATAAAAAGTAACATATGATATTTTATGGTTTGTGTTGATGCTAATAAAGTAATCAATAAGATGTTATTTTGATCATATTTATTTTTCTTTGTTTACATTAAGGTAGTGAGAGTATACAAGTGTTAAGTGTTGCTCAGGGTGTTAGTCTGCTCGGAAGCTTTTGGTGTTCAATAGCAATCAAAAGTAGAAAAAACAGAATTTATATTCAATCTTGTTTTTTTATGAATTAATTACTTTATATTGAGGGATCTCTAAATTTTTTTTTAGAAAATTGAAATTAATATTTCAATTTTAGCCTATTATTTTATAGTAAATGAAGTTGGTTTTATACTTTAAAAATTTAAAATTAACTCGATTTTTTTATTTGTTTCATTAAAGATAATATCTATAATTAATTTAAATGTATTTTATCAATATGGATAATTATTTTTTATTTCTTCATTTTTTAACTGTTCTTTTTTATTTTTTATTAAATGAGGCTAAATTTTATAAATTAATTCTTTGTTTTTTATATTTTACTTAAGCTAAATGTTGTATTATGTTTATATTCTGAATGATTATTAATAGTGAGTTTAAAGTTATTGGTTATTAATTTTATTTTTTCTTTTATTTATCTTTAATATTAAAAAATAAATTAATACAAATATTTACTGTTCATAAAATGGACTATAATTCATAAATAAAACTTATTTATATGAGTATATTATTTAGTGGTGATTAATTTACAGTCAATAAAATTCCTATTAAGAGTTCTGTAATTTAAGTGTTAAAAGCACATCCTAAATCATAAGTATATTTTTATTATTACGAAAGAAACTTTAATGCTGTTGAAAAAAATATTCAATAATTTAAGGGAGAAGATGCATAACTCAGAATTTAATTTTAGATGACTTATCTTTATGATACATAAGTGAGTGTTTGTATCATTATGATTTTAAAGAAAAAATTATTCTTTAAATCATGATAAAAAAAGTAATAACTATAAATAATTATAATAGTCTATTTATTGAACAAATTGTAAATAAAAAGTGATCATTTCTGAGGTTTTAAGTAAATGATGAAAAAAATAATATCTATAGAAATATTTATTAAACAGAAAGGGATTGTTTAGATAAAGATGAGGAGTAGATATAGCAATATATGTTACTGTGATCAAAAAAATCTTCAATTTTAGATTTGTCAATTTTTTATGCTGTATTTTTAGGTTTATAAGTTTAATAGATCGTATAAAATAAAAAATTATCATTAATATTTTAATTTGGGTAGATTAGCTTATTAATTTACACCAAGTTTTATTACTTTTATCACTTGAATAGTTAATGAACTAATTCCATAATAATGATTATCTTTTTGTGATGTGACTCACATAGTATTTAAATTAGACTACTTTATCCGTTGAATAACTTAATAGTTAAGGAGTAAAGTTGTTGCGTTAGGATTATTCTTAACGAACTATATTGGCGAGCATTTAAAGTTTACTTTTAATTTAAATGTTTTTTTCGCTACTTTTGAAAATGACCGTATCAAAGTAATACAAGGTAGTGTTACTACGCGTCATGTTCATAAAATGGGGCCTGGAGATTTAATATTACATTTATATTAATTTCCTCGGGATCTTTCATTAGGAAGATCCTCTTTGTTCAATATAATCGGACGGGATGTAAAGAGATGAGTACGGTTGAATTGCTTAAGCATATTTATGACATAAATTTATCGTATTTGCTTTTGGCGCAAAGGTTAATTAACCAAGAAAAGGCTTCAGCAATGTTTAGGCTTGGTATTAGTGATTCCATGGCTGATGCTCTTGCAGAGCTTACATTGCCTCAATTGGTTAAGTTGGCTGAAACAAACCAACTAATCTGTAATTTCCGGTTTGAAGACAGCGAAACAATAGAACAACTCACTAAAGAATCTAGAGTGGATGATTTGCAACAGATCCATACAGGTATTCTTCTTTCTTCAAACTTGTTTCGTCAGTTAGCGGAACAAGATACATCTGCAACAAAGAAACGGGCATAACAATGAGTGAGAAAAGTATCGTTCGAGAAGCGAAAGATATTCGCTTAGCAATGGAATTAATCACCTTGGGTGCCCGCTTACAAATGCTTGAAAGTGAAACTCAATTAAGTCGGGGGCGTTTAATTAAATTATACAAAGAATTAAGAGGGAGCCCCCCTCCAAAAAGGAATGTTACCTTTTTCAACGGATTGGTTTATGACATGGGAACAAAATATCCATTCCTCAATGTTCTATAACGCTTACCGTTTTTTATTGAAAAATGGGGGTTGTGTAGGGGTTGAGGCAGTTGTTAAAGCTTATCGTTTATACCTAGAACAATGTCCACCTGTTAAAGATCAAGAACCCATTTTAGCACTAACAAGAGCATGGACATTAGTACGCTTTGTTGAAAGTGGTATGTTACAACTTTCAGTTTGTACCAAATGTAATGGTTCATTTATTACACACGCCACCAACCTGCTAGCAATTATGTTTGCAGTCTTTGCCAGCCTCCTTCTCGCGCAATAAAAAAACGTAAACTTTCCGCCAATCCTGCCGATATTAACTTACAACTGTTGGATGGTCTTGAACAGTTTGCAATGTGATTCGAGATTGAAAGTTAAATATCAGGTTATAGAGCTTAGTTATCTATAACCTGAGCCGTTTCCTCTCCCCCTCCTATCTCTTGCTGCTATGTTCGCCATTCTCTCTATAACGAAATTAGCTAAAGGGATATCGCGTGTTAGTACTCTTAGGATATATCGTGGTTATGAGCGCCGTCATCGGGGGATATCTTCTCGTCGGTGGTAGTTTAGGCGCCTTGTACCAGCCAGCCGAATTTATAATCATTTTTGGTGCCGGTATCGGTGCTTTTATTGTGGGTAATAATGGTAGAGCAATTGTATCAACAATGAAGATCCTACCGAAATTACTTCGTAGTACAAATTACAATAAAGCGATGTACATGGATTTGATGGCTCTCATGTTTCGTTTATTGTCAAAAGCACGTCAAAACGGAATGTTGGCATTAGAGAGAGATATCGAAAATCCACAGCAAAGTGATATTTTTTCCCAGTATCCTCGCATTATGAAAGATGTCTATATGCTCAGTTTTATTACGGATTATATGCGTCTCATGGTGACTGGGAATATGAATCCTTATGAAATTGAATCTTTGATGGATGAAGAGATTGCGACTTTTGAGGAAGAGAGTGAAGTTCCCGCTACAGGGTTATCTGCCATGGGTGATTCTTTACCCGCGTTTGGTATTGTAGCTGCTGTGATGGGCGTTGTTAATGCGTTAGGTGCGGCGGATAGACCTGCTGGTGAAATGGGGGTTCTCATTGGACACGCAATGGTCGGAACTTTTTTAGGTATTTTATTAGCGTATGGTTTTATTTCACCATTAGCTTCCCGACTCAGACAACGCTCTAGTCAACAAATGAAAATGATGGAGTGTATCAAAACAACACTGTTATCTAGCATGAATGGATATGCGCCACAGATAGCGGTTGAATTTGGACGTAAAACCCTCTTTCTGGCAGACAGACCTTCTTTTATTGAATTGGAAGAACATGTACGTCAGGTACGGACACCGATGCAGGCAAATCCTGATGCAATGAAAGAAGAGTAATTATGAAGAGTAATTCACAAATCATTCGAGTTAAAAAGCGAGGGAGAAAGCAACATTACGCTCACGGTGGTGCATGGAAGATAGCTTATGCTGACTTTATGACTGCAATGATGGCTTTCTTTCTGGTGATGTGGTTACTTTCAATCTCTAGCCCACAAGAATTAACTCGTGTAGCAGAATATTTCCGTACGCCGTTAAAAGTCGCAATTGAAAAAGGGCGATTTAGTGGAGATGCAACAAATCCTATTCCCGGAGGAGGACGTGATCCTGTCTATAATGAAGGGGATATTTTGCCAAAAGGCGAGGAAGATAAACAGCTTAATGAAAAGCAACAATTCCGCCGTTTAAAAGATAATTTAGAACAAGTCATTTTAAATGATCCTAGATTAAAAGATCTGAAGCCTCATTTATTAATCGACATGATGGATGAGGGTTTACGAATTCAAATTATCGATAAAGCAAATCGACCTATGTTTAGAGTCGGTAGTGCCACCGTTGAACCTTATATGAAGGATATTTTAACGGCTATTGCACCTATTTTAAACGATACACCATACAAAATTAGTTTATCGGGTCATACCGATGATATTCCTTATGCAAGTGGTGCTTTTAAATATAGTAACTGGGAATTGTCTACAGATCGTGCTAATGCCTCTCGCCGTGAGTTAATTGGTGCAGGATTAAGGGAATGGAAAGTACTTCGTGTCGTAGGTATGGCATCAACGGTTCATCTCGTTAAAGAAGATGGTTTTGCAGCGGCTAACCGACGGATCAGTATTCTAGTCTTAACGAAGCAAGCAGAACAAAAAATTGTACAAGAAAATGAGCGGGTTGCACCGACAGTAACTGAGGCTATTGAAATAGAGCCTCTACTTTCAGGGCAAGAAACCCCACAAGAAAAAGCAGGAAATACACAGACGGGTTCGTCTGTGTCTTCTGCATCTGAGCTTCCCGAATCAAAAAAGGAAAATGTTGAAACAGGAGTTTCTGGGGAAAGTTTGCCATCACAATCGACAAATATTACTACAAAACAGGGAACAGCCCCCTAATTTGTTAGTAATCGCGTAAAGGTGAATGAGTAACGATGGATATTACTGAGTTTTATCAAACATTTTTTGATGAAGCAGATGAGTTGTTAGCTGATATGGAACAGCATTTACTGTTACTTGATCCAGAAAATCCAGATCAGGAACAGATGAATGCGATTTTCCGTAGTGCACACTCCATAAAAGGAGGAGCTGCAACATTTGGCTTCGTTAAACTTCAACAGACCACTCATGTGCTTGAAAACTTGCTCGATAGTGCAAGACGTCATGAGATGGCGCTCACCGACGACATTATTAACCTGTTTCTGGAAGCGAAAGATATTATGCAACAGCAATTGGATGCACATAAAAACTCACAAGAACCTGATGAGGAAACATTTAACTATATTTGTGAGAAGTTGCGTCAGCTGGCTCTCGATGTAAAAGAAGAACAATCAGCTCCTAATGTTGAGGCCGTTGCTGGGCCTGAAGCTTCCGTTTCACACGTTATTGAGACTGAAACTTCTGTTCCATCATCTGATGCTGAAAATGTGCAAAATGACGCCACTGTAGAAGAGATATCGAAAATGGCGACTGATGGACATTATTACCATCACATTATTTTGTCTGATCTTAAAGAGACTGATATTGATTTAATGCTTGATGAATTAAAACATCTTGGTGATGTGAGCCAAGTTGAAAAACAACATCATGGCCTTGAAGCAATATTAAAAACAACCGCGACAGAAGAAGATATTAGTGCGGTACTCTGTTTTGTGATTGAGCCTGAACAGATCTCATTTAGACAAAATACGGCTACAGAAAAACGGATGGCACAAGAAGAGAGTAAACCCTCTATTGATGATACTCATACTGAAAGCCAAGCAGAACAATCAGCACCTACTCAATCTGTTGTCGCTGAAAATGCACCGTTATCAGAACCAGCAAAAGCACCCGTTGCGACGGTATCAACACCGACCAAAAGACCTGCTACTGCTCCAGCGCCTAAAACAGAATCAACCAGTATTCGTGTTGCCGTTGAAAAAGTTGATCAACTCATCAACTTAGTCGGTGAATTGGTTATCACACAATCTATGTTAGCTCAACATAGCGATAGTCTAGAACCGTCTATATACAGTGATTTATTAAGTTGTATTGCACAACTACAACGTAATTCACGTGATCTGCAAGAATCTGTTATGTCGATTCGTATGATGCCGATGGAATATGTATTTAGTCGATTCCCTCGAGTTGTGCGCGATTTAGCAGGTAAAATGAATAAAAAAGTTGAGCTTAATATGATTGGTAGCTCGACTGAACTTGATAAAAGTTTAATTGAAAAAATTATCGATCCGCTGACTCACTTAGTTCGAAACAGCCTTGATCATGGTATTGAAATGCCAGCAGATCGCGTTGCTGTTGGTAAGCCTGAAGCCGGGCAATTGACATTATCTGCAGAACATCAAGGTGGCAATATTTGTATTGAAGTGACTGATGATGGTGCAGGATTAAATCGTGAACGAATTTTGAAAAAAGCCATTTCTTCAGGACTTTCAGTTTCTGAGAATATGAGTAATGAAGAAGTTGCTATGCTTATTTTTGCTCCTGGATTCTCAACTGCAGAAGTCGTGACTGATGTGTCTGGACGTGGTGTGGGTATGGATGTTGTGAAACGAAATATCCAAGAAATGGGGGGACAAATTCAAATTAGTTTTGAAGTGGGTAAAGGGACTCGCATTCGTATTTTACTCCCACTCACGTTAGCTATTTTGGATGGCATGTCAGTTAAAGTACAAGATGAAGTCTTTATTTTACCATTAGGTACAGTGGTCAGCTCTTTACAACCTGAAGAGGATGATATTTATCCATTAGCGGGTGATGAGAAATTATTGCAAGTCAGAGGAGAATATTTACCTCTCATTGAATTGCATCGTACTTTTAATATTGAAGGTGCTCAAACCGATATTACTCAAGCTATTGCGGTTATCGTACAAAGTGCCGGACGTCGTTATGCTTTATTAGTGGATAAATTAGTTGGCCAGCATCAAGTTGTTGTTAAAAATATAGAAAGCAATTACCGAAAAGTACCAGGTATTTCTGCCGCAACAATTATGGGCGATGGTAGTGTGGCTTTAATTCTTGATGTACCAGAATTACAACGTTTAAGTCATACACAAATGACAAATAAGAAAAAGACTACAACTGCAAGCGCAGTCATTTAATAGTGAGGATAAAATAAGATTATGGCTTCGGAACATTTCGAGAAATTATCCGGTGAAACTGTTGGACAAGGATTTCTAATTTTTACGCTGGGCGACGAAGAATATGGAATTGACATTTTAAAGGTTCAAGAAATTCGTGGATATGATCAAGTTACTCGTATTGCTAATTCACCTAGCTTTATTAAAGGGGTAACAAATTTACGGGGCGTTATTGTTCCCATAGTTGATCTGCGTATTAAATTTTCACAAGAAAGTGTAACTTATAATGACAATACTGTTGTTATTGTGGTTAACTTATTAAATAGAATTGTGGGAATTGTTGTCGATGGCGTTTCTGACGTTCTTACGTTAAAGCCAGAACAAATCTGCCCTGCGCCAGAGTTTGCAGTTACAATGTCTACAGAGTATTTAACGGGGTTAGGTACTTTAGATGAAAGAATGCTTATTCTTGTTGATATTGAAAAATTACTCAACAGTGAAGAAATGGAATTAGTTGATAGCGCAACAATTCAAGCTAAATAAGTTTTTATTTTTTAAAAAATAATATAAATACTGTTCCGGTACATTTGCCGGAATAGCTATTTCTGTCTTTTTTATTTTATTAATGAGTGCTAAAGCATTAAATTAACTTTAAGGTAAATTTAAAAATAAAAAAGAACTAATAATTTGAGTTAAGTTCTATTTTATTATTTATTACTTTATAAGTAGCTATCAACAAGTTGTAATATTTTTCTAGTGACGGAAATAACTATAAAGTTTTTTATACTTATAATTTTAATTAAAAACAGTATTACCACCGCTTTTTAATGGGGCAAAAAACATGACTAAGATGAAATGAAACCTATAAAGTTTCTCTTAAGTCTGCCGATAACTTGCTCATTACCATTTATTATAAAAAGGGAAACTATGTTTAGCCGAATGAAAATAGTGACTGGATTATTATCCATTCTTCTGTTGTTTGGTGTTTTGCAATTTATCTCTGGGGGTGTTTTTTACTCAAATATTGTTGAGACAAGAAATGACCTGAATAAAACACTTACAATACAGGATCAACGTGAACGCCTAGACGAAAGCTGGGCTAACTTACTTCAAGCTCGTAATAATATTAATCGTGCTGCGATTAGTTTTCTATTACAAGATAAAAACTTAAATGTGGATGGCTCTCTGTCTGTGGATTATCTTACGGGTCTTGCTCGTAAAAATATGTCTCGTGCAGATGAGAAGTTTAAAGAGTTTGAAAAGAATATTACCGCTTATCAAGTTCACTCCGAAGATGATGTTCGTAGCCTAAAAGGGCGTTTTATCGAATATTTCTCTGCATTAAATCAATTAGAAATTCTACTTCAAGATAGAAATTTAAAAGACTTTTTTGAGCAACCAACTACGGGTTATCAAGATGCTTTTTATAAAGAATATCTTGCCTACGTTATGCGTAATGAGAAGTTTAATCATGAATTAAATGTAGCATTAGAAGCTTCTCACCAACGTACTGTCATCACCATGGTTGTTTTAGCCATTATCGTTATCTCTGCATTAATTTTATGCTGGTTTGCGTTACGTAATGCCTTGATTAGACCATTAAATTCGCTTCTATTAAGCATTAAAACTTTCTCTGAAGGGGATTTACGCCCCAATATTGAAGTCAATGGCCGTAATGAAATGAGCTTGTTAGCAAATGGCTTAAAGCATATGCAACAAGAGCTTATTCAAACCGTTCGTGGGGTCTATCAGAGCACAGAAAATATTTATAACAGCACAAGTGAAATAGCTGCTGGAAATAATGATCTGTCCGCACGTACAGAAGAGCAAGTAGCTTCCTTGGAAGAAACTGCCGCCAGTATGGAACAGTTAACTGCAACTGTAAAACAAAACGCAGATAACGCACGTCAAGCGAGTAACCTTGCTAATGACGCCTCAGATATCGCCCGCCAAGGCGGAAAAGTTGTTGCTAATGTGGTGCAAACAATGCACGACATAGCCGGAAGTTCTCAGAAAATCACCGATATTACTGCGGTTATCGATGGTATTGCATTTCAGACCAATATTTTGGCACTGAATGCAGCCGTGGAAGCTGCAAGAGCCGGTGAGCATGGTCGCGGATTTGCGGTAGTTGCCGGTGAAGTTCGTAACCTTGCGCAGAGAAGTGCAGAAGCTGCTAAAGAAATAAAAACACTGATTGAAGATTCTGTAAGCCGTACTGAAACGGGCTCTGTGCTTGTTGAAAGTGCAGGAGAGACGATGACGCGTATTGTGGACTCAGTAACGCGAGTTACTGATATCATGGGCGAAATCGCTTCTGCATCAGATGAGCAAAGCCGAGGTATCTCACAAGTTGGCCTTGCGGTTTCTGAAATGGATCGTGTCACTCAGCAAAATGCCTCTTTAGTAGAACAATCTGCAGCCGCGGCTGCTGGTCTTGAAGATCAAGCAGTTGCATTAACCCGCTTAGTTTCAATCTTCAAATTACCGGGTCAGGAAGAAAAAACGCTAGAAAGAAAGGAATCGGATGCAACCCCTGTAGTTAAAGCCGCTGCTCCACTTATAAAACCAGGAACCTCAGAAAAGAAAAAGAGCAGCAGTGTTGAAGATCCCGCTAATTGGGAAACTTTCTAACAACAACAAGTGGCTGACAAGCGGTGGCTTTTTTACCACCGCTTTAAACGAGGTGAAGGCATGTTTAGGTTTCGCAAATTAAAGATATCCACCAGTCTCTATTTATTACTGATGATGTTTTGCGTTATGCAGATGATTTCTAGTGGTATTTCGCTAGGGATTGTCCATTTGAATAACGAACAGATCACCAGAGTTGATTTAGATACATCTAAGCGAGATGAGTTAGGATTAAGTTGGGCATCTTTAATACAAACACGCAATGCGATTAATCGTGTTGCTATCGCAGTGAAAACTGAACAGTCAACGGATTATATTCAATCTATTGAATCAATTGCACTTTCACGCTTGGAAACAGCGAATACTCATTTTCAAAATTTCCTTGCTGAAATAAATAAAGAGGCAATACCGACAGAAGAAAAAGAAATCGTTGAAACGGTGAAAAATAATTATCACGTTTTATATGGTGCCTTAACTGAATTACATAGCATGTTAAAAAATGATAATTTCCAAGGTTTTTTAGACCAACCAACGGAACGTTATCAAACGGCAATGGAAAATTCATTTAACACTTATATGAATTACGTGCAGACAGAAATAACAGAATCTATAGAGCAAGGACATCGCTCTTATACTATTGCTATCTTGATGTTTATCGGTGCAATAGCAATGGTTATTGTTGTGTCAATCGCAGCTCACCGTTGGCTAAATTTTAATATCATTAAACCTTTTGCGAGTTTAAGTCGTTATTTTAATGATGTTGCAACCGGTAAATTAAATCGTGAAATTCTTGTTTTTACGGATGATGAAATAGGGGATGTATTTAGACAATTACGAGATATGCGGGGTGAGCTTGCTCGTTCTATTCGTATTGTTCGAGATAACAGTCACGCTATGTATTCTGGTATTCAAGAAATTTCAAAAGGAAATACGGATTTATCCTCAAGAACTGAACAACAAGCTGCTTCATTAGAAGAAACTGCGGCAAGCATGGAAGAGTTAACGGCAACAGTAAAACAAAATGCTGATAACGCTTTACAAGCAAGTAAGCTTGCGGAATCTGCTTCTGAAACAGCCATGCGTGGTGGCCAAATTACGCATAGTGTTGTTGAAACCATGGATGCGATTACACAAAGTTCTCAAAAGATAGGGGCTATTATCAGTGTGATTGATGGTATTGCGTTCCAAACCAATATATTAGCACTTAACGCGGCGGTTGAGGCTGCGCGTGCCGGTGAACAAGGACGAGGATTCTCTGTTGTTGCTGGAGAAGTTCGTAACCTTGCTCAGCGTAGTGCTGATGCTGCTAAAGAAATCAAATTATTGATTGATGAATCTGTTTTACGCGTCTCTCAAGGTTCTCAACTCGTTAATAATGCAGGGCAGACAATGGAGGAACTCGTTACATCAGTAAACAAAGCCACTGAACTAATGGCAGAAATTGCCTCTGCTTCTGATGAACAAAGTCGAGGTATTCACCAAGTCGCTGATGCAGTCAGTCAGATGGATCAGGTGACACAGCAAAACGCTGCTTTGGTGGAGCAATCAGCATCTGCTGCCGCAGCATTGGAAGATCAGGCTAATAACCTTGTTGATGCTGTATCGGCATTCGAGTTGCCTGATACGGATGAGAGTAATACCTCTTCATCCCTAGAAGGTAATGGGTTGAAAAAAGCAGATAAAAAATCATTTTTTAAAAAGACCCATTAAAAAACAATGAAACGTAATGTTACTGAAGTCTTATCAGATATCGCTACTCAACCGTTGGATATTTTTACTCAACGGTTCATGTTGTCCGATGATCAGTTCCAATCTATATGCCAATTGATTTATCAAAAGGCCGGTATTGTGCTGACTAACAACAAAAGGGAGATGGTGTATAACCGTCTCACGAGGAGGTTACGTGAATTACGGATGAATAACTTTGGTGACTATCTTGCGTTTCTTAAAAGTGATGTACGCAACCCTGAATGGCAAGAGTTTGTTAATGCACTAACAACCAATCTCACGGCATTTTTCAGGGAAGCGCATCATTTTCCTATTTTGGCAAAACATGCCAGAAAAAGAGCAGGAGGTGTCTACCGAGTATGGTGTGCAGCAGCATCGACTGGAGAAGAACCTTATTCAATTGCGATGACTTTACGCGATGTTTTTGGGAATAACCCTTATAAAACCAAAATTATTGCCAGCGATATCGATACAAATGTGTTGGATAAAGCACGAAAGGGTGTTTACCGACAAGAAGAGCTTAAAACATTAAATGATGAATATTTGAAAAAATATTTTCTCAAAGGTGTCGGCGATTTTGAAGGATACGTGAAAATTAGACAGCAAATTAGCGAGATGGTCTCTTTTCAGTATTTGAATCTACTCGACAAGCAATGGGATTTAGAAGGTAGTTTTGATGCAATATTTTGTCGTAATGTGATGATTTATTTTGACAAAGCAACACAACAAACTTTACTTAATCGCTTTATCTCATTACTTAAACCAGACGGAATGCTGTTTGTTGGGCATTCCGAAAATGTAAGCCAGCTTAGCAAGGATTTCTACTTGCATGGGCATACCGTTTACGGGCTGACACCAGCAAGGAGAGGTTATGAATAAAATAACGGTACTCTGTGTTGATGATTCGGCGCTAATGCGTCAAATCATGCGAGAAATCATCAACAGTCATAGTGATATGGAAGTTGTTGATTGTGCACCAGATCCTATAGTGGCTCGTGACTTGATAAAAAAGTACAACCCACAGGTATTAACGTTAGACGTTGAAATGCCACGTATGGATGGTATTGATTTCTTGGAAAAATTGATGCGATTAAGACCAATGCCTGTCGTTATGGTCTCATCACTAACTGCAAAAGGTTCAGAAGTCACGCTAAAAGCGCTAGAACTGGGTGCGGTTGATTTTGTGACTAAACCTCAGCTTGGTTTGCGTGAAGGTATGCTTGCTTATAGTGAACTGATTGCAGAGAAAATTCGTGCGGCTGCTCTTGCACGGATTAGTCGGCGTGAAGTTCAAGTCGTACCTTCTAAATCATTGTCATTTACACCGATGATTTCGAGTGAAAAGTTGATTGTAGTTGGTGCATCAACAGGTGGCACAGAGGCTATTCGTAATTTTCTAGAACCATTACCCGTTACCAGCCCAGCGGTGTTGATCACACAACATATGCCAGCAGGGTTTACACACTCATTTGCAGAACGTTTAAATCGTTTATGTCAAATCAGTGTAAAAGAAGCTGAAGATGGAGAACGTGTATTACCTGGGCACGCTTATGTTGCTCCCGGTGATTATCATATGGAGCTTCGTCGGAATGGTGCTAACTACCAAATACACATTAATAAAGAGCCTGCTGTAAACCGCCATCGTCCTTCTGTCGATGTATTATTTCGGTCAGTCGCAAAATATGCGGGACGTAATGCCATTGGCGTTATTTTAACCGGAATGGGAAGTGATGGTGCTGCGGGGTTATTAGAAATGCGTCAAGCAGGAAGTTATACCTTTGCACAAGATGAAGCGAGTTGTGTCGTCTTTGGTATGCCTCGTGCTGCGGTTGAAATAGGCGCAGTTGATGAGGTGAAAAGCATAAGCTCAATGAGCAAAGCGGTACTGATGAAAATCAGTAGCACGCAATCATTGCGTATCTGATTAAGTTCAGTTTAAAAAGCAACACAGTAATTTGCCGATATATTTTGAAGGAGTTTTCAATGGCAAGTAAGGATCTGAAATTTTTAGTGGTTGATGATTTTTCAACAATGCGCCGCATAGTTCGTAATTTGCTAAAGGAATTAGGATTTACGAATGTAGAAGAAGCAGAAGATGGTGCTGACGCGTTAGCTAAATTACGCAATTCGGCAATTGATTTTGTGATAACAGACTGGAACATGCCAAACATGGATGGTCTAGAGCTTCTTAAAAATATTCGTAGTGATGCGGGATTTGCAGCAACACCTGTATTAATGGTGACCGCTGAAGCTAAAAAAGAAAATATCATTGCAGCAGCGCAAGCTGGTGCAAGTGGGTATGTTGTTAAACCTTTTACAGCAGCAATTCTTGAAGAAAAACTAAATAAAATTTTTGAAAAACTGGGCATCTAAGGAGTCGCAATGAGTGGGAATCCAATTATGCCGAAAGATAATATTGAAATGACATCTGATATTATCAGCCGGATCGGACAATTGACGCGGATGTTACGCGACAGTTTGCGAGAATTAGGATTGGATAAAGCAATAGCCGAAGCAGCAGAAGCCATCCCTGACGCTAGGGAACGATTGGATTATGTTGCTCAGATGACCGCTCAGGCAGCTGAGCGTACATTGAACTGCGTCGAAGCTGCGCAACCTAAACAGGATGCGTTAAGTGCCGATGCGACTAAGCTTACTGAACGTTGGGACCAATGGTTTGAACAGCCAGAAGAGCTGAAAGATGTACGCTCTCTTGTAACCGATACCCGCAATTATTTGCGGGATATCCCTGAGAGTACGGCTTTTACTAACAGTCAGTTATTGGAAATTATGATGGCACAGGATTTCCAAGATCTGACCGGTCAGGTAATTAAACGTATGATGAGTGTGGTTCAAGAAATTGAGAAACAACTTGTCATGGTATTAATGGAAAACCTGCCACCAGAGCAACTTGAAAAGTCTAATGTGAAAAAAGAGACTGATTCTTTATTAAATGGTCCACAAGTGAATAAAAACAGTGCTGGCGTGATCAAAAATCAAGATCAAGTTGATGATTTACTAGAAAGTTTAGGATTCTAACCTTCTAATGAGTTTTAGGGCGATAAGGACGTTGAGATATGCAGGACGCATTCGCTCTATGCTCTGCTCTTTTAGGATGGTGTACTTTATGGATAAAAAATTACGTAATAATACTTTGATAGCTCACGCTATCGAAGAAAATGTAAGCCGCTTTTTTTAAGCGGCTTTCGAAGTTGCTTAAATCAGCATCAATATGAAAGGTGTATGATTTGCTGTTAACTTCGCTGATTTCTTTATAGTTGGCGTCAAGATCACTTTTATTCTTATTTTTATCATTAGGTTGGTTTCTAAGCACCGACTGTCATAGCCCAAAAAGCCCCGTAAATTTGCGATTGTTCAGCCCATCAATTTCCTCTGAATTTGTCATGCTTAGAGTCATTTCATTCATGCTTTTAATCTCATTATCTAAATCGGACAGACTGTGGCTGAAGATAGCGATCTCGAAAAAACAGAGGAACCCACACCCCATAAACGGGAAAAAGCTAAAAAGGATGGGCAAATTGTCCGTTCTAAAGAGCTTTCATCCGTTTTAATGGTCTTAGGTGGTGTGAGTTTACTGTGGATGAGTGGTGGATTTATCACTCGTGGGTTACATGCCATGTTAACGGAAGGATTTACATTTAATCATCACCTGATTGGTAATGAGAATTTGTTGATCCCTCGATTTGGTAGCTTGATTAAGCAAGCTGTTTTTGCGTTATCGCCAGTGTTCTTTGGATTAGTGCTGGTGGCAATAGGTGGCTCGGCGTTATTAGGTGGGATCAATTTTAGTAGTAAATCAATTAAATTTGATGCAAAAAAATGGAATCCCATCTCTGGGCTAAAGCGTATTTTTTCAATGAATGCGTTGGCTGAATTATTTAAAGCGATACTAAAATCGACCTTTGTGGGACTGGCGGCAACCATTTTCTTATGGCACAACTGGAACGATATTCTTCATTTGATCACGCTTCCACCACTGAATGCGCTTGCTAATGCGATGCAATTGTTGATTTTTGCCGTCTACATCACGGTTTTTATGCTGATCCCCATGGTGGCCTTTGACATTATTTTCCAAATTCGTAGTCACCTGAAAAAACTACGTATGACGCGCCAAGAAATTAAAGACGAATTTAAACAGCAAGAAGGTGATCCTCAACTTAAAGCACGTATTCGTCAGCAACAACATGCGATGTCTCGCCGTCGAATGATGGCGGATGTACCGAAGGCTGACGTCATTGTTACGAACCCAACACACTATGCTGTCGCATTGCAATATAACGACAAAATGACCGCACCAAAAGTGTTAGCGAAAGGTGCAGGTGCTATTGCGTTAAAAATTAAAGAAATTGGTGCAGAACATCGAATTCCGCTTCTAGAAGCGCCACCGCTTGCTAGGGCGTTATATCGTCACAGTGAAATAGGTCATGCAATACCTTCAACCCTCTACGCTGCGGTTGCAGAAGTACTTGCGTGGGTTTATCAACTGAAACGATGGAAAACCGAAGGTGGTTTAAAACCTAAACAACCTATGAACTTGCCAGTGCCTCCCGCACTGGACTTTGCTGGAGAAGATAATCGTCATGGCTAATTTGGCCTCATTACTCCGCTTGCCGGGAAATTGGAAAAGTTCTCAGTGGCAGATACTGGCAGGGCCAGTGCTTATCTTGTTGATACTGTCAATGATGGTATTGCCATTGCCACCTTTTCTATTGGATTTATTATTTACCTTTAATATCGCACTTTCCATTATGGTGCTGTTAGTAGCAATGTTTACAAAGCGTACTTTGGACTTTGCTGCGTTTCCGACTATTTTGCTATTTACCACGTTGTTACGTTTATCATTAAACGTTGCTTCAACGCGTATCATCTTAATGGAAGGGCATACAGGATCAGCGGCTGCAGGGCGTGTTGTTGAAGCCTTTGGTCATTTCCTTGTTGGCGGTAACTTTGCGATTGGTATTGTGGTCTTTATCATCCTTGTATTGATTAACTTTATGGTTATCACTAAAGGGGCAGGACGTATTGCTGAAGTCGGTGCACGTTTTGTGTTAGATGGTATGCCAGGTAAACAGATGGCCATCGATGCTGATCTTAACGCCGGTATTATCAACGAAGATGAAGCAAAAAAACGCCGTAAAGAAGTCTCATTAGAATCTGATTTTTATGGTTCTATGGACGGTGCGAGTAAATTCGTTCGTGGTGATGCCATCGCAGGCTTAATGATCCTCGTGATTAACGTAGTGGGGGGCTTAATTGTCGGTGTTGCTCAACACGGTATGCCACTGAATGATGCCGCGAGCACTTATACCCTATTAACTATCGGTGATGGCCTGGTTGCTCAAATCCCAGCATTGATTATCTCAACGGCTGCGGGGGTTATTGTGACTCGTGTCGCGACCGATGAAGATGTTGGGCAACAAATGGTGACCCAACTCTTTGATAACCCTCGTGTATTGATGCTAACAGCTGGTGTATTAGGCCTGTTAGGTTTAGTACCAGGCATGCCAAATTTTGTTTTCCTTTTCTTCACCGCAGCATTAGGCGGATTAGGGTGGTATATCTTACGACGTAACGCCAACCCGCAAGTGCAACAACAAAAAGAGATGGAAGAAGTTGAGAAGCAAAATCGTGTTGTCGAAGCATCATGGGAAGATGTGCAACTGGAAGATCCTCTTGCTATGGAAGTGGGATATCGCTTAATTCCAATGGTAGATAACCGCCAAAATGGTGAGTTATTGGGGAGAATTAGCGGTATTCGTAAGAAATTTGCTCAAGAGACAGGATATCTCCCACCTGTTGTTCATATTCGTGACAATATGGAGTTAAGACCTTCTTCTTATCGTATTCTTATGAAAGGGGTTGAAATTGGTCATGGAGAAGCGCATCCGGGTCGTTGGTTAGCGATTAATCCAGGGAATGCGGTGGGTTCTTTAGAAGGCGATATCACGCAAGAGCCTGCCTTTGGTTTACCTGCGGTTTGGATTGATGACAGTTTAAGAGAACAGGCACAAGTTCAAGGCTATACCGTGGTTGCTGCGAGTACAGTAATTGCAACACACTTTAACCATGCATTAGCAAAATACGCATCAGAATTATTTGGTCGTCAAGAAGCGCAAATGTTGTTTGATAGGGTGAGTAAAGAGCTCCCTAAAATGACAGAAAATATGATCCCAGATATGCTGTCACTCACTGTATTGCACAAAGTATTGCAAAATCTGCTGTCTGAACAGGTGCCTATTCGTGATATGAGAACCATATTAGAAGCTTTAGCCGAGCATGCGCCAGAGCAAAAAGATCCTGCTGAATTAACAGCTGTCGTTCGTGTTGCACTTCGTCGTGCGATTACACAACACTGGTTTGGTGATCAAGATGAAATCCAAGTCATTGGGTTGGATGCAAGCTTAGAGCGTATTCTTGTTCAAGCAATGCAAAGTGGTGGTGGATTAGAGCCAGGGCTTGCTGAAAATATTGAACAACAAGCCTCTGATGCCGTACGTCACCAAGAAATATCAGGTGGGGCACCTGTATTATTAGTCAATCATACTTTACGTTCATTATTATCACGTTTCTTACGCCGTAGCCTGCCACAATTAGCCGTATTATCAAATATGGAAATTAGCGAAGGTCGTCGTATCCGAATGACATCGATGATAGGTGGGCAACCTCATTAATCATTCTTGTTGATATGCCCTCATCTAGAGTTAAGGCCACTGTATTAAGTGGCCTTTTTTATGTTTATAGCATAGGAAAAGAGATAGGAGCGTCTAGTCATTTACTCTGTTTGATAAGCACAGAAGGCATCAGAAAGTGCAATTGTCTATTGATGAAAAAAGTGAAAAAAGAATGATAAATAAAGCCCTAGATATAATGAAAGGTGCATGCTGATAACGTGATAAGTCAGAGAAATAAAGTAAAGAGAACGTTTAAGGTGAGAGAGAGTCAGAGTACTCGATGTATATTTATATTGTCGAAAACGAGGTGTTACTTGTGTTTAATCGGAAAAACAAAACGCCATCATGATTGATGGCGTATCGTGAGAATTTAGGGCTTACTACTCAGAAAAGCTAAACCTGAATTTTACGTCCAGCCAGTGTTGAACGCTGAGCTTGCCCATCAGAACCATAAAGCGTTGGGCTGTGATTCTTCTGTAAAAAACGGATAGCATCACTATTACGAGAAATATGTTGCTCTAATAGTAATCCGTTATGCTGATTAAGGTGTTTTAGCTCCGCCGTAATATCTATTATCTGTATCCATAAATCAGATAAGAATGCTAGACCTGTATAAGGTTTTTCTATACCAGCTTGTAAGCTTAGCGTATGACGCTGTTGGTCTGTATGACCTAAAGCCGATAAGACAAAATTCTTCTGTTCAGTAACTTCGTGAAGTGCATTGATATCAATGTTGCCTGCACACAATAACTGCTGTTCAGCGCGTAGAATACCTGCAATGGTATTGAGCTGTGATAATTGAAGATCTAAAGTCTGGCGGAGTTCTTCCATCATAATCATTAAAATATTATTGAGTTATGCTTTCAGCAGCTTCACGGAAAAGAGCATCCGCAATTTTACCGCTGTCCATGGTTAATGTTCCGTTGGCAATTGCTTCTTTTAGGCGAGCAACTTTCTCAACGTTAATGTCTTTGTTTCCAGGTTGAACAAGTTTTTTCTGTGCTTCACTGAGTTTTACAGAAGTGTCACCTGTCGCTGTTTTTTGTTCAGTTGTTCCCGATTTACGTGAGCCCTGCGTGACTTCACCTGGGTTACGTTGTGCAATTGCGTTAATCGGAAGCAGTGGATTTGCGCGTTCAATACTCATAGGAAAATCCTTTGTTAGGCATCAATTAGTCGTCAGATGAAGCCATTGTAAAACAACCTATGTGTTTTCGCCTATCATCTTGGTTCTTTATATCGGCTGTAGAATCAAAAACTTTAATCTTAGTCGTCATACTTCAAGTTGTAGCGTTGTTAGCTGCATTCACTCTCACTAGTCCCATTACTCGTCATATTTCAAGTCGTAGCGTTGTTGACTGCATTCACCCACACTAGTCACATACTTGTGTATGCTTCTAGCGATTCGTTCATTTGTCGCCTAGCTACATCTTGAATTATTTAGAGTATGTATATGGTTGTATTTTTAATACACCTTGAATTATTTAGAGTAAAAACTGTAGCGCAAGAGAGTTTACCTCTGCTTGCCATAACTGAAACGGGTAACAAGCAATTCAATATAGGCTTATTCGGCTTATCAGCTTTTTAATCGGTTAAAGAGGGATGCGAACTGCACCATTTTCAAGTGCTTCACCCGTGACGATTTGCCCTGATTTTACTCTCACTCGAATGGTTTCATTGGCCACGGCGTTGTTTACTGCCTTACCCTCATAACGGATCTGAAAGTGAGGGCCTTGCGCAAATACAGTGACTGTTTGTCCCGCCAAAATAGCCCAAGGGCGACGAACCATTGTCGAAGTTAAAGGTTTTCCTGCGGATATTTGTCGCATTGCGATCGCATTTTTAATGAATATCGGATCGCGTAATACATCATAAGGTAATTTTTCTAATTCGCCCGTTGCCATGCTAACGGCAGAAGTTTCAATAATGTCATCACGATTAATGTCTTTTTTCGCAATTAAGTATTTGCCCTTCACGCTAACATCAACTTGAATAAAACGGCGTTGTTTATCACATTGAATGGGAATCGAAAGGCGCCCCCAATTGCGAGAGCCTGCATGGCGTTGGATCTTTTGTATTTGGCACACAGGCCATTTCTCTTCAGGTGTTAAAACGGTCACAGTGACTTTATCGCCTGGTTGATGAAGTGCAACAAAGAAATCTTGTAGTTCTTCAGGGAGTGATTTAGCTAGACTCACATTCACCATAAAGAAAAAAGAAAATAGACCGATAAGAGTTTTAACTAACATAGTTTGTACCACCTTACAGCGTTGATGCTAATTGTGCATTTGTACTTATTTAGCCAGCACAGTGTACATCGCCTTTACACGCCTTAAACGCATAAATAGCAATCCAATTTACGCCTATTCCTCCAATCATCTTTTTTTTGAGCGTTTATTCTGTCAACTGAAATTGTTTTATCAGCTGAGGTAAGTGGCTTAGCCACCAAGGATAGAAGATGCTCGATAAATTAGAAAATACGTTTCATTTTCAACAAGAAGCGCTCTCAATACGTAATAAACGCCAAGAAATTCTTGCTGCGAATATCGCTAATGCAGATACCCCAGGCTTTCAGGCTCGTGATATTGATTTTGCTTCTGAATTGAAAAAAACCATTGAAAACGGACGCACTGGCAGTCATGGCATGCAATTAGCAATGACATCAGAGCGCCATATCCCAATTAAACCCGGTTACCGCTTAGAAGCGGACTTGTTGTATCGCGTACCTCATCAGACCGCGATGGATGGTAATACCGTGGATATGGATATGGAACGTAGTAATTTTGCTGACAATAGCCTTAAGTATCAGGCTGATGTGACATTTATTAACTCGCAAGTTAAAAGCATGATGGCTGTATTGCAACAGTAAGGTAAAGAGCATGTCTTTATTTAGTATTTTCGATATTTCAAGTTCAGCACTTTCAGCGCAATCACAACGCTTAAATGTGAGTGCCAGCAATATGGCAAACGCCGACAGTGTTGCGGGTCCAGATGGCGACCCTTATCGTGCAAAACAGGTTGTTTTTCAGGTAAATGCACCTGCTGGCCAAGAAATTGGCGGTGTGCGTGTTACTGAAGTTGTTGATGATCCTGCCCCATTTCGTATGGAATATCAGCCAGGACATCCTTTTGCCGATGAAAAAGGTTATGTACGTATGCCGAATGTTGATGTCGTGGGTGAAATGATTAATACCATCTCTGCTTCTCGTAGCTATCAAGCTAATGTTGAAGTGATGAACACGGCAAAAACGCTGATGCAAAAAACACTGATGATAGGTCAATAGGGAGAATAAATTGTGGGTATTTCCGCCTCAATGAATGAACCTTATGATAATACCATTATCGGGGATGCACCTTCTTCATACCATACGAAAAAGAGTGGTAGTGAAGATATTAAAGGGAATTTTCTGACACTTCTCATCACCCAGATGAAAAATCAAGACCCAACAAATCCAATGCAAAATAATGAGTTAACGTCTCAGTTAGCTCAGATTTCAACCGTTGAAGGTATCGAAACACTGAATAAAACAGTGAATAACATTGTTGGGCAAATTGACCAAAGTCAGGCGTTAAAAGCCTCTTCATTGGTTGGTCGTGGAGTTATGGTCTCTGGGAATAAAATCGTTGTCTTTCAGCCAACCGACGGTAAAGGTGAGGCTGAAAAACCCGGTGATGGGAGTGATACCATGCCAACACCCGACACTCAAAATGAAAAAACACGTCAGCAAATGGGGGCGTATAAAGCAGATGATGCCGACCCAAATACCTCTGGCGATGAACACCTTTTTTCAACACCTTTTGGTTTTGAATTACTCAGTCCAACCGATTCTCTTACGATAAACATCACTAATGGCAGTGGTGTCACCGTTCGTACAATCAAAATGGACAAAAAGATGCTACCGGATGTTTATAACTTCTCTTGGGATTGCACTGATGAAGATGACAATCCCGTTCCAACGGGAAGCTATAAATTCACCGTTAACGCCACGCTTAATGATGCTCAGGTCCCTGTTAAGACACTGAATTATGCGCTGGTGAATAGTGTGTCCATGGTGGATGGTGGTGCCCGCCTTGATGTTGGCTTAGGTAATACCGTTTCATTGGATGAAATTCGTCAGGTTCTTTAACTAACACATATTCAACTTGGAGGGCGCATGTCCTTTTCACAAGCAGTAAGTGGTTTAAACGCAGCAGCCGCTAACTTAGATACTATCGGTAACAATATTTCTAACTCCGCAACCTACGGTTTTAAAGGTGCAAACGTCTCTTTTGCTGATGTTTTCGCCGGTTCAGGCGCAGGTTTGGGCGTTAAAGTGGCCGGTATCAGCCAAAACTTTAAAGACGGTAGTATTACCACAACTAACCGTCCAACAGACGTGGCGATTTCTGGCGGCGGTTTTTTCCGTATTGAAGATCAAAACGGTGGTGTTTTTTATTCACGTAATGGTGAGTTTGGTAAAAATAAAGATGGTTTCCTGACTAATATGCAAGGTATGCGTGTAACAGGTTATCCAGTACAAGTTGTTGATGGTAAAAACGTTGTTCAAAAAGGGGCGACACCAACACCTATCGTTATTCCTACCGATATGATGAATGCCAGTGCAACAGACAAAATCAATATGGCGGTTAACCTGAATTCAGGTGAAGAGAAACCCGCTAAAGCGCCATTTAATGCTAAAGATGGTGATACTTATAACTTCAGTACTAACGTTACCACTTATGATAGTTTAGGTAATGAACATAATCTGAACTTATTCTTTGTAAAGGCGAATGACAATGAATGGAAAGTTTATGGGCAAGATACTTCAACTAAAACTGCGGGTGGTGCGCCAACGCCTCATCAAGATTTAGGTACTTTAAAATACACCAATGCAGGGGTGCTAGAGAGTTATACAAAGACCGATATGAATATTGCCTCTTTGAATGGCTCTGCTGCGGGTACTATCGAATTGGATTTCACCGGTAGCACTCAGCAAAAAGTCTCTGAATCCAGCGTATCTAAATTAGCGCAGAACGGTTACCAAGCGGGCGAATTTACTAACTTCCGTATCGAGCAAGATGGCTCAATTATGGCGACGTACTCAAACCAACAAAGCCAAGTTGTCGGCCAAATCGCATTAGCTAACTTTGCAAACGCGGGCGGTTTAAGCTCACAAGGTGACAATATGTGGTCTGAAACAAACGCGTCAGGCTCACCTATCGTGGGTGTTGCAGGCGCAGGCGTGTTCGGTAAATTAACCAATAACGCATTAGAAGCGTCTAACGTAGATATGAGCCAAGAGTTAGTCAACATGATCGTTGCTCAACGTAACTATCAATCAAACGCACAAACCATCAAGACTCAGGATCAGATCCTGCAGACTCTGGTTAGCTTGCGCTAATAACGCTGGAAATAATCTGTTATGGATCATGTGATTTATACCGCGATGGGCGGCGCCAGACACTCGATGGAAAATCAAGCTGTCGTGGCGAATAACTTAGCAAACGCATCAACGCCGGGATTCAAAGCGCAGCTTAGTGCAATGCGAGCCGTACCTGTCAATGGCGATACCTTACCGACTCGTACATTAACGGTAGCTTCAACGCCTGGTAGCGATCAGAGTCAAGGAACGATGAACTATACCGGCAGATCAATGGACGTTGCGTTAAGTGATAACGGCTATTTGGCTGTTCAGCTTGATGATGGCACTGAAGCGTATACCCGAAACGGAAATATCCAACGTAACGCAGATGGCATGTTGATGGTACAAGGGCGTTTGTTAATGGGGGATAACGGTGCGATTGAAGTACCTCCTCAAGCAAATGTCAGTATTGCCAATAACGGTATTGTGACAGCGCATGTGCCGACTGATCCGCCAAAAATGTTGGGGCAGATTGGTCGTTTGAAAATGGTAAAACCAGAGCCAAACGACTTAGTTCGTGGTGATGATGGTTTATTCCATTTATCCCCTAAAGGGACAGCACGTGCTGGTGAGGAATTACCTGCGGATGATAGCGTGAAGGTGTTAGCTGGTGTGTTAGAAGGCAGTAATGTTAATCCAGCAGAAGCCATGGTCGATATGATAGCAAACGCAAGACGTTTTGAAATGCAAATGAAGGTTATTCATAGCGCTGACGATAATGCGCAACGAGCTAACCAATTGCTATCACTGAGTTAAATAGTGTAAGGGGAAAACCATGATCCGTTCTTTATGGATTGCTAAAACTGGGTTGGATGCACAACAGACAAACATGGATGTGATTTCCAACAACCTCGCGAACGTCAGCACTAATGGTTTTAAACGCCAACGTGCGGTTTTCGAAGATTTACTGTATCAAACAATTCGCCAGCCTGGTGCGATGACGTCTGAACAGACTAATGCACCTTCAGGTCTACAAATTGGTACAGGGGTTCGTCCGGTTGCGACTGAGCGTCTACATAGCCAAGGTAATTTGGCTCAAACGAATGGCACTCGTGATGTGGCTATCAAAGGACAGGGTTTTTTCCATGTCCAGTTACCTGATGGTACAGACGCTTATACCCGTGATGGTTCTTTTCAAATGGATCAAAATGGGCAATTAGTCACCACCAGTGGTTTCCAAGTTGTGCCTGCAATTATTCTTCCTGAAACGGCGAAAAAGGTCATGATTGGTCGTGATGGTACTGTTAGTGTTGAGATTGAAGGTTCTCCTGCGCCACAACAAGTAGGTCAATTAACACTAACTACCTTTATTAATGATAGCGGATTAGAAAGTGTGGGTGAAAACTTGTACTTAGAAACGGCAAGCTCTGGTGCACCTACTGAAAATGCCCCTGGTATCAACGGCGCAGGCTTGTTGTATCAGGGATATGTTGAAACCTCTAACGTTAACGTCGCAGAAGAGCTGGTTAATATGATCCAGACTCAACGTGCTTATGAAATTAACAGTAAAGCGATTTCAACATCTGATCAGATGTTACAGAAACTAACGCAACTCTAATTTCGTTTGTTCATTAGCCTGACAGGGTTTCCTGTCAGGCGTATTACTAAAAGAGTATCGAAGATGGATACAAAGGTCATTACTGACAATTCTGGGGCAAGAACGCTTAGTGTCAGATGGCGTCGTCATCAACGTTTAGGTACCGCCCTGTTGGTACTGACACTGACCGGATGCGCATATATACCCAAAAAACCGTTAGTAGAAGGTAATACCACTGCGGTTCCAACGGCACCAACAGCACCTGCACCTAATGGCTCTATTTTTCAGTCCACTCAGCCTGTTTATTTTGGCTATCAACCTTTATTTGAAGATAGACGTCCTCGAAATATCGGCGATACGCTGACGATTACATTGCAAGAGAATGTCAGTGCAAGCAAAAAACTCATCTGCAAATGCCAGCCGTAATGGTAAAGCAGGCTTCCTTGCTGCGATTACGCCGGGATTCTTAGAAGGGATATTTGGTAATAAACGTACAGATATGAGTATGGAAGGAAACAGTGACTTTGGCGGTAAAGGTGGCGCAAATGCGAACAATACCTTTAAAGGCACCATTACAGTTACCGTCGATCAGCTCCTTGCCAATGGAAACCTGCATGTTATTGGCGAAAAGCAAATTGCTATCAATCAAGGTACTGAATTTATCCGTTTTTCAGGTGTGGTGAATCCAAGAACAATTAGTGGAGCTAATACTGTAAATTCAACCCAAGTTGCTGATGCTCGTATTGAATATATCGGAGACGGTTATATTAATGAAGCGCAGTCTATGGGATGGCTACAACGCTTCTTCTTAAATGTGTCACCTTTTTAATGAGTAGGATCCAGATGAAAAAAATAGCGATGAGCCTTTTCTTTATCGTGATGACATGTGTCGGTTTTTCCGCCCATGCCGAACGGATCAGAGATCTCACCTCTGTCGAAGGGGTAAGAGAAAATGCGCTGATTGGTTATGGTTTAGTGGTGGGATTAGACGGAACGGGCGACCAAACAATGCAAACCCCGTTTACCACGCAAAGTCTGAATAACATGCTCTCACAATTGGGGATCACCGTACCACCCGGCACCAATATGCAATTGAAAAACGTTGCTGCGGTGATGGTAACAGCAAAATTACCGCCTTTTGGTCGTACAGGGCAATCAATCGACGTCGTTGTTTCATCATTAGGTAATGCAAAAAGCTTACGTGGTGGTACGTTGCTGATGACTCCACTTAAAGGGGTTGATAACCAAATTTATGCATTAGCACAAGGCAATATTGTGGTTGGCGGAGCGGGTGCTTCTGCGGGCGGAAATAGTGTCAAAGTCAATCAATTAGCCGGTGGGCGTATTAGTAGTGGCGCGATTATTGAACGTGAATTACCGTCTCAATTTGGTCAAACAGGCCTATTAAACTTACAACTGAATGAAGAAAACTTCACGTTGGCACAACACATTTCAGATGCAGTTAATAAATTACGCGGTGTGGGAACAGCCATTCCATTAGATGCACGTACGGTTCAATTGCGCGTTCCTATTGGTAAAAGCGAACAAGTGCGTTTCTTGGCAGAAGTTCAAAACCTTGATATTAAGCGCGTTGTTGCTGATGCAAAAGTGATTATTAATGCAAGAACAGGTTCAGTTGTTATGAATCGGGATGTGACATTAGGAAGTTGTGCTATTGCACAAGGTAACCTCTCTGTCACGGTTGATAGCCAAGTTAATGTGAGCCAGCCTAATACCCCATTTGCTGGAGGAAGTACGGTTGTAACGCGTAACACCAGTGTGAATATGAGTGAACAAGGTGGTTCATTACAACAAGTGAATGCAAGTGCTAGCCTAAATGAGGTTATTCGTACATTAAATGCTCTTGGTGCAACACCAACAGATTTAATGTCAATTTTGCAGGCAATGGAAAGCGCGGGTTGCTTACGTGCGAGATTGGAGATTATCTGATGAAAGATTTATCTCTGCTTTCTTCAATGCCGACAATATCAACACCGGCATATGACAGTAATGCATTGAATAAACTTAAATATCAGGTTGGACAAAACGCTGATCAGCAAGGGCTGCGCCAAGTGGCGCAGCAGCTTGAAGGTGTTTTTGTTCAAATGATGTTAAAGAGCATGCGTGAAGCGATTCCTCAAGAGGGCATGTTTAACTCAGAAAGTACCAAGATGTACACCTCTCTTTATGATCAACAAATCGCTCAAGACTTATCACAAAAAGGCTTGGGCTTTGCTGACATGATAGAAAAACAACTTTCTGCCAAGGTAACAATGGAGCCTAGTGAGATGGCAGGAAAAACACCAATGCCATTAGATGGCAGCGATATTTTTCAATCCATGCCAACGCAAGCATTGGGGCAAATTTATCGTGCTATGCAGCCGTATCAAAATGCAGTTGAAAGTACGATAGGCAAGCTTAAAGGTTTATCTGAAAGTAGTGCTACTTTTGCATCAAAATTGTTAGGGCCAGCGAAAAAAGCGACAGAAGGTACAGGTGTACATCACCTATTAGTTGTTGCTCAAGCTGCGCTTGAATCAGGCTGGGGAAAACGTGAAATCCTAACAGGTGACGGCAAGCCAAGTTATAACCTCTTTGGTATTAAAGCAGGAAGTAGTTGGAAAGGGCCTGTTACGAATATCATGACCACAGAGGTTATCGAGGGTAAGTCAATTAAGATGCGTGATAATTTCCGTGTTTATGGCTCATATGTTGAAGCTATTCAGGATTACCTCAGACTGATTACTGAAAGTCCTCGTTATGCGAAAGTACCTCAAGCTCAAACCCCAGAACAAGCCGCTTACCGTATCCAAGAAGCGGGTTATGCCACTGATCCCGGGTATGCGAAAAAATTGGTTTCAATTATTGGTCAATTAAAAGGAAGCGGTGAGCAAGTTGCTAAAACTTATACTCACGATTTAAGCGATTTATTTTAATTATTTTCCCCTCAAGTTTAGAGGGGAAGAACCGATAATAAAGACCAGAGCATTCATATCAATTGCCCAGTTATGCTCCGTACATACGGGAGATGACTAAACGTAAAAGGATAGACAAATGTCCAATAGTTTAATTAATACAGCGATGAGCGGACTTAATGCGGCACAAGCTGCGATGAGCACTATCAGTAATAACATCGCTAATCAGAAAGTTAGTTGGTATAACCGTCAAATGACAGTATTTAATGAAAACGGGGGTACGATGACCGGTAATGGCTATATCGGTAATGGCGTAAACGTCAGTCGTATTCATCGTGAGTACAATGAATTCCTGGCTGGTCAATTGAATCGTGCCGTGACTAAACAAAGCGCCCTAAATAGCTATACTAAAAACATCTCACAAATTAATGATTTGTTAGCAGATAAAGGGAATGATGTTTCGAGTGCAATTGACGAATTCTTTACTAGCTTACCAAACGTAACAAATAATGCAGAAGATAATCCTGCACGTACGACAGTTATTGGTAAAGCAGAAGCCATGGTTAATATGTTTGCAAAAGCAGACCAATCATTGCGTGATCTGGAAAAAGATATCAATAGTCAGGTAACGAATACCTCTAAAAACATCAATGAATACACAAAGCAGATCGCCAAATTAAATAACGAAATTAGTCGTTCTAAAGGCTTTAATGGTGCTGATCCGAATGACTTATTAGACCAACGTGATCGTTTAGTTCAAGAATTGAATACATTAGTGGATGTTCAAGTTACACAACAAGACGGTGGTTTTGTTAACGTGACATTTGCTAATGGTTTACCGTTAGTTTCTGGTACACGCGCTTATGAAGTGTCCGCTATTCCATCAAACAAAAACAGTGAACGCCTTGTTATCGGTTATAGCAATGGTATTGATGAAGTTCGTGAAGTGGATGCAAAACGCATTAAAGGCGGTGAACTTGGCGGTGCATACCGTAGCCGTAACGAAGTATTAGATCCAAGCCGTAATCAATTGAATCAATTAGCATTAGTGTTGGGTGATCAATTTAATAAACAACACAAAGAAGGCTATGATTTAAATGGTGACAAAGGTGAGGATTTCTTTAAGTTAGGTGGTGCTCATGTAATGACGAACGGTAAAAACAAAGGTGATGCTACCTTTGATGTGAAATATACCGATTCTAAAGAAGTGAAAGCTGCTGACTATACCGTTACATATGAGGGTGGCAAATGGAATGTCACAGTAGAACCTGGTGAACGTAAATTTCAAGCCACACCTGATACGACAACGGGCGAATTAAAATTCGAAGGTATGAGTATCAAAGTTAATGGCACACCACAAGAAGGTGATTCTATTGTGGTTCAATCTGTGGGTAATGTGATTGCAGGTATGGAAGTAGCTGTGACGGATCCAAGTAAGATTGCGGCTGCTGGCTCTAAAGATACAGGCCCAAGCGATAACGAAAATATGAAAAAATTGTTTGAGTTACCTGATGAAAAAATTATTGATGGTAAAACAACAATTGCTGGTGGGTATGGCTCATTGATTAGTATGGTGGGTAATAAAGTCAATACAGCACAAGTTGATTTTGATGCACAGACCTCAATCACCAAAAGTATTCAGTCTCAGCAACAATCTGTTTCTGGTGTGAACTTGGATGAAGAATACGGTGAAATGTATCGTATCCAAGAATATTACATGGCAAATGCTAAAGTTATCCAAACAGCAAATACCATGTTTGATGCGATTATGCAGGTTTTATAAGCCTCACGAATTAAGGAATAAATTGTGCGCTTAAGTTCAAATCAAATATTTTCCCAGCGAATGGATAATATCACCAGTTCGCAAAGCAAATGGATGACTGAAGGAAATAAAATCTCCAGTGGTCGTCGTGTTGAAAAACCATCAGATGATCCAATGGCGGCTTCTCAAGCCGTTATGGTTAAGCAATCTGAATCACGTAACCAGCAATATGCAACAGCGCGTGGGTTTGCAAAAAACAGTATGTCTTTGCAAATGAGTTTAGCCAGTCAAATGGTTAATATTACAACTAAAATTCAAGAAACGCTGGTTGCTGCGGGTAATGATGCAACATTAAGTGATGAAGACCGTTCATCTCTTGCTGATCAATTACAAGGTTTAAAAGATCAGCTAGTGGGTATTGGTAATACAAAAGATGGTGTGGGTCGCTATATTTTTGCTGGTTTCCAATCAGATAAACCGCCTTTTGTGGCTGATGCAACAGGCAAAATCACCTACCAAGGTGGTGATAAACAAATTACCCAAAAAGTAGATAGTAATATTGAAATGGTCACTAACTTCACTGGGATTGAAACATTACAATCTTCAGGGAGTAAAGGAACAGCACCGGATATTTTTGAAGCATTAGATGGTGCTATTACTGCATTACGTGAACCGTTAACAGGTAAACCACAAGCAGATCGTGATGCAGCATTAGAAAAAATTGATGCTGCAAACCGTGTTAACCGTGCAACCTTAAATAATATTTCAAGTGTTGAGGCCAAGTTAGGTTTACAACTTCAAGAACTTGATAATTTGGATGATTTAGGGGCAGATACGTCGTTAAGAAACGCAAAACGTTTAAGTGAATTACGCGATTTAGACTGGACGCAAGCCATTTCTGATTATTACCAAGAAGAGTCTGTATTACAGGCTTCTTATAAAGTCTTTAATGATATGAAAGACATGTCGATGTTCAAAATGTATCGCTAATTATTTAGTACTGTTTTAAGATATTTTGATATCACCCCTGGTATTTATTTATCAGGGGATTTTTTTATTTAATGTAAGCACCAGCCATAACATTATGCTTTTTTTCTAGCTGAGTATCTGCATCCCAGTTGGGACGATTAGAATTTTATTTATTTGATTCAGTTATTTTTTGCTTAATTTTACTAGGTGTAATATTGCGTAATTGAGCTACTAAAATATATTTTCTTGCTACACTTTCAATCGTTTCTTTTGCCACTCTGTTAAGGCAATACCATTATCTTCACTCTTTTATAAGTTAGCTTTGATCATGAAATCAATAATTTCTTCATATTCACTTTGGATTGATGCTTGATGCATAACGGTTAATAGTTGTTCGTGTGGAGATGTGTTTGAGCTTTTGTTTTTATAGTGCTTAGTATTTATATATTATACAAGAATAGGTAACTTGATTTAAATCTCAAGAAATCAACTGGTGTAATATTAAAGTGATGCGATTAAACGTATCGCTAAAGACGCGCTCTGTAAATACAGGTAATGCGGGCATAATCATCGATAATGCTAACATGCCTATGGTGAGGGTAAGCGGAAAACCAACCACAAAGACAGATAGTTGTGGTGTCATACGGTTTAGAATACCTAATGAAAGATTAAGAACAAGGAGTAGGGTGATTAATGGCATGGCTAGCATCATACCGTTAATAAAGATTGTGCCTCCACTTTGAACTAAAGTGAGAATGCCGATTGAGTTAAATGTTTGATTTCCAATAGGAACGACATAAAATGTATCTACTAATATTGATATTAACCATAAATGTCCGTCAAACACTAAAAATAGTAACATCGTCAACATATTAAAGATACGTGCCAAAATAGGCATGTTAGGGCCACCCGATGGATCGACGAAGGTAGCAAATGAAAGCCCCATTTGTAAACCAATCACTTCACCGGCATGACGAACAGAAGCGAATGCCAACTGCATCGATAGCCCTAGAATTGTACCAATCAAAATTTGCTGCAACAGAACCCAAAAGGCAATAAGCGAGAATAAAGGCACATTACTTTGTGGTAAGCCAGGTGCGACTAATGCTGTAATTAAAAAAGCGAGTGCAATACGGAATTTCTTCGGTGTCTGCTTTTCACTAAATAGTGGCGCAGTACTAAAAAGTGCAAGAATACGCACAAATGGCCAGAAAAAATCACTCATGTAGCCGTTAAGCATTTCACTGGTCAGAGTTATCATTGCAATTAACCAATCATTCCAGGAATGCCTGTAAATAAGTTATGCATATAATCAATAAGCAAGCTTAACATCCAAGGTCCTGCGACTAAAATAGCCACTAATACCGCAAGAATTTTAGGGATAAACGATAATGTCATTTCGTTTATCTGCGTTGCTGCTTGAAGCATACTGATCACAAGACCCGTCACAAGTGCTGACAATAAAAGAGGGCCAGCGAGAGATAAAGCGATTTTCATCGCTTCTGTACCTAGTGCTAAGACAGATTCTGGTGTCATGGATTACCTCTGCGCTAATTAAAAAAGCTTTGTGCGAGCGAGCCTAGTATTAATTGCCAACCGTCAACTAACACAAAAAGCATGAGTTTAAAAGGCAATGAGACTGTTGCAGGAGGCACCATCATCATACCAAGGGCCATTAAGACACTAGCAACGACTAAGTCAATGATAAGAAAAGGAATAAAAATCATAAAACCGATTTGGAAGGCGGTTTTTAGTTCACTCGTAATATAAGCAGGCACCAAAATACGCATGGGCACACTTTCGCGAGTTTCAAACGCAGGTGCATCAGCAAGACGAGCAAATAGCGCTAAGTCAGTTTCACGTGTTTGTTGCATCATAAACTGGCGCAAAGGTTTAGAACCATTCTCTAATGCTTGCTCAAAGGTAATTTGATCTTCAGTAAATGGCATATAGGCATCTTGATAAATTTTATCAAATACAGGCGCCATAATGAAAAAGGTCATAAATAACGCCAAACCAAGAACCACTTGGTTTGGTGGTGCTGATGGCGTTCCTAATGCATTACGTAATAATCCTAATACAATGATAATCCTAGTAAAACTTGTCATCATCAGCAAAACAGCAGGGATAAAACCTAATGCTGTAATGAAAATCAAGGTTTGTACTGGCAATGACCAACTTTGGCCACCACCCGGTAAAGGTTGTGTAATAACACTTGGAAACTGAGCAAACGCACTGGTCGGGAACAAGATTAAAACCAGCACACTAGCGAAGAGACGCCAACGCGTTAATGCGTTAAAAAAAGTGACACACTGATGCATTATGAGTTGCCTTTATCTCGCTTTAGCGTTTTTTGTAATAATTGAGTAAACAATGGCGATGTAGATGATGTTGTCGCTTCCTGCGAGGCTTTTTCAGGGATAGGTAACTTATGCAACAGGTTTATCTGTGATGGTGTTACCCCTAACACAAGCCATTCCTGTTCAATTTCAACCACCACCACACGTTCTTTTGTACCCAATGAACAACTTGCCTTAACGTTAAGCTGTGTTGTTGTGCCTTTTAATGAGCCACGGGCAAAACCAAAGCGACGAAATAACCACATAGCAACAATAATAAGAACGATGATGCCTGCAAGCGCCGTGCTGACTTGAGCAAGACTTTGACTGACAGGCAAGGGTTGTGTAGTGGGTTGAACGGTCTGTGTTATAGCGGGCGCGGTAGTATTTACCGCACCTTGGCTGGAAAAGGAAGGAAGCTGTTCCATAGATTAACGACTCAGACGACGCATACGTTCTGATGGTGTAATAATATCGGTAATACGAATACCGTATTTATCAGAAACAACGACAACTTCACCTTGAGCGATTAAATAGCCATTAATAAGAATATCAAGAGGCTCACCAGCTAAACCATCCAGTGAAACGACAGAACCTTGAGATAGGCTGAGTAATTTTTTAATGGTCATTTTGGTGCGGCCTAATTCTACCGTTAATTTGACTGGAATATCCATGATCAAATTGATATCGGATAGGTGATTAAGCGTATCGTCTTCAGGTAAAAGATGTTCAAATAAATCGGAACTATTATCCTGGCTTTTCCCAGTTTGCTGTTCCATTGCATCAGCCCACATATCCTCAGCCGATTGTGAATTATCAGTTGGGCGATTTGCATCACTCATTGGTTTGTTCCTCATCCAGAGCGTTTAAAACAGGGTTAATTAGGTGTTCAACACGAAGGGCATATTGCCCATTTACTGTACCGTATTGGCTTGTTAATACGGGCACACCATCAACATGTGCAATCAATCTTTCTGGTTTATCAATAGGGATAACATCCCCTTCTTTAAGTGTAAGCACTTTTGATAAACGCAGTGGGATGTCAGTAAAGTTTGCGACCAGTTCAAGTTCTGAATGCTGAACCTGGTTGACTAAACTATCTAACCAAACCCCATCTTCTTGACGAACATTTTCAATTGGTGGATTAATCAGTCGTTCACGTAATGGTTCAATCATGGCAAATGGAATACAAATGCTAAATTCCCCGACCATTGAACCGATCTCTACCTGAAAAGGTGTCGTAACAACAATGTCATTCGGTGATGAGGTGATATTGGTAAACTTCACTTGCATCTCAGAACGAACATATTCAACTTGAATTTTGAAAATGGAATCCCAAGCATCACGGTAGGCATCCAGTGCCAACTTCAACATTTTGTTGATGATCCGTTGCTCTGTGTTGGTAAATTCACGTCCTTCCACAGGGATTGGAAAACGGCCATCACCACCAAACAGGTTATCTACCGCGATATAAACCAGATTCGGTTCAAAGGTAAATAACGCGGTGCCTCGTAATGGTTTTAAATGCACCAAGTTAAGATTTGTTGGTACAGGTAAATTACGAGCAAAGTCGTGATAAGGGTGGATTTTAACACCACCAACAGTAATATCAGGGCTCCGGCGGAGCATGTTAAACAGCCCCATACGGAATTGACGCGCAAAGCGTTCGTTAATGATTTCTAACGACTGTAAACGTTCTCGAACCACACGGCGTTGCGTGTTGGGGTCATAAGGCTGAATATCCGGTTCATTCGGATCCTTCGCTATCGCAGGTTCCCTGTTCGCGCTTTTTTTGGCGTCGTCACCTGATGTGTCATCATTCAACAGAGCATCAATCTCTGCCTGTGAAAGGATATTATCGCTCATAATGATTATCGCAGAATAAACGTGGTAAACAGTACATCGGAGAGGATCTGTTCAGATTCTCCCGGTACGAGAGTCGGTCTCAGCGTTTCTTTTACATCCGTCATTAGCTGGAGTTTTCCATTGTCTGTCGCAAGCTTATTAGCCTGTTGACGAGAAAGCAGTAATAACAAGCGACTACGAACTTCAGGTAAATAATCATGTAGACGCTTACGAGTGTCTTCATTATGTAATCTTAATGTGATCCCTATGTAGAGCACTCTGTCTAAGTGTTCTTCGTCATCAATTAGATTTACCGTAAAGGGTTCTAATGACATAAAAACGGGTGCTGGTATAACTTTTTGCTGACTAGTGCCCGCTGAACCTGATTTAGCATGCTTCAATGCCCACCAACTATATCCACCGAATGCCGCTGCAATAATGGCGATCACCAGTAATACGATGATCAGAATTAAGCTATAGCTTTTACGTTCATTGCTGTAATTAGACATGGACAGTTAAATTCCTGTTTTGTAGTGGATACGTGTTCACTGTTGTGGACTTCCATATCCATCTAAATCAACCTTAATTATCCCGCTATTTCTGTTTTTTAATGGCAGAAACAGATAGGGAAAAAACCATTAACTCTTACGTTTATTGACATAGTGTGTCTTCCCAATACATTTGTATTAGGCAAAAATATCAACACCACCACGAGCAGATGCTAATTCTTGAGGCGTAAGAGTTATCTTTTGTAGTGCCGGTTCAGAGGTTAATTGCATTGAATTACCCTCGCTTCCTTGATGATTATCGGCACCATCTCCACTAAATTGAGAGGAATCTGACATATTTTGTTGTTGCCAACTGTCATTAGTGTCGCTAGACACCTGACTTTGCGTGAGCTGGATCCCGTTTTCAGAGAGTGCTTGACGCAATTGGTGCATGGCATTTTCTAATACAGAACGAACTTGACCGCTTTGTGACGCAAGGTGTAACTGAGCCTGTCCATCTTCTATTTTCATGCGAATATGCAATGAACCTAGCTCTTCAGGATGTAAACGTAACTCCGCTTTCTGTAAGCCATTACGGCTAAACATCACAATTTGCTGATTAAGCTGTTGTTGCCACTCAGGTGTGCCCACTTGTGCATTTAATACTTGTGTTGCCATTGGTGAAAATTGCATTTGTGGTTGTGTTGATGAGTGAGCATGACCTGTAACGCCTTGTGAAGCAAAAGAAGATGAGGTAGGCAGTGTGTTGTGAAGTTCGCTTTCTGCAACACGGTTACCGGTCACCATTTGTTGAGCAACATTGTCCGTTAATTTTGCAGTGGCAACTTGCTTATCCCCATTTAGCAATGCATTCACTTTTTCTGCAGTTGGCGTTAAAAGGGTTGCGATGCTATCAACTTTTTTGGCAGAAGGTTTTTCTGTTTGATTAGCACCAGCAAGTGTACTTTCTGTTGCTAATGTCGCTGTCTCTGGACGTAGCTGGGTTAACAAGGACTTTTCATCTGATTTTGATAGATTAAGCTTGTCGGTAAGGTTGAAGTCCGACAACTCGGTATCTTTTGAAAGTGCGTGTGTTAACGAAGCTAAATCTTCATTGGTTTTAACCGCGTGTGGCTGCTGCAAGGCTTGATTCAACGTGTCAGAAGGTAAGGCGAGACGTTTTAATCCTGGTAGCCCTGCTAATTGAACGGGAAGCTCAGCAGCAAGCTCTTCTGCTGACATTAATGAAGAGGGCATTCTATTTTCAACAATCGCTACAAATTGTTCATTATCTGGCAATGTGAGCGTGAGTTGAGATTTATCTAGAGAAGGCTCGTCTGTCACTTTCTGCTCAGCGGAAACAGACACAAGATGACTATTGTCTTCTTTTGTTTTGTCTTCGTCAGAGTGTGTTTTATTCTCTTTGGTTGAATGGTTTGCGATATTGGCTGTCTTTTTATCACTCTGCGCTTGTTGGGGCTTAGAACCCAAAAGTTGAGCGAAAGTCGGGGCATTATCACCGGGCTGACTTTGTGTGGCAGATGTCGTTCCCGGGGAGGTTGCAGCGACATCCATGGTCAGAAGCGTTATCTCCATCAAGTTGTTCTCCGTAAAGTACTACGCTGTGCGTACTCGTCCATTTGTTTCTGTTCAATACGATCGAGATGTCGCTTACGGCTATCTTCCGCACGTTGCTCCAAAGTCTCAAATGCATTGAGTCGTTGCTGTTTTTCTCGCCATTGTTCAGTTGCAATGTCAAGTTGCGCCTGCCAATGTTGAAGTTGTTGTTTATGTTGTTCGATAGTCAATTCGAGCGTTTTGAGAAATTGTTGGTAGTTTTGCCATGATGCTGACGACATCCCCCCTAAATTCAACGTTTCGTTTAGACGTACACGGTATTCATCCTGATACCCAATCAACATATTGAGTTGCTGTTCCATTTGTTGATGACTCTGCCGGACCTGAGCCAGTTGAATGGCGGCTTGTTCAGCCGCTGTCTGTGCCAGTTCTCTCAGTGTCACTAAAGGTGACTGCTCCCGCATTGGAACCCTCTTTACTTTCTCTGATTATGTTCAGAATGAGTTTAGTGTGATCAGTTGATTAAGTTGCTCACATGCACTTTGATAACTGCATTGCTCTTGGATATCTTGTTGTAAGAACTTCGCGAGAGATGGATAAAGTGCAATGGCTTTGTCAAGCATTGGATCACTACCCGCGGCGTAAGCGCCTACATTAATTAAATCTCGGTTACGTTGATAACTTGATAAAAGCTGTTTAAACACTTGCACACGACGGTAATGCGTTTTATCAATTAGCGACGTCATTGCTCGGCTAATAGACGCCTCAATATCAATAGCGGGGTAGTGCCCTGATTCGGCTAGTGAGCGAGAAAGCACAATATGTCCATCAAGGATCGCGCGCGCAGAGTCTGCAATCGGATCTTGCTGATCATCACCTTCCGTTAAAACGGTATAGAAAGCTGTGATAGAACCACCACCATCAACACCATTACCTGCACGTTCGACCAGTGCAGGCAATTTCGCAAAGACAGAAGGTGGGTAACCTTTGGTTGCTGGCGGTTCACCGACTGCAAGCGCAATTTCACGCTGTGCCATACTGTAACGGGTGAGTGAATCCATAATTAACAGGACATGTTTACCTCTATCGCGAAAATCTTCTGCAATACGTGTAGCATAAGAAGCTCCTTGCATACGAAGCAGTGGTGATACGTCAGCTGGAGCCGCGACAACAACAGAGCGAGCCAGACCTTCAGTACCAAGGATATTCTCGATAAAGTCTTTCACTTCACGACCACGTTCACCGATTAAGCCAACAACAATGACATCCGCTTGAGTAAAACGAGCCATCATGCCTAATAGCACACTTTTACCCACACCCGAGCCTGCAAAAAGACCCATGCGCTGACCGCGACCAACTGTTAATAATGCGTTAATTGCACGGACACCCACATCAAGAACATCTGTAATCGGTGTTCGTTGTAATGGGTTGATCGGGGGCGTAATAAGAGGGGCTCGATAACCCGTATCTGGTGGCGGTAAACCATCTAAAGGGTAACCCGAGCCATCTAAAACACGTCCTAATAACGCATCGCCTAGTGGTAATTGCCGACCTTCATTTTCACCACCGGGGGTAGCCTGGGCATAAACACGAGCACCAGGTGTTAATCCTTCGACTTCTTGTAAAGGCATTAACAACATTTGGCTACCATTAAAGCCAACCACTTCGCTTTCGACTTCTTCGACGGTTTTGCCAATGGTGCGTTCTATTAAACACGTAGAGCCAAGAGGCATAACTAGCCCCTTAGCTTCCATGACTAAACCTGTTGCTCTGGTTAAACGGCCATATTGACGCACACGTGGAATTTTATTTAAACGTGCTTCTGCTTCACTGAGTTTTTCTAACCAACGCCCCAATCTTGCTGTCATTACAACGCCTCCGGTGCGGCAAGACGGCAAAGTTCATGCCAACGTGTTGCAATCGTGGCATCAAGATCGCCATCATTTGTTACAACACGGCATCCACCAACATGAATACTGTTATCGGCAACAACTTTCCAACCATGAGCAGACAGGGAATCACCCAGCTCTTTTTCAATTTGTGGAATATGTTTTGGATTCACTCTTAATTGTGGATTGCTTGAGAACATTTGCTCTTGCTGTAACATTAAGGTTATTTGTGCAAGCAGTGCAGAGCCATCACAGACAGCAGGTTGGCCTAATACTTCTTTTGCTGCTGTGAGGGCTATTTGCATTAAGCGTGATGCAATCACACTGTCTAGCCCATTCAGCGAATGTCTAAATTCAGCTAATAACCCTTGCCACTCATTAATTAATGGTGATTGTTGAGCGATACCTTGGCGAATACCTTCTTCAATACCTGATTGTAATCCCGCCTGATAGCCTTCCTGATAACCCTGGTTTTTCCCTGCCTCAAAGCCTTCAGCGTGGCCCAATTTTTGGGCCTTATCTTTCATGTCATCAAGCATATTAATTTGCTCAAGGACTTTCTGTTGCTGAACGACTTCTTTTTCCTGTTTTTCGACTTCCTTTTCGTCTTCTGTCGTTTCCTCGACAGTTAATGCCCAATCAGTGAGCTCTTTGGGAACCCAAGGCTTCCAGTTAGTATCAGTATGTTTATCAGACATAGGTATCGTCTCCTCCATGAAGAACAACCTCTCCAGTCTCTGCTAATTTGCGTACCACAAGCAGAATTGCTTTCTGCTCTGCTTCCACTTGAGACATACGAACAGGGCCACGAGAATTCAAATCATCACGCATGATTTCAGCAGCACGTTGCGACATATTGTTGAGGAAGTGATCGCGTAGCTCTTGATCGCATCCTTTCAATGCCACAACCAAGGAGTCGGATTCCACTTCCTGTAGAATGCGCTGGATAGAACGGTTGTCGATATCGATAAGGTTTTCGAACAGGAACATTTCGTCGATAATTTTTTGTGCCAATTCGCCGTCGTAATCGCGTACTGCAGTAATGACATTCTCTTCCTGCTGGCTTTTCATCAGGTTGATAATCTCAGCAGCAGTACGAACACCACCCATTTTGCTACGTTTGAGGTTTTGGCCATCAAGCAGGTTATTTAGTACTTCTGTTAACTCGGCTAATGCTGACGGTTGAACACCACCAAATGTTGCGATACGCAACATCACGTCATTACGTAATTTTTCATCAAAACAGGGCGAGAATATCTGCTGCTTGACCCCGTTTGAGGTGAACCAAGATAGTGGCGATAATCTGCGGATGTTCGTCGCGGATAATATCGGCAGCCATTTGAGGTTCCATAAAGTTAAGCGTCTCGATACCCGTTGTTGTTTCACGAGTTTCAGAGATCTCATCTAACAGATTATTTGCGCGTTCTTCACCTAGTGCTTTGACCAGAACAGAGCGCAAGTAATCGTTCGCATTTACATTCAATGCCGCATATTGAACTGCATCTTCTTCAAAGCTTGCCATAACATCAATCAGTTGCTGATTTGAGATATGGCGCATTGATGACATTGCAATACTCAGCTGTTGAACTTCGCGTGTACTTAGATGCTTAAATACTTCCGCCGCTCGGTCTTCACCGAGTGTTAGTAACATAACGGCGCTTTTTTCGGTTCCAGTTAAGTTATTACTCATTGCTCTTTACTCATCCATTGACGAATTACCATTGCGACGACACGAGGATCTTTCTCTGCCATTTCACGGATACGTTGGCTCTGCAATTCGGCACTGACGCGTTTACGTGCTTGTTTACGTCTTGCTTCGTCATCTAATTCTGCTTCATCAACATCATCTTTAACTTGTAGCTTCGTTTTCAGCACAGCTTTCTGTGCGGCAATTTCAGCTTCACGGCGTTTATCAAGCTGTGGTTTCACCAGTTTGCGCCATAAGATCCATGCGATGATGACAAGTAATAACCAGCGTCCTAAATCTAATGCTTTCGCAAGAATTTCTGGGTTTTCCCATACCGGTATAGTGATCACTTTCTCTTCAGTATCGTTAAACTGCGAGTTCACGACACTTAATGAGTCACCACGTTCTTGGGAATAGCCATCGCTTCACGAACAAGGCCTTCAATTTGCTGAATTTGTTCATCAGTGAGCGGAATTTGTTTAGTCTCAACAACAGGCTCTTCGCCTTCAGCCGCTTCTTTCGTGTCTTCAATCGTTTTGTAGTTAACAATGACGGCAACAGAAAGGCGTTCGACATTGCCCACTGGACGTTTTATATGGCGAATACGGCGATCAACTTCATAGTTGGTTGTTTCATCTAAACGGCTATTGCTGTTTGGATTACGCGTTAATGTACGATTAGTGCCCGTTGTATTGGCTTCATCTGTTTTCTCACCTTCTTGCGCTTTGGAGTTTCAATTGGCGCTTGAGGTGGGGCTACGGGTTGATTAGATAATGCACCTGGTACACCGCCAGCTAACATGCCACCATTTTGCTCACTTTGGCTCAATTGTTTGGAACGCACCGCGGCTTGATTAGGAGGCTGATTCGGCTTGTACTCTTCAGCTGTTTCTTCAGTATGAGAGAAGTCAACTTGAGCAGTCACCTGAGCATGAACATTTCCACGACCCACAATTGGACCAAGTAACGTTTCAATACGTTGCTGGTAACGACTTTCTAGCTCTTGAACATATTTCAGCTGAATAGAGTTAAGGTCACGACCTAACGCATCAGGTTGTGTCAATAATTTTCCACTTTGGTCAACAATGGTCACACTGCTGTCAGGCATGCCTGCAACACTGCTTGCAACGATATGCACAATGGCATTAATTTGACCTTCATCCAGTGCTCTACCCTGTAAAAGACCCACCGTAACGGATGCAGAAGGGGATTTCTGTTCACGAACAAAAAGGGATGGTTTTGGTAGTGCTAAATGAACACGAGCATTTTGTACAGGACCTAATGTCTCGATAGTGCGAGCAAGCTCACCTTCAAGTGCACGTTGATAGTTAATCTGTTCACTAAATTGGCTGATCCCGAACTTTTCTTTATCTAACAGTTCAAAACCGGCAGCGCCGCCTTTAGGAAGTCCCGCTTGCGCGAGTTTCAGGCGTAATTCATGAACCTGATTGTCAGGCACCATGATCGCTGCGCCATTTTGTGACAAGCGATAAGGTACGTTCATTTGTGTTAACTGTGTGACAATTTCGCCACCGTCTTTATCGCTAAGATTACTATAAAGCACCTTGTAATCAGGGCTTTGTAACCATAAAAATGCAGCAACAAAAATGGCAATTGCCGCCGAACCCGCAATAATGAGCGGAATTTTCGGATCGGCTTTAATCCGGTTAATAATGGCGTTAAAACCCTTTTTCTGGTTCACAACGTCGGTTTTTTCGGCATTCATAGACAATCCTTGCCTTGTAGTTCGGGATGAATACTAAAAGCGTGGCGTAACAAAACAGACTCCCCTTACGCAAATAAATAAACCTACTCTCAGGTGTCTCATTATTGGCCTTTTGCGTTTCATTTAATGGCGTAATTAGCCCTTAACTTTTGCGTCAATTACTCGCTTTGGAATGAAGCCCCTGTGTTAGGGTATAACTCGGTAAGCGTGTTGGTTCACTTCCTTACTATGACATTGATTCAGTAATTGAATTAGATGATTAACGCAGAGGTTTATATGTCAATTCCAGCTATTGAAAGTGTTCTGGATAAAATGCAAATCCAGACTTTGCAAGCATCCAATATTGCAAAACCCCAGCCAGTACAAGCAGGGTTTGCTACTCAGCTTGTTCAAGCTGTGGGTAAAATTAATGAAACCCGAGTAAATGCAACCAACAAAGTGCAAGCGTTTACCTTAGGTACACCAGGTGTCGAATTAAACGATGTGATGGTGGATATGCAAAAATCTAGTATCTCATTACAAATGGGCGTACAAGTGCGTAATAAGCTGGTCGCCGCTTATCAAGAAATCATGAGTATGCAGGTGTAGTGCCTTATCATTTGATAAAGGTGACTTTTCTTTTTATATAGCTAATGTATAGCTGTATAAGAAATACCTAATCAAAACAGAATGGGGCATCTTGCTCAATGTCATTGCATAGATGATATAAACTTTCGAATGTAATTAACCATTTGAATACTTATACTTTTATGATAATGAGTGCCCCGATTTGTGCATAAAGTATAAACACATCATTTTATTGATGTGTGCTTTTGCACATCTATATCAAAGCAACTCACTCTTTTATCTCTTCTTAATATTAAAAACGGATAAAAAGCGATTATTAAATAAGTGACTTAACCCATTATTCTATGGAACAGTAAGGTTATAAATAATATAAGAGAACATTATTATGGTTGAGGTTATTTTTTCTGTCTATCCAGAATCAGGTGCGCCTAGAAATGTCACTGGCCAAATATTAACTAAAGAATATGGTTCACTTTCAGATTTTGAATTGGCAAAAAATAGATGAAATGATCTGTCTTCAACATGGTGAGAACGAAGAAGAGATTTCATTATGGAAAGTAAAAAATGTAAAACGCATTATACGAAAAAATAAAGATGTCTATATTGTTTCTTGCTTTTTTCATTTTGAGTTTAAATAAATATTAGCTAGAACTCACATACAAATGTGAATAGGTATGATAGTACTAAGTTTTTTATAACTTGATGAAAAAATAATGGGATTGCTGGCTAAAGCACTGATAGGTGCATTTGTAGTGGTATTAATTGCTGTTTTATCGAAATCTCGTCATTACTATATTGCGGGATTAGTGCCACTATTTCCGACTTTTGCGCTAATAGCCCACTATATTGTAGGTGCTGAACGTTCTATTGAAGCGTTACGAACCACCATTATTTTTAGTTTATGGGCAGTTATTCCTTATATGGTTTATCTAATTTCACTCTATGTCATGATAAACTATGTGAAATTATTTACAGCACTGGCTACGGCGGTTATCTGCTGGATCATCTCGGCTTGGTTACTGATTCAACTATGGAACAAATTTCATGGATAGAGCATTTGTTCTTTCCTATTTATTCCCATGCCGAAAAATAAAAATAGAGAGAATATGAGAAAATCACTACAACAAAAAATAATTCAAATATGTAATGACAAGATTTCAGCCAAAGGAGAGGGCGTGGGATTATCCTTTTATGCTTTTTTTGCAAATAAAAATGACAATCCTGAATTATTAATGGAAGCTGCAACATGGTGGATAATGACGCATAAATTGGATCACTTTGAAAAAGCAATAAAAATAAAAAAATTAGTGCAATCAGAAATGGAATATCACGCCTGATGTTTCTACAATGCGGTTCATTTTTTTATAAAACAATTTTATTAAACTAAAAATTATTGATTATTATCACATTAAAGCGAGTCATAAAACGCTATGGTAATTACATGATTAATAACGTAAACGGTGATGATATGGAATATTGGTTTATTGCGTATAAAGTGCGTTCCAGAAATGGTGATACCTACGCCGGACATAAAATTGTAGAAACAGAAAGTGGGATCACACCCCATATTGCGTTAGATAAAGCATGTCAGGAAGTTGCTGAAGGGGCACAAGCTGATATTCCTGCTGTGAGAGTAGTCGCTTTTAATCGTTTATAAGAAATTCCATCTACTTAATAGAAATCCTACATTTAATTATGTGGGATTTTTTTATATAAATACCACTCTAGTAATGACTATTCAGCGCATTACTTTATGTCTTTATTCCAAATTAAAAATAATTAAAAACTAGAATATTTACTTATATTATTTAATTGTCTTGATCTAACAACGTTTTTTTATTTTTTTATTTAAATAAAATTCAATTATGTGATCTCAACTCTGCTAATTCATTTTTTATAATTGAATAAAAAAAGGCTTATGGGTAATGTGCTGGTGGGCTAAGGAATAGCTCAATACAAGGAAATAAAAATCATTATTTTGATTTTTTAGTCATTAATAAAAGGAAATTTGATTATGACAGTATTAACCGTTTATTTATGTGGTACCGGCTCTAACTCATTTGATAATATTAATCCTACCTTTTGGCAAGGGGAATTAGTTGCCACTTTAGCGCAAAACAACCAAGGACGAGAGTTCGCACAGTGGTTTATTGTTGATGGCCCTGGTAGTGGTAATCTACAAGAAGATGATTTATGGGTTGAAAGTCCTAATTACTCTGATATCAAAGGTTCACTTTTTGGTAGCGGGTGGGAAGAAAACGTCAACCATGCGCTTTGCTTAATGAAAGGTAACTTTGATTGGCAACGTGAAAAACTGACGGAAGAGCAGTATAACCAACTGAAAAAAGCCGGCATTCCTATTGAAGATGTTAAGGTAACAGGCTCTTTTTTATGGCGTAAATATGACTATGGCGATCGTCATGTCACTCAACAGCAGCTCCAGCAACAAATTATTCGTATTTTTCGCAAAGATGGCATTATTCCAACACAAGTTAACTTAGTGGGTTGGAGCCGTGGTGGTATTACTTGCCATATGCTAGCAAATGCGATGTTGGCAGATCCTCAATTAAAAGATATTCCTGTGAATATTTTTGCGATTGACCCCGTTCCAGGCCCTCTGAATTTTCAACCTGAAAAAGTCACACTTGGTAAAAACGTCAAAGAATATGTTGGATTTTATGCAAAAGATGAACGTTCAAAAGGATTTACTTGCGTGATCCCAATGGTTACATCTGACACTAAAATGCATATCTTTCCTATTTCAGGTCGTCATGCCACATTAGTGGGTAATGCCTCTATTGATGGTAGTGAAGGTGAAAATGCGTTATATGCACCAAGTTTAATAGTACGCCATTTTGCCGAAGTGTGTTTAACGCGCTGGGGCTGTGATTTAGCAAATAAATTAGCTTTAACGGATACACAAATTACGAGCTACCATACTGATATTGTGAATAATGCAGATAAATACATTGCAATGCGTCGAAAAACTTATTCTATCCATGAAAGTACGGGCAACGATGAACGTAAGGTTTCATTAGGTAAAGAAGGTAAGGCATTCTCTGATATCCAAGGTGAACAATATAAGCCTACGACAGGGTTAATATCGGATTACCTTTCTAATCAGCAACTTTATGATGTAATTAAATAAATTATTACTTATCAGATAATTATGAACTAATATGTCGCCTACGATCTAGTGGGCGACTTTCATTTTTCTATTTTCGTTAAATAATAAAAAATCATATCTGTGATATAACATATTGCTTTAATATTATTTTAAACCACGGAATAAAGCACATGAATTGGATGTTAAAATCATTCTCACAACTTACGACGGATGAGCTTTACGCTGTTTTAGCCTTAAGAAATCAAGTTTTTATTTGTGAACAACAATGTGCTTATCAAGATTTGGATGGGGTAGATCAAGACACATTACATCTGTTTGCAAAAGGAGACGATAATCAGCAAATTATTGCTTATGCTCGTTTATTACCTCAAGGTATTGCCTTTAAAGAAAGCATCAATAGGGCGAGTGATTGTCGCTCAAAATCGGCGGGGAAGTGGCATTGCTCATCAATTAATAAAAGAGGCGATTGCAACGACATGTCGTCAATTTAATACCAATAAGATAAAAATAATGGCACAGGCTTATTTAGTATCATTTTATCAATCACATGGTTTTGTTATCGATTCAGAAATTTATCTTGAAGATAACATTCCACATATTGATATGGTTTTAGAGCAAACAGCTTAATAAGAAGATAAAAATATAAAGTCATAAGTGCTATTTTTACGTTACCGATAACAAATTAAGCTGAACATAAGACATTGTATTGCTAAGTAAAGACGCCATTAGCTAATAAAACCGCTTTTGGCGTAGAGGAGAGTTATTTAAGGTTGAGATCAGGATAATAACTATGTTCTGTAAACTGACCATAGCTATTTTGTACCCTCTGCTCTTGTTCAGTCTGTCTAATTAACACGCCGAGCTCATCTAGACGAGCCCGTAATAAATTTCGCGTCTCATTTTCGTTTTCTAAGATTTTCTTTAGCATATCTGTGAGGCGTTGTTGTAGTCTCAGCTCACTATCTGCAGGTTTTATCATCTTAGTGATATTTTCTACGCTTTTTAAATAATCCATTTCCATTTCTATCAGCTTATCCCATTGCTGATCTTTGGCAAGCGTTAACATTTGCTCACTTGATTTTAAAACCTGCTCGTAAGCCACCATAATATCCATATTGTTGTCCACTCTCGTTTAATAAGAATTAATCTGTGTGCCGATTTGTTGCCAAGCATCAGAAATTTCAGTTAAGAGCTTGATGACTTCATGAATTTTTTCTGGGTTATTGTTTAAATTGGCATCGAGTAGCTGATTAACCATATAGTCATAAAGGAGCTCCAGATTCTCTGCAAGCTCGCCCCCTTTTTCTTTATCCAGACCTTGTTTTAATCCGTTGCCAATAATATTAATGGCTTTAGAAATATTTTCGCCTTTACCAGCGATATTCCCTTGTTCCATTAATATTAAGGCACGGCGAAGGGCGCTAAGCGCCCCATTAAATAGGATCTGGATCAGCTGGTAAGGCGTGGCATTTAAAATCTCGCTTTCAACGTCGATTTGAGCATACATTTTACTGGCTGATTGTTGATACATAGTGTCCTACTTTTAAAAATTACATTAATAAACGGCCGATTGAGGCACTAGAGTTAGTCATGGAGTTGATCATTTTATCTAACTGTTGGAACTGGTTTTTATAACGTTCCATCGTGGCAGCAATATTGCGTTCCGTGTTTTTAATTTGACTATCTAATGTTTTCTTGCGTTTTTTTACACCGTCAGTGGCAATATCCAATGTACCATCATTAGATTGCAGCGTTTTTTTCAGGTAATTATAGGTTTGAGTACCAAAACCGGTTTCTTTACCATCACCCATAAAAAATTCTTTAACGTTAGCGGGTTTTTCTTTTAATGCTTCATCCAGTTTTTTGCTATCGATATCTAAAGAGCCATCAACCTTAAATTTAATCCCCATTTTATTGAGGGTGTCTAGATCTGATGTATTTTGTGAGCTTGTAACAAAACTCTTTAGTTCAGACATAATCATACGGCTGGTGGTATCGCCAAGTAATACGCCATTATCTTTAGACGCGGTTTCACCTTTATCTACTTGCGTATATTTAGTCAGAGATTTATAAGTACTGTTTAATTCGTTATAAGCGTCTGTCCAAGCTTGGATAGCTTTTTTCATTGGCTCAATATTACGAGCAACAGTCACGATTTCAGGTTTATCGGTTTTGTCTTTATTATCAAAGGTCGTTTTTTTAAGATTTAAGATGATCCCTTCAGGTGCATCTTTAATCTCATTAGTCTGACGCTCAATTTCAATACCATTGATCGTTAATTTGGCATTATTTGCTTCAACGATTTCCTGCATTGCGCCAGTTTTACTGCTTGAAGAGTAGCTAATGAAATTATTAAGTTCGTCATCTCCTTCCACTTTTATGGTCATTTCTGACTCAGTACCTTCTTTACGAGAAGTGAGTACTAAGTGGTTAACACCATCTTTAGCTTTAACGATAGTTGCTGAAACATTTCCCTCTTTTTTATTGATTGCATCGCGCAATTCAATCATAGAAGTTTGATCGTCAGTTAACTCAATACGTAATGGTTTTTCTTCACCTGGTTGGGTAATTACTAAAGTACGATTGTTACCTTCACCTAATGTTTTTCCAATAGGTATTTTTACATCATTTACAGCTCTGGATTTTAATGTTTGTGCATGAGCAAGCTCTTTAATAGATACGGTATAGTTACCAATACTGGCTTTACCATCCGTCGTCACTTTAAAGGCGTCAAACTCATCATCAACTTTTGTTGCAACAATTTTATCGAATTTTTTTAAATCTTCTGATGCTTTTTGTAACTTATCAAGTTGGCCACGAATTTTACCATAAGCGGTAATTTTCGCTTCGTAGCTTTTCATCTGTTTATCAAGGGGTTCAAGGCGTTTATTTTCCGCCGCCTCTAATTGTGCCAATGTTTGGTTAAAAGGCATCCCTGAGCCCACGCCTAGTGAAGCAATACCAGCCATACCGGTCTCCTTTCTGTGTTCGTAAAATAATCCTCAAAAACCGTTATCGGTAGAATCGGCGAAAAGTTTACGTCTATTTGGTATTTTTGATGACGTAAACAGGATGCCATATAGAAGCCTTTTATTGGCATTGGTGACCAAAGTCGAATTTAGAGGAGAGAAAAAAAGGTTTAGGCGAAAATTGATAAAAAATAAATAAAAAAATAATAAATTAATTTCTTTATTTATCATTGGTTTGATGTGAATTCTATAAAAAAACGCAGAAATATTTGTAGGAAAAGTTAAAGGTTGTATGTGGGGTGCCGATAAACTTGTTGCCGGTGATTAACACCGAAAATGAATAGGCAAACTTTTATTTTATCGACTTGATTTTAAAGGAATCTAGCTATGGCACAAGTCATTAATACCAACTATCTATCTCTGGTAACTCAAAACAACCTGAACAAATCTCAGGGAGCTTTAGGAAGTGCAATCGAGCGTCTGTCTTCTGGTCTACGTATCAACAGCGCGAAAGATGATGCTGCAGGTCAAGCGATTGCTAACCGTTTCACTTCTAACGTAAATGGTTTAACTCAAGCTTCACGTAATGCGAACGATGGTATCTCTATCGCTCAAACTACTGAAGGTGCGCTGAACGAAATCAACAACAACTTACAACGTATCCGTGAGTTAACAGTTCAAGCTAAAAACGGTACTAACTCTAACTCAGACATCACTTCAATCCAGAACGAAGTTACTGAGCGTTTAGCAGAAATCAACCGTATCTCTGAGCAAACTCAGTTCAACGGCGTTAAAGTACTGAGCGGTGAGAAGTCAGAAATGACTATCCAAGTAGGTACTAACGATAAAGAAGTTATCAAATTTAACTTAGATAAAGTTGATAATGATACTTTAGGTGTTTCAAGTGACAAACTGTTCACTGAAACAACAGTTTCTAAAGGTGAGAAAAAAGCAAGTGCTGATGATGCTGATATTGCTGATTTAGGTGTTGCTGGTGGTACTGCATTAAAAGCTGGCTTAACAGTTAAAAAATACGAAGAAGACGGCGCAGTTGTTGCTGGTAAATTCGTTGCAACTGAAGGTGGTAAAAGTTACTTAGTTTCTGCTTCTGACTTTGAAGCGGATGGTACTACTGCAACTCAAATCAACTTAAAAGCAGGTTCAGCGGTTGCTGGTAACGAATTTACTGCAGTTGCAGCTAAAGACGTTAAAACTTTAGACGTTAAAGATGATGCTCTGGCTACTTTAGACAAAGCTATCAACACAATCGATGAAAGCCGTTCTAAATTAGGTGCGATTCAAAACCGTTTTGAATCTACTATCAACAACCTGAACAACACGGTTAACAACTTATCTGCTTCACGTAGCCGTATCTTAGATGCTGACTATGCAACAGAAGTTTCTAACATGAGCCGTGGTCAAATCCTGCAACAAGCGGGTACTTCAGTACTTGCTCAAGCAAACCAAGTACCACAAACTGTTCTGTCTCTGTTACGTTAATTCGTACTCTGACACAAAAGATACCTTTCTATATTCAAAAGGTCCTCGTAAGAGGGCCTTTTTTTGTTTTTTGTGTTGAAAAGTATTTATATTTTTTCTTCATCTATTCAGTTACATGCTTATGTATGTAGCTAGACGTTTTTAAGAAATAGATTCACTGGCCACTTAGTTCTGCACTTTGAATTATTTAGAATATAGGTTCTCAGTCTATTATATTTAAACCCACTTTTTTTTAGTTTTATTTTTTCTCTCAATCTCTTTTACTTTTTTCTGCAATCAATTACTTCTTATAAATTAACTGACTGGCTTTTTTTGCTATTTTCGCGACGCCAAAAATCGTAAAACCCTCGAAATTGATGACGATAGTGTTTAGGCAACGTTATTACAGCGACGTAATAACAAACCTATTCATTGAAAAGTATTTTAAAATCAAGTCGAAGGAAAATATTATGGCACAAGTTATTAATACCAATTACTTGTCACTGGTCACTCAAAATAATTTAAATCGTTCACAAAGTGCGTTAGGTAATGCAATTCAACGTTTATCTTCTGGCTTACGCATTAATAGCGCTAAGGATGATGCGGCGGGTCAAGCGATTGCAAACCGTTTTACTTCTAATATTAAAGGCTTAACTCAGGCTTCGCGTAATGCGAATGATGGTATTTCCATAGCCCAAACCACAGAAGGGGCATTGAATGAAATTAATAATAACTTGCAACGTATTCGTGAATTAACCGTGCAAGCAAAAAATGGTTCTAATTCAGATTCCGACATTAAATCTATTCAAGATTGCGTTTTACGTTAGATGATGAGTAATATTAATTTATATTAATCAGCCAGTTAAAAGAGTTAGATGTGGCTTTTTTCTGGCTTCATTCTTCGAGTGTGTCGAAATTGTGACGCGCTCACTGTATTTGGTTAAATGCTCGCCACTTAAATGGGCATACCTCTTAATCATTTCTAATGTTTCCCATCCTCCCATTTCTTTTAATACCATTAATGGTGTTCCACTCTGAGCATGCCAACTTGCCCATGTGTGGCGCAGGTCATGAAATCTAAAATCTGTTAACCCAGTTAATCTAACTGCCCGTTCAAAATCTTCAAGACCGATAGATCGTTTTCTTTTTCCTGTTCTCGTAAATATATATTCAAATTCTCTTGGGATATTGCGTAAAATATTTACAGCATCTTCATTTAAAGGGAGAGGGCGACCTCGGTTAGATTTTGAGTTTTCAGGTGTTACTATTGCAATCCCTCTATCTAAGTCAACATTGCTCCAGGTTAGGGATAGCAACTCACCTCGTCTTGCTCCAGTTAATAATGCCAAGCTAACTAAGTCTTTCATCCACTTTAGCTTTAGATTATCAATAAGCTCAATTGCCACTTCCTTTTCGATCCATCTAACCCTGACAACCGGTTCTCTAAACGATGGAACATGCGGTTTTTCTTTTATCCATCCGCTTTTGTGTGCTAATGAAAATGCCCTCATAATAAATGAACGATACCTGTTTTTGGATGCGTTAGAGAGTTTTCTCTTTGTTTTCGTACTATATACAGGCAGTGAGTTCGTGATCTCATCACTGGTAATAGTGGATAGTTTTCTTCCCTTGAAAATAGCTAGGAAATACCTTGCATTAGTTTGTGCATTTGCAAAACTTCGATGACTCTCGGCGTTTCTTAGCGCCAAAATCATCATCTCATCGAATGTTCGTTCTGGCGATTTATCTAATTTGTCTATCTGCCACAGGTCGTACTTTAATTTATCGTGATACTCCTGAGCTTTCACCTTGTTCGTGGTGCCAGTAGATCTCCTAATTCTTTCTCCACTTGGAGATGTGACATCAATCCAGTATGTGTTACCTCTTTTGTAGATCGGCATTTTAAATTTCTCCTGCCACCGACCACAGCCAGCCGGTAAACATTATTGTCATTAAACTGCGCCTGTTCAAACTTTTTCAGGCTATCCTTGCTAGCTCGCCATGAACCACCTACCTTAAACATGTAATATTTTGGTGGGTTTTTATAGATAGTTGATGGTGAGAGTTTTAGCTTTCCTGCAAGCTCTTTCAATGTCATGCAGTCATCTTCCATTCTTCTCTTCCTTTTGCAGATTTCTGATGTATTGGCACATAACATCTTTGGTGTTGTACTTTGTGTGATTTAGGGGCTTAAACTTCGGCGTGTATTTATCGAGGATTTGAGTGGTTAGTTTGTCGTTGGGTATTCCGTGGCTTCTGAGTTCGATTAAGCATTCCTTTGCTATTTGCCTTCGTGCGTTTTCCATTGCCTGTGCATTCATAGTCTTTGCCTTTTGTTACGCAAAGTGACCATATATGATTTACGACAGTTTTCTATTTCCACAGGGTAGATATTCTTTCCTATCTTTATTTTGTGACTAACGATTATTCCAGTTCGGTTATATTTCTTTTTATGGGCTTCCAATGCCTCATTAATAGCAATCCTTTCTATGGGCGTGACTTCACCGCGAATTATTAATCTCATAATTCACCTATGCTATTTAATATTTGATGAAAGGTATTTAATTATTAAACTCGGTAACCTTTAACTGATATATTTCCGTTTTTCTTTCTTATTATCCATACTTGCATATTATTAAGAGAATAAGCACAATCATTTTCACCACGCATTAAGAAATCAGATAGGCAATTACCAGTGAAACGAATTAATTCATTGTCATCTTTATTTTTAACTGTTGTTGTTATTCTCATTATCCGCATCCTTCATCATTAAGAATAATTCCATAGCGCCACGGTATAAGCTTTCATGCTCAACCTGACCAACTGAACCATGGCAGCACATCCAGCCACCTGAGCTTTTAATCATCGATATTTCATTCTCAATAACAATCGGCATTGCGTCGGATGGGTTGTTGCATGGGTCGAAAGTCCGATAGCCGCTATCCATATAAGCTAATACAGATTCTTCCGTTAATAAGCATTTCTTCTTTAACCTTGTAGCAACCAATTCATTAATTTGAAGGTCGGTGTACTTATTATAGCTATTCATTGATTACCATCCTGTAATTTCTATATCGTCAGAGTCAATAAACCAAGGTTCTATTTCGTCAATCCGAATCCCCATATCATCTAGCGAAGGATAGCCATCAATTCCTTTATCTTTAGACCAATCGAATTGCTCGGTAAGCCATTCTTCATCCTTGAAGTTATTGAATGCTATTTGCTGGAAGCACTCAGCACAGAACATTGCAAAACCTGCTTTCTCATGGCTACCGTGTATATCAGCTCTATATTCATCACCAGAATAGAATTTATTAATTTGTTCACATGATTTTTTAAATTTATCTTCATCGATAACAGTGATTACCATTTCTAAATCTTTTTGCCACGAACCAGAATTTATTTTAATTTGCCTCATCTGTATATTTCTCCACAAACAACCTCAAAATTCCTCACTGACATTAAATATTCAGCACGTTTATTGCATTCCGATTGCGTGTATATATCTTCCGTTACAGGCACAGCAGAACCCTGTATTAGCACGAGTAATACATATCCGATTATTTGCATGGTTATTTAATTTTATATGTGTGGGCTACTTTGAATTTAGAGTTTAAGCTATTAGCTCTTTTTTCCGCATCTGAATATGAAATAAATCCTTTCTCAATCATATTTCCATTTAATAAAATAACTGGTTTTACCGTTAATTAGTTCGGCTTTATATTTATTATTCATTTTTTATTTTCACTCCGTTGCTGATTAATGTCTGATTAACTAAATCTTCGTCATAACACCAAGTTTCGCAATTTTCATTTGCAATAAACGGCTCTGGCAATTCAATTGCTAAACTCTCGCGTGATGCTTGCCATACAATAAATAGTTGCTTCATAACGAACTCAATTAATGGCTCATCGTAGTCTTTCATTGTTGTTTCATATTCGTCATTAAACCATTCTTCAAATTGCTGTCTTGATTTGTCCATCACTCCACCTTTTTAAACGCTATTGCCCACACCCACGGGTTAATATTCCAGCCTTCTTCTCCGTATATATCTATCCATGCATCAGCGAATTTATCGTATGGTGTGAATGTTTCGCCGCCACTGTCTGGGTCGCTATAAGTAGGTCGCCAACCAGTAAGCTCAAATCCTTCAGCAAGTGCATCCCCTTGTGACATTTCCTGAACTTGCTGCAGACAAACATCAGTAATTTCAATTTTACCTTTGATATTACCGTCTTTATCCGTAACGCTAATGATGTCGCCAATTTCACCATACGGGCAATCAACATCAACAAATCCATGCCGCCATGCTGCACATACTTGCTCTGATAGTGAATAACCTTCTTGCCATGCTCCAAGGCTGCGTAACTCTTCCTCGGTTACTTTTGGTTGTGGCTCAATCGGTCTGCGTGTCTGCGTTTTTCTGCCATCCATGACAGCTGCTAGCATGGCATCGTTAAATTTGATTCTGTCTTTCATTAAACCCTCCGAAATATACGTATATCTACTTAAGATTATGTAATGTATATAGCCATACTTTAAATTATTTACATTATAAAACAGTGTGTTATGCTCATCGCTCAATAATGACGTGGAGGCGGTATGGATATTGAAGTGCATGATGTGAAATATAAAGAAGAAGTATATAAATTAAAGCCAATAGACTTAAAAAATAATGCATTGAGGTTCAGTTTTATTGATAATCCAGATTTCCCAGTGTCAATTAGAGACGGTGATAGAGTGACAGTTTTTTTAGCTTCAGGTAAAGTAGCTTTTACAAAGGCGGTCACTAGGATAGGTGGCTTTTCTCTTTTAGATATTCTTTAAAGTAATGTTAAGCCGGTTAATTTCGGCTTTTACATTTCATCTTCATTGCATCCCTGCGAGTTAAATTAAGCTGTCCGTAGCTTTCATGGTTATATCCTTTGGTTAAACGGGTAGAGTGGTTAGAAGGGTATTTCTTGGTCATCAAAGTCCATTGGTGGCTCACTTTGTGGTGCTGGATTCTGCGGTTGCTGTGGCTGACCCCATCCTTGATTCTGTTGTGGCTTCTGGCTTCCTGCCTGATTACCACTGTTACCGCCAAAATCTAATTGGTTAACGATAATTACTGGTGCTGATTTTTTCTCACCGTTCTGACCTGTCCATTCTTCCATGACGAACTCACCAGTTACCATAACCTTCATTCCTTTGGTTAGGTGCGGAGGTAGCTTTTCAGCTTTAGGGCCAAACATCTTGCAGATAATCCAAGATACTTTTTCGTGCTCTCCGTAACCTTGCTTTACTGGCAAACTAAAAGATGCAACCGCCTTACCATTTGGTGTCCATCGTTGTTCGCAATCTTTACCTAAGTTTCCACTTACTGTTATTGTGTTAATTGCCATATACACTCCATTGATTGCCAAATTGAATGCCTAACTTGTTTAATCCTTGATCCATCACCTCAATGAACTCAGGTACTAACTCATCAAATTCTTTCATCATTTTTTCGTCACGCTCTACAGGGAAGTATGCGATTTCTTTCCCTGCCGGCATTCGTGGGTCAAAATTTGCAAAATGCCAGATATCATTACCTGTAACCCACATGGAATATTGAACTTGAGCCACATATTCCTTTTTCATTGCATCGATTCCATTCAATGCTAAGTCTATAAATACGTCCGTGTTATTAGGACATTTAAGCTCTAATCCAGAGCCATCACTGCAAATGCCGTCTGGTGAGCAAGCTATCCGTAATTGCTCATCTTTGAATATTATTGGCACCTCCTTTGCCGTTAATCCGGTGTAAAACTCGAATGTCATCCTTGCTTCTAATTCGTAGTTTTTACCCCATTCCAGCGTCCTTGCTGATACTTCCTTGTAAACTCCCGTACAGACTTCACCAATAAGGGTATTTAAATATGTTTTCTTTGTGTCTGACCATTTTGTTCCTGATCTTGGCTTAGAGATAACCTTCCATGCATCAGAGGCGGTTACAACCCCGAGCCTGATAGACATCCATTCCTCGCTTCCTTGCTCTACTTTGGTTAAATCGATGCCTGTTTTGCTTAGAATGATGTCATTGCTAATCATTTCCCTTCTGCCTTTTTCCTTAGCATGTCGATAATGGTATTGGCTTCAAATGCAGTTAATTGATCTGGATGGGATATTTGATGATTGAATTTTTTTACTAATGAATGTGAAAAAAGCATCACTCCATTCTCCGTTAACTTTAAGCATCAAGTCCGTGATAGCCTTTAATTGATCCTCACTTGCTGGCGTTATGTCCTTTGCTTTACTTTCAGGCACATCAAAATAATTTCCTTCACCTGCCTCGGTATTCACATAATCAATGGCCTGATCTAACCTTTCACGACGAGGCCAGTATTTACTCGCTCTTTTCACAATTGTTTTACGAGCCATCTCATCCCACCATGTTTTCCATGGGCCATTTCTTGACTTGCTAGTAGCCTCAACAGCTTTTATCTCATCCAATCTCATCTCTTCAGTGAGATAGTCGCCACTTGCTGTTTTTACTGTGCAATAACCACCAATAACACTACCTCTATCACTGAATGCGTTATATTTGTGGGTTGGAGGGGTGTCTAGACCATTAGATTCATAAACGTCATTCTCATGTACTAATTTACATTGTCCCCATTCTATAGCTTGAGTGGCTTGAGCTAAGTGCATAAGCCCCATATAGCTAATATCAAGACACACAAATCCATTACGAGGAACTAAGTACGCCAACTTACTTGCCGGGTTTAATGTAATTCCAATAGCTGCAACATTAATAATTGCATTCTGGGCACTGGCAGGATTTTCCATTGCCACTTTTGCTAGACTGTCATTCCGTTGAAACGCTTGGATTGCGAACTGACTTTCCTTAGCCCATGTGATCGTTTGATCTGTCAGCGCGTTACAAAACAATGGTTCTTGTTGCTGCACAAACTCAATAATTGACGTGCTCACAATACCTCCTTATCTATCCCAATCTGAATGGCTGCTCTAATTCCATCTAAAACTGCATCCAACGCCTGAGGGCTAATTTCAAATACCGGATTTAACTTCCTTGCTAAATCCATACACAGCAGTTCTTCTGGTAGGCTATCCATAACCTCATCAACTGATATTTTCTCTTCCTGAGAATTAACAAACGCTTCTCGTTCCATTTGGCGTTCGTACCAGTCGTTTCTGAGTCCGTAGGTATTCGTTAACATAGAGCCTCCTTAGATAAACGCGCGCTCCTTACGTGTGTTGATTTCATGTTGAATGAGGTTTGTACGCTCCATCGATACTTTCATTTTCCATTGAAAAACTAAGTCGTCGATTTGCTCATTTGTCATTTCAGACTCTCGCAACAGTGCGAATATCTGATGTTTTACGTGTTTCTGCTTTGCGTTCATGCTGTACTCCGTATGCTGTTTTTAATGTTTCGTTTGCTTCGCGCCATCCATTCTCATCATTGAGAAAGCGTGCAATCCCAGCTTGCGATTGAGCTAAACAAAGTTTGTATTTATCAATATTCATGCTTACCTCTGGATGTGCGAAACCTGCGCTAATCTTGCGATAGCGATTGTTATTTGGTTTCTCTGGTGTTGGTGCAGGGTGGGTTAGTAGTGAATTTTTACGTTTGATACTAGGTTTTTAGCGATAGCGATAATGCAATTCTTGGCGTGCTCTTCTGGAATGCCAGCATCAATTAAATCTTGCATAGCCTGATTATTAATTGCTTTCTGATGTTCCTTATCAGCCTGACGTTTAGCTTCTTCCTGACGCTTGCGTTCTTCTTCTGCTAATCGTGCTTGTTCTGCTTCCTGTGCTTTCTTGCGCTCACGTTCGATAGCTAGTTGCTTCTCACGTTCGGCTCGTTCCTGAGCTTCTTTAGCATCACGTTCTGCCTTTTCCTTGGCTTCTTTTGCTGCTTGCTCTGCACGTTGAATTGCTTCCTGCTTTTCACGCTCTGCACGTTTGGCAACTTCTTTTGCTTCACGTTCACGTTTAGCTGCTGCTTCAATTTCTTGCTGTGCTTTGCGCTCAGCTTCAAGTCTTGCCTGTTCCGCAGCTTGTCGCTTCATTTCTTCTTCACGAGCAATGCGCTGGCGTTCTTCTTCGGCTTTGCGTAAATCAAGCAACTCGTTCATTTGCAGAGCTTCTTCGTGGTCAAGCTCGATTTGCTTCTTAAGGGCTTCGGCTTCTTCGCGAGCTTTTTCTTGTGCTTCCCACTCTGTTAGTGGCTTGCGAATATCTGTGCTTAATGCATCTAGTTCGTCACGAAATATCTTACGGCTAGCATCAACTTTTTTAGGTAGCTCTTTTAACTTATCGACAACCGCTTTACCTTCCTTGTCGATATACGTTTTTGTTTGAGCAACTTTGTACGCCAGAGATGCAAAAGCCTTTCGGTTTTTAGCTACTGAGAAATCACTGTCGAGTTCTTTTCGTTCTTCTTCTGCAAGAGACTTAATGTGCTCTAGCATCTGATTTACTTTTTCTGGCGCTGTAAACAAATCTAGCGCCGTTGCCTGTTCAATTACGACTAATTCATTTGCCATTTCCTATATTCCTTATGTGCGTATCCTCACTATTAATAGCGATATGAATGATTAAGTGGTGGGTTACTGCTGACCGAGGGCTTACAGGCGTAGCATTGTTATCTCGTCATCAGATAGGCCAGCTGATTTAGCTTTTTCGTATGCCACCTCTTTAGCGTCGATTAAGCGTTGCTTGTTTTTATCATCTTTGGTCATTGGTTCGATTTCTGAAGGGTAATACCAAGTGTTTTTAATTTTTACTCCAATTCCTTTTCGTATTGGGCATTTACTTCCTTGCACGTAACCACGCTCACCAATACGCATCGCTGTAGCTTGTGATTCGCAAACACTGGCAACAAAATCACTACCTCTACCTTCGTTTAGGTCAGTATTTGATATTACTAACCAGACATCTTTTGTTTCGGTTATTTCCATATCACCCCCTAGCCTTTAACATTGCATCTGCCATGACATAGGCTTGTTTTGCGTACACATCAAAATCGCCTTTGCATTCTTCAAATACAACAGAGCCATTTAACGAACCGATGATTAATGACATACATTTAGAAGCGAAATAATCTCGCAATGTCATACCTGTATCGGTTCCGTGCAATTCTGTTGCTGGAACTGGAAAAGCCGCTCCACCTGTTTTATCTGTCATACCCCCTCCGTTATTAACCAAACACGATGCTAATCATCAAGCTTGAGTTTTTGAATTAAGTTACTCACCGCGGTATCTACTGCTTCCTGATCGATGGTGTCGAATAGCTTATTGCGTGCTTCTTCCGCTTTATTAAAGCTTTCCTCATCATCGTCGTCGTAATCTATCCATAATCCAAAATCGACATCGAAAATTTTCTCAGGCCAGCAATACTGCACTCCGACTTTTTGCTCATCTATTTCATGGACTTTCTTAACTAAAATCTGACGCCCATGTGACTCAAATTCCTTAAACCATATTTCCATCTCTATCTCCTATCTATTAATCAACTCACCAACCTATTGATAATCCACACTCTCGCAGTGGACGCGCTCATGCCCTTGAGTTCATGCCGCTCAATCGCCGCTAATAACTGGTGCGTATTTGGCTTGTACGCTGCTTTACCAGAGCTATTTGTAATATATGAACCTTGACCCGTCGCTACACAGGCTAGCAATCATGCTACTCAGGGGTTAGCCACAACCTAACCTTTGCCGCTATGCAGCTGCGGTCTGTCCGCTTTTTTTTGTTACATAAATCCTCCGATTCAAACGGTGCTTAGTAAATATGGCGAGACCGATTTATCGCCTTTGGTTTATTGGTCTAAAAAAGTTAACTCACCACAGCCCACAGAATGGACTGTAATTAGTTAACTGTGCCTGCTTTTAACCACGTCAGGCGAGGTGGTTCTTACATTCCCCAACGCAAGAAATCTGTGTATAATTCAATCACCCCAACGTAATTAAAGGATTGAATTATGCCAATCGGCACGTCGTATCAAATGCTCAAAGATATAGGCTCTTTGGGTAAAAGGATTTTTGATAAGAAAATTGATGAAGAAGTCAGAAAAGAAGTTCAGGCAATGATTGATAAATCATCAGAGCTATATGACCGTGTTGTTGCGCTTGAGGATGACCGACAGTCTAACAGACAGCTTATTTCTGAGCTGCAAGAAAAAGTCAAGAGCGCTAAAAATTTCAATCGTGAGCTTAAAAAGTACGAACCACAAAAGCTTGAGTCTGGTTCTTTTGTTTATGCTTATAACACCATTCTTCATACAGATAAGCCGTCTCACTATATATGTGCAAAGTGCGTAACAGATTCTGTAATATCCATACTTCAACCGAATGCTAACAAAATGGCTAGTGGCGGTTATTATCTTTATACCTGCTACAACTGCGGTAATGATTTTAAGATGAATAAAACACCTCCTGTAAAAGTTGACGTCCCTAAAATTACTCATAATGGCTGGTGATAATAACAAGCCCATCCGTGGGCTTTACCTCGCCGTAACCCCGAACTCACTGCTCGGTTGTTTTGTTTTAACTCCTGAAAATACTGCTACATTAGGTAAGCAACAGTTATCTCCACTTGGATAATGCTTTGTTGGTTTGAGAGAGAGAACAGGGCGTTCTTTCTTCTCTTTCACTGAGTTAGCTTTAGTAATTTCTTCCTCTTTCAGCTTGCTAGCTCTGAAAGATGCATATCTAGCGTATTGACGCGCTTTATATGAATCACTGTTTACATGCTTAACTTCTACTTGTTTACGTTCACCTGATTTCTTAGGTGACGCTTTTAACGGTTGAATATAAGTTGTCATGTTGCCTCCTCTGAATAAGTTTTAGTGATTGGTGGTAGGTAATTACTTCCTACTTGCGTGATGGGACTCGAACCCACAACCCCCAGCTTTATGGCCTCGCTCTACCGTTGAGCTACACGTATTCACCAATCCCAAAACTCACTCAGTGAAATGTTGGACAAGATGTCATTGTCCGTACTGCTATATTTTTAAAGAGCATGGCTTGCTTATGTATCTTGCTTGCCGTTGATGAGTTATATTTAAAACTATAGTTGTTTTATTGTCAACAACCAAAGTTGTTTATATTGGTGTTTTTATATTACCTTGGTTTTATTTGGTTGTTTTTATTGGTAATTTATTTTCAAATAAATCTCAGATTGGAATGCAGATCACTTCTTTGGAGGGAGGGCACAAAAAAGCCCTCGAGGGGAGGGCTGGGAGATTACATGTGAGGGAATATCCAGCTTAATTTTCTCCAGCATAGCAGGAATGTAACAATGGATATTAGAATGTAATATAACCCGATGAGTAAAAAAGTTAAATCTGATATCAGCGAGTTGTCATTAGGGAGGAACATTGATATCAGTGTGAAGAGACATGCAATAATTAGCGTTATTCCAGTATTCAAAAGACCGTGAATAAGCTCTTTAAAGGCGTTGTTCTTTTTTAGCGCGTCAATTATCCCATCTTGGGATGATGAGCTGCTTAAGATGGATATTGCAGCTAAGACAAAACCAAATAATATTCCTGAAATGGTTGATACGACTCCAGCAATAGATACTATGGCGCTATGATCCATAGTTATTGTGAAATTTTTACTAGAGATCACCAAAAGCGCCACAACAATTGATTTAATTAAAAAAATCTTTGTTTGGCTCATTTTATTACTTATTCCGAGAACGAGGTTTTAACTTCATATTGAACTAGGTACTTTTTATTTTCAAGCCTAGATTGAATCAATATATTTTTAACATCAAGATCGTCAGGATATCCATCGGATTGAAGCCTAACATTCTTGGTATGAATCAACACCTGATCTACTAGGCTGGTTTTCCGATTTTGTCCTTTTCTAATAACGTCGGCTTTTTTTATGTTTGGAGCTTTATTGTCTCCAGTAAATTTTTCCAACAGTTCTTTTAGGCTCTTTTTTACATCCTCTGAAAGCCACTCAAAACCAGTATCTACTGATGATGACTCCCCTCTTAATATGATATCTAAATGTGATGATCCACTCCCTGACATCATATCAACGACCTGCTTAGATAATTGATTTTGCATGTTATAACTAGTTTTGTTGAAGTCTCTAGGTGCTGCAATTGTCAATTCACAAGTTTTCAATATAGTTCCAGTTTCGAATAGCTCTTTAATGCTTTCTTCTTTCCATATTGCGGAAAAAGACACAGGTGAAGCAGCTCCAGACTCACAGAACAATACATAAGATAGGTCAGTAGCTTTAGGGCCTAAGTGGTTTTGCGATAATATTAGTATGTCAGTATTATAATAATATAAAAAATAAGCTCTTTCTGATAGTTGTTGGGTTGGAGATAGTGGGATTTTCTCTTCTTTCCAGTCAACATCAGCGATATATGCTAAGTGAGCGCTATTTCTAGTTATACTCATAAATCCGTAGTAAAAACAAGCATCATTATCTTTAAGAATAGTCGTAACCTTTAGATTTCTATCACCATTATTAAAGGTCTTATACTTGCCATCTATAACACCGCAGTCATTAAACAATTTTTCAAAAGCAGATGGCACGAGGGAATCGCTATTTTTTTTCGTAGCGTCACTGCTTGTATAAAATCCTATTCTTAATGACTTCATTTTTTTTGAACTAGGCTTTATTGTCATATCCATAACCATTTTTAGAAAAATTCATATTAAAAACCACACCCTAAAACGTGTCGTCAGGCCATTGGGTTAACCGTGGAACCTATATTTTATTGATTGGCTAACTAGCACTTTAGCGTGGATATAAAGACCGCTAATGGCTTCCTCATCTAAATACCAAGTCTCATACCTTGAGTTATCTGATATGACAGCTAGGCGCTTATGCTGCTTCTGTAATCTCTTTATGTAGAGCTGGTTATCCAGAACGAACACATAAATCCCGTCACCGTCAAAAAAGTTAGTGGTTATATCTACGAATATCTGATCTCTAGGCTCAAATGTTTCTGACATAGAGTCACCTTTTACAGTGATCATCTTTATCGTATTTGAAGGTCTACCACCGAATAATCTTTTGGCTTCATCCGCTGAATACTCAATGGCCGTGATTGTCTCAATGAAATCATCGATAACCATCACTCCTGGGCCTGCGCTAGCTTGAATGTCTAGTATCTCAACCTTATAAGCATTACTAACACCAGATCCAGCCTCTGAATATGTAGCAGTATTTACATTACTTACTTCGGATGCATGGACAGCAGGCAGTGTTGGATCATCGCCATTACCAGACGACAGCCATTCAGGAGAGACTTTCAAAACCTTAGCTATTTCTATTAGCTTAGTTGAGTTTTGCGCGCTTCCAACCTCAATCTTTTGAATTGCGGCTTGGGATACACCAACAGCTTCGCCTAGTTCCTTTTGAGATAAGCCCGACAATCTTCGAGCCTTTTTTAATCGTTGTGCAAGAGTAGTTTTCATAGTCATAAATATACAACCACAGTTGTTGCCATTCAAACGAATATAGTTGTTGATTAAAAACAACTAAGGTTTTATTATACAAAAATAAACAACGGAGGTTTTTTATGAATGAAGCAATTAAAACCGCCATTGATATCGTAGGGACACAGAAAAAACTAGGTGAAGCGTGTGGCATTACACAGCAAGCAGTTTTTAAGTGGCTACATAACAAGGCAAAAGTATCACCTGAACACATCCCGTTAATTGTTAAAGCTACAAATGGTCAAGTTAAAGGAAAAGACATTCGCCCTGACTTACCACACTTATGGGATTTGGGTAATAAATACTGGTAACACAATCGCTCTTTAAAAATTCACGCCATGCCTTTTGACCTCAATCGGCAAATTATTATCAACAATCCGCTCATATGGAATGAGTCACGGATCATTACTGCTGTTCTCTAACGAGAAGTAATCACATAACGGAGTATGAACAATGGAATGCGCAAATACACGCAAACAATTCAATCAATTTATTTCTGACCACTTAATGGCTTCGGCATTACAGGCATTGAGAAGTAAAACTCAATCGGTAGTAGCTAAAACATTAGGTGTTCATGACTCAACCATCCTACGCAGAACTGAAAAATACCCTGAGATGTGCGAGACATTAGTCGCGTCGGGAATTGTCGATTTCGTGATGGAAGGTGAGAGAAAAATATCAGAAGAAGAATATCGCTTTTTGTGGAAACAAGTAGGCGAATTTTCTCAATGGAAAACTGGGGCATTACAGGAGGTAGCTAATTATGAGTCCAGATGAATTCATCCGCAAAAACATCATACAAAAACTTACTGACCTTGGTTATTCGGGTGGGGCTTTAGAGATAGCTGCCGATGAAGGAATTTCTCATTATCGCAGATGCTCACAAGCCAGTAGAAGAGGTGCAATGTTTGATGATTGTTTTCATGTAGCTAAATCATGGATAGATAAATATGGTGACAAACCAACGACAGGAAGTAAGAGAAAAGTTAAGTCAGTTAGCAAGCAAACATCAATGTTTTAACAAAGAAAAAGCCTCAGAGACGGCAATCAATGAGGCTTAGTACTACGGAATATGTAAAACACAAATACACTGTATCAATAACCAGTATTAAAGGGAAGCTGATTTAGCTTTCCTTTGGTCATTAATAAATCAATGAGGTCATTATGAATCAATTGAATAACTTAGTAAATACTGGCGAACCAACGATGAGTAGTTTAGAAATTTCAGAGTTGGTTGAGTCAAGGCATGACAAAGTTAAACAATCAATCGAACGCCTTGCAAAACGAGGTGTTATCAAACTCCCCCCAATGGGGGAAGTTAAAAATCACTTAAACCAAACAGTTTCTGTATATCAAATTAACAAGAGAGATAGTTACGTTATTGTTGCTCAGCTATCACCTGAATTTACAGCAAGACTAGTTGATAGATGGCAAGAGCTAGAATCAAAACAGTCTCTCATTCCTCAGTCTCTACCAGAAGCTTTACGCCTCGCTGCTGACTTAGCAGAGCAAAAACAAATCGCAGAACAGAAATTAGCAATCGCAGCGCCTAAGGCTGAATTTGTTGATCGCTATGTTCAAGCTACTGGATTACTGGGTTTTAGAGAGACAAGCAAATTACTAAAAGTGAAAGAGAACTTCTTTAGAGAATTTCTACTTTCAAAACGAATTATGTACAAGCTGGCTGGAAAATTAACACCTTACTCAGAACACCTTGAAGCAGGGCGTTTTGATGTAAAAACAGGTGAGAATCAAATCAACGGTCACGCTTACACACAAGTTAAATTTACCCCTAAAGGTATTCAGTGGATAGCAGGTTTACTGGCTAGAGAGCAATTGGAGGCAGCATGAGTAAGGGGATAGGGATAAATAAAAAGGAAATTACTCACGGAAAGTATGGTTGTAAATGTGCTTATTGTGGAACACATCTCTCAATCAATGAAATGCATATAGATCATGTTGTACCAAAAAAGTTAGGCGGTAAAAACAATATAAAGAATTTAAACCCATCCTGTCAGAGCTGTAATTCAACTAAGGGAGCAAAGAGCTTAGAGGATTACAGAATTCACTTAATGATAAAAAAAATCTAAGTTCTCCGGTGTTATCAACGTCTCACAATGGAGAGACCTTTGTCGATTAGGTGTGTCGATTCAATTACCAAGTCATTCATTTTATTTTGAGGAGATTAATTATGAGCAGAATAGCTACTGATTGGGCGTGGAGCCTAGACTTAAAAGCTCCTCAAAAAATACTGATCTTATCTTTAGCTGATAGAGCTGATGAGTATCACTGCTGTTACCCAAGTATACAGCGGTTAGTAAAGGATACAGGGTTAGATAAAAAGACTATTGGTAAATGGATAAACCTAATGATTGAAGATGGATTGATATCAGATACAGGTGAAAGAAAAGGGCCAACAAAAAGAGTAAGAGTTCTACGTTTAAACATTGAGCTTGAATGTACCCAAAAACGGGATGATACCAAAAGCGGGAATGTACCCAAAAACGGGTCTTTGAATGTACCCAAAAACGGGTCTTTGAATGTACCCAAAAACGGGTCACAGAATCAGTCAATAGAAACAAACAATGAACCAAAGAAAAAGGGATTTGATGCCAAGAAGGAATCTATCCCTGACTGGTTAGATCGTGAAATTTGGTTTAACTGGATTGATTACAGGAATGAAATCAAAAAACCTTTCAAAACTAAAAAGACCTTTGAATTACAGGTTAAGTTTTTACTGGAATGCCTCGAAGAGGGTTATTCACCTGAGGAAATAATTAATCAATCCATAGCTAATGGCTGGCAAGGGCTGTTTAAACCTAAAAATAACCATCAGGCAATAACATCACAGCAAGGTAGCTGGAACACGCCGGAGGCATGGAGGGATTTCATTTGAAAACCAATTTAATGGCGGTAATCAATAATCGTGATGCGGGCGCTTTAGCCAGAATGTCACATGGAGATATCACAAAAAAAGTAGTCAATTCAAACGCTGAAAAGATGGTTGATTCACTATTCAAAAGTTTAAAGCAACTCTTTCCTGCGTCAGTTAGTACCGTTTTTAAAAATGCAAATGACGAAATGGACGCTAAGAGACAATGGATCGCTGCCTTTGCAGAAAATGGAATTACTGCCAGAGAGCAACTTCAAAACGGTATGCGACATGCCAGAGCAAGTGATAACCCTTTCTGGCCTGCTGTAGGTCAATTTATCAAGTGGTGCAAGGAAGAAGATTATGTAGCCCTTGGATTGCCTGACGAAGATCAGCTTTACGAACTCTATCGGGAATACTGCAAAATGCGTGGCTGGCGTGAAATGAAATGGCCATCAAACGCTTGTTACTGGATGGTTACCAAAATTTACTCTGAGATGCGAAGTAAAAGCCTAACGGATAGTGAGGTTAAAAAGCTTTGTGCCAAAGAGTTGCGAAGTATGACGGCAAGAATCAAGTCAGGTGAAAATATTCCAGCGCCAGTGCTTCAAGTCGAACACAAGATCACACCAACAAGCCGCAATAAATCACTGTCAATAATCGCAAGTTTGAAGCAAAAGCATGGCTTCAGATAACACGCAAGAGGATTTTTAGATGAACTTACTAACACATACCGTCACCAAGGTTTTAGGTGATCCGGTTCGTCCAACACTTACAAATCGGATGATGGAACAGAAAATGAATATTACCTAACACCAGTCCGAGTGTAATTGCTGGGGTGATATTTCAAACACAAAAGTAATGACTAATACCTTAGAGAAAGCCAAAGCGATTAAGGTTGGCTATGAATGGAATCGTGAGGAGACATCTAATGCAGGGAACTAATTGGGTTAAGTGCTCCGAAAAAATGCCGCTAGATGACGCATCGGTTTTGTGTTGCGATATCGATTCACTATCGGGTGAAATGTTCATTGCTGATTACATCAAAGAATTTACGTTTGGGAAAAGGACTGTTTTAACGGGATTCTACCGAGGTAATCGCCAGCGACCAGTGTCTCACTGGATGCCACTCCCACCAATGCCAGAGGGGTGAATGATGGAATCACCACTTGCACGAATGATTAAGCAACAGGTATTCGATGCCAATGTCGACAGGCTTGTAGCGCTCAATGATGAGCAATGGGATTTCATACTGAATGACCAAGATAAATGCGCATGGTCTGGCGGTCATTATTACGGACATGATTATCATGAGTGGGAAATTTTCATAGCTCACGATATCAAATATGTGAAAACAGGATTACGGGGAGCCATTGTTATGAACGAACTCAAGAAATGCCCATTTTGTGGTAGTAAAGTTAAATGGTGTGGCGAGAACGAGCCGAACCCAGAAGATAACCACCTTTGTGATCATATCGAATGTACTAATGCTGATTGTGGCGCTGATTTCTCTTTTACCCACAATAACGACATTTACCCCGATAATTCTGATGACATGACACCAGAAGAGTTAATGCAAATTGACCGTGATTATTCAGCGCAGCTGTTTAACAGGAGAGCTAACAGTGAGTGAGCCAGTAGAAGTCATGGTCTATTACGTCAGCTTCAATACGAATAGCAGATTTTGGATGTTAAAAATAAATGCAGGCTGGATTGAGGAGCACTATAAAAATTCCCATGCAAACCAACTAAAAGACAAATCCGCAAAAAGAAAAAAGAATGGATCCAAGAAGCTAAATATTGGATAGAGGTATACGCAGAAATGCAAGGAGGTTAACTTGGAAGTAGATTTTCTCTTCACGAATCAACCAAAAATACCGCATGGCAACACCTCAAAGAAGTTCTAGCAACAAACCAACCACACCGAATCATTATTAAGCCTTGGAAAAACAAGCGTTCATTATTCTCAAAAATTCCACTTTTCATTTGTGGTGCTCAGAGATAAGCGAATACCTATGTAAGAACAACGCCAATTACACACCAGAAACCGTTAAGGAGATGCTTAAGCATACATTCCTAGGCTATGAGGTGGTTGATATGGTTGACGTTACTACACAGGCTTACAGAGCGCGTAAGGACACTTCGAAAAACATCAAAACTTGATACAGGTGAAATGTTCCACTTCATGGAGCAGGTTGAACGCTGGGCGGTAGGTATAAATTGTTTCGTGACGATACCTGATAACTCTCAATATATGGAATTAAAAAGGAAACAAGAAGAATGAACCTAGCTAAAACAGAAAGGGATTATCCGAACGGAGGATATTGGCACAAAGAGTGTAAGTGGTGCGGATTTAGCTACATCGGACCTAAACATGAAAACGCCTGCAAGAAATGTGATGACACCCTTCAACGTATGGGGGGGATTTGGTTCTTTATTTAATCAAGGTGCAGAAAATAAAGTGAAAGACAACGTAAATAACCCACCACACTATGCATCAGGTGACATTGAGTGCATTGATGCCATTAAAGCCAGCATGACCAAGGAGGCGTTTCTAGGCTACCTCAAAGGCAATATTCAAAAGTATGTCTGGCGATACGAAAAGAAAATTAATCCGGTCGAAGATTTGAAAAAGGCTTGTTGGTATATGGAACGGATGGTTAGTGAGATGGAGAATGAGAAATGACTGAAGAACAATATAAAGCTTACGCTAAGGCGATAGTTATTGGCCGAAATTACAGTGAATTCACACATAAGCATGTAGCTTTGGAATTAGGCATTCGACTAAATGATGCAGGAAGAATTCTAAGTAAATTACATGATATGGGATGTCTGACTATTACAGGGAAAAGGAGAAATGAATACTCCAGGATGTTCAATATTTACAAAGTTAAATCTGACTCAATTACAACACTACGTCAGCAATATGAACGTGAATATTTAGAGAATATGCCTGTTAAGCCAAAGTTAGTGACAGTCAAGAAACCTAAGGTATCAACAAAGCCAAAGTGCGGAATTAAGTTTGTTGATAAGGCCAATGTCTCAGGTATGGGTAATCCGATTCTGATGAAGTTTGATTCATTATTGAGTGGGGTGAGAGTGTGAAACCAAATCAACAAAAATGGAACTGGTTAAGTTTGAAAGAAACGAAAACCTATTTCTTAAGGAATATAACGTTACTCACAATAGTGAGACTACAAAGTTAGAGCAGAAAATATCTATTGCCAGAGATAACTTTTGGAAAGTTTGAGGTAGATATTGAAATGGATGGATTCCCTCGTATTAGTGATGAAACCGAAGCACTACTCAAATACGGAGAGTGGCTAGAGCGACTAGGTATTGCCATTAAACGTGAAACTAAACGTGCGGTAAAGCGAGGCGTTCAATGAACTGCCAGTCATGCAATAGACAGCTAACAGATGATGAAATTTACGTGTGTAGCAAGTGTGCTGATGAATACGCTCATTTGGAAGTGATGGATAAAATCAAAGGAGAGGGAGATGCAGAAGCTAAGGCGACGGCGCTGTAAAATATGCCGAGAATGGTTTATTCCAAAGCAGAGTTTTCAAAATTGGTGCAGCCCAGAGCATGGATTTGAATTATCCGAGCAACGAAAAAATAAAGATAGAGAAAAGCATTAGCAAAACTTAAAAAGGAGAACCAGAAAAAAGAGCGAGAAGCAAAAGACAAACTCAAAGCCCGCAAGTTAGCAGTAAAACCCCTCTCATATTTCACCAAGCAAGCACAGACAGCATTCAACGCATTTATCAGAGAAAGAGACAAGAATGAGCCTTGCATCTCATGTGGTCGTTTTCACGAAGGTCAGTATCACGCAGGACACTATCGAACAACCGGTGCTAATCCAGAACTTAGGTTCGATGAAGATAACTGCCATAAGCAATGCGCCCCATGCAATAACCATTTGTCGGGAAATATCGAAAATTACACACCTCGACTAATAGAGAAAATTGGTCAGGAACGTTTCGATCGCCTGATGGGTTCACATGAATTGCCAAAGTGGAAGCGCGAGGATTATGAGCGGATACGTGATCACTACCGAGCAAAGTTAAAGGAGCTGAAGAATGACTCCTGATGCATGGTTTGCAGTTATAACTTGGGGGATTTTATTGTTTGTTTGGATTCATTACAACTACCTCAGGTATAGGCGAAATATACGGACAGCAAAAGCAAAAAGAAGAGCTTACATATTCGCATCTAAGTATAGAACGGTAAAGGAGCTGAAAGATGTTCACTGACTTAATCGCAGCTATTGAAGAGTGCAGGTTTAGAGCATTAACAGAACGCACAGGGAATAAGCCCAAACGTTATCTATCTGTCATTCAGCTTAACAGTGGATTTATGAGGATAGTTGAAACAACCCAAGCCAAAAGTTTAGGTTATCGCATCATGTACTCAGTCGGTTGCGATAGATATCACACAGTATTACCGGAGGCGAGATGAACCTAGAAAGCGCTGTTAAATATCACTTCGCCAAAACAACATCAATATCAGATGCGCCTAGCTCAACATCGCCAGATAGATTAACCGGTACTGATGTCATGGGTGCCTTTGGATATTGTCAAAGTAAAGAGTCATTCGGCTTTTCTGCGTTCTCGGGAAAAGATGGAGATAAGCCAGAATGACAAAGTGAAAGCGATACAACTTTTAACTCGGCATGCATTGAATCATTGCGACAAGGTTCCAGCCTTACGCAAGCTCGATATGAATGTTAAGCGAAAGGTAATGCAAATACTCGCAAAATTCGCTTATGCAGATTATTGCAGATCAGCATCGAGTGTTACTGAGTGCGTAAAGTGCAATGGCTCAGGTTTTAAGGTAAAGGCGATTAAGGTTAAAAAAGTCTTTGGTAAAGAAGTTCGCATTATTGATGACACCGAGTCATGCGCTTGTGATAAGTGTAACGGTAAAGGTTATGTTTCTTGTGCGTGCAATGACTGTAAAGGGCGTGGTATGGCAATAGACAAGGAAACGCTAAGGTTAACTGGTGAAGCTGTCAGTATGCCTTGTAAGCGTTGTTCTGGTCGTGGTTACGAGCGAATACCTGCATCAAAGGCTTTTCAGGCTGTGTCTCATTTAGGGATTACGATTGATCAATGGAAGCGTTCAGTTAGTAAATTTTATGAATCTTTAGCGGTTGAGTGTGAAAAAGGAGAAAGTAGCGCAGATTACATACTAAAAAAGGTAACAAATTAAAAACGAATACTTCTAACGAATGAATTGACTTTTGCACCTTTCTGTGTAAATATCGTTCTAACGATGGGTTATTGCCATTTCGTTAACGTTAAAAGAATTCAAGACCTCGCTTCGGCGGGGTTTTTTGTTATCTGAAACCTGTAAGGATTACTTACAAGTTCAACTCTCCGGAATTTCCGGATAGTTCACATATTCGGTTATTCCGAGCAACTCATTTTGAAGATCGCTTAGGCGGTCTTTTTTATTATCTAAAATAAGGAACGAAATTATGTACGCACTTAAATTAATTACTGAACGTGAAGGTCGTAAAGTGGAAGAAGTCCACTGTTTAGGTGAAATGTACCGCTTAGAGTTTTATCCTGAATCAGAAAATAAAGATATCGTGGCGCGGGTTGAACACACAAAGAAAGACGCCATCCCATCATTTGATATTAAGCGTACAGATCAAGCCTACATTACTACGGTGACTGGGGATACGGTTCGAACTATTTGCCGGGGCTAGCTTAGATTTGAGAAAAAAAGCCGACGCGCTAGGAGTTATGTCGGCATAAGTTAAGAGCTAAATGTGAGCAATGTCAATATTGTCTATGCCCAAATTATTAACGAGGGCATTCATTAAATAATAATGATTATCATTTAATTTTCAACTATTATTTTAACTAGGCCGCTTAGGCGGTCTTTTGTTATCGAGTGCGCTAACAAAAAATTAAAGTTATATAAATTATAGTGAAATACCAGAGAACGACATAAAGCCAAGTGACATTAAACCAACAGTCACAAAGGTTATACCTAAACCTTTTAATCCTTTCGGAATATCAGAGTATTTCATTTTTTCTCGTAGGCCTGATAATGCAACAATTGCTAGTAGCCAACCCACGCCACAGCCAGCGCCATATATTACTGACTCAGTAAATGTGTAATCACGTTCAACCATAAAAATGGTGGCACCAAAGATAGCACAATGAATAGTTAATAAAGGTAGAAAAATACCTAAAGAATGGTAAAGAGAAGGAATAAATTTATCTAGAAACATTTCAAGTATCTGGACTAACGCCGCTAAAACACCAATAAAGGTAATGTAACTTAAAAAACTAAGATCAACACCTTCAATCACAGCATCTTTCTTTAGGATGAAATGATAGATTAAGTTATTGATAGGCGTAGCAATAATAAGCAAAGCAGTAACAGTAAGACCTAGTTTTAATGAGGTTTTAACTTCTTTAGAAACAGCAAGAAAAGTGCACATTCCTAAAAAGAAACTCAATGCCATATTCTCAACAAAAGTCGCTTTTATGAATATGTTTAGATAGTTTTCAATCATAACATCCCTCTTTTTGTGCTAAACTCAATAATTCATAATTAAAACATAAAAATAGAAAAATATCTTTCACGGTTTTTATAAAAAGGAGCGGTGATGGAAATTAAAAGAGATGATATTGTTATTTTAATAAATCAACACTATCCTGATTTGCTTAAGGATATTGAACACTTCGACATTGAAACAACGGAAGATACTTGTAGCGTTAGAATATGGGTAGCCAATGAAGACTTACCAAAATATCTGATTTTTGATAAGTATGATGATGAGTTGCATCTATCATCCGGAATATAATTTAAGTAATTAGAAAGTCAACAGCTTACAGAGCCTCGCATTCGCGGGGCTTTTTGGTATATGCCGACCACAGTATAAATCACACACTAATCACATTCACACAAGAGCTGTGAGTCGGCTCCTATTAACTAATCAGGACTACATATATGCAAGAGCCGTTAACAGGCACAGCAACCGCCTCGTTAGCGGGTGTCTCTATTGTAGGTCTCTATTCAGGTATGGACGCAGGCGTTGTTATTGGTGCGTTCGCAGGGGCGGTGATATTTGTATTATCTGCTCATGATATCCGGCTGTTAAAACGATGGGCGTATTTCACAGTTGCATTTGCGATTGGGATATTAGGCGCTGATTTTATGTCATCACTACTGAGTGGCGTTATCGGAGATAGAGAGGTTGATCGCTCTGTTGGTGCAATGTTCTCATCGGCTGGTTTGGTTGGCGTATTGGTAACAATATCTAAACCAGGCGCGCTTACGGACAGTATTAACAACGTCATTAATAACCTGATAGATAAATTCAGAGGAGGTGGAAGATGACCATCTCAATGTTTTGGATTTACATCAACTTTTTCTCATGTCTGCTTGCTGTTATTCGACTCATTAACTATGACCGTAACGGTGCTAAATATAAATTTATCCCGTCATTTATAGCGTGGGTACTCATTATTCTACTAGGTTCGATTCCGTTACGAATATTAACGAATGACTACACGCATGCAGATCCATTTGAAGTCGGAATCAATATCACGCTATGCGCACTAATAATTCTTAGTCGTGGGAATGTGATGCAAATATTTAGAAGGGTTAGTAAAAATGACACTCGGTGAGAAACAACGAAAATTCACTCGCATGATTGCGGACTTAATTATCTTTGCCTACGACAACGGATATGAGTTGACATTCTCAGAAGCATATCGAACTCCAGAACAGGCACAGTTAAATGCCAGATCAGGTGCAGGTATTAAAAACAGCTTACATACCCAACGTCTAGCTGTGGACTTCAACCTATTTAAAGACGGTAAATATCTAACAGCATCAAGTGACCATAAATTACTTGGTGAATATTGGGAATCTATCGGCGGTACATGGGGCGGTCGTTTCAATGACGGTAATCACTACTCGTTAGAGCACAATGGCGTTAAGTGATATGAATACGCTAACTAAGGTATTAGCTGGACTACTGGCAATATCTGCATTCTGGCTATGGTGGGTAATAGATGACTACGACAAATTAAGCAAAGACTACAACACAGCAACAACTCAGCTATCACAGCAAATCGACATCAATAAAGACTATCAAGCCCGTATCACTCGATTAAATCAACTCGATATTCGTCACTCACAGGAGTTAACCAGTGCAAAGAATGAAATCAACACTCTTCGTGATGCTGTTAGCTCTGGTTCTAAGCGGGTGTACGTCAAAGCCGAGTGTCCAGCAGTCACCAAGAATTCCACCGAAAGCGGAAGCAATGAACCCACCGCACGACTTAACAAAGCAGTTGAACAAGATTATCTACGTCTCAGAGAAATGATAGTCGAGAACGAAAAGCAAACTTTGTATTTGCAGGATTACATTAAAACGGAGTGTTTACGATGAGCGAGCACGCATCAAAGGTGCTGATTGATTTACTGGAAAAGGCATCTAGTGGTATCGATTCTGCGGTGGCATTTAGTCAGGCGCAAATTCCTGAAGTTATTAGTCAGTTATTAGCATGGAAGATGGTGATGGGTATCATTTGGTTTGCTTTTGGCTTGGCGACTATTGCATTCGCTATATTTATTCCCGTATGGGCTGGTCGCCAGCGTCGAAAAGGTGCTTTATGGACTTATTATGATGGAGATGCTCGATTTAATCTGAGTTCAATTTCGTATGATTTTATTAGAACACCATTTCCACTTGGCTTGCTTTTTATTGGTGTGCTCATTTCAGTTGTGAGCTTAAATTTTTGGCTGAAAATACTAATAGCTCCAAAGCTATATCTAATCGAATACACAGCTTCACTAATTAAGTGACAAAACGACAAATATGGGAAATTGAACAACAACGAGCCTCTAAGTAATTAGGAGCTTTTTAATGGAGAGATATCATGGCAGTAGAAGGTTCAGATAATCCAGTTAAATTCCGTGAAGAGCTGGATAAAAGCATTCCGAAAGAATAAAAAAGCCCAGCACGGGAGGCTGGGCAATACTAACAATATATCAATCAAAGTGTAGCGATAGCTACTTAGTATAGCTTAAGTAAATATATATATCAGCAATTAGATAAGTCGTTTATCCATTAAGGAGAGTGATCATATCTTGACTGCTAGGAACAGACTAGAAGCGACCTGATTAACGTAGTGATACGTGATGATGGTTGCGAACTCTACGCATTTCATCGGCGCATTCACCGCGCAATTAAAAACACTCACAGAACCTTACAGAAAGTCGAACCTGAGAAAAACCGTTAATGGTGTTTTCTGTGGGGCGGTTATTTCTGGTGAACAGGTTCGCTTTTCTATAAGGATTTACACCATGAATTATCCAACAGTAGTAAATGGAATTGATTTTCGGAACATCGTATTTATGTCTGGTTCAGAAGTAATTACTGATAGTTTTTGTGTAGCAAGAGCTTTTGGTAAAGAGCCAAAAAACGTAATTCGTGATATCGAAAGGACTATAAAATCGTGTCCTCCAGAGTTTGATACAGAGCTCAATTTTGAGCTTTGCTATAAAAACAATGAGTTACAGAATGGAAAGCCTCAAAAATTCTATAAGCTACGGAAAGACGGCCTAATGTTATTGGTTATGTCATACACAAAGAAAGAAGCTATGAGAATTAAGGTGGCGTATATAAACGCCTTTAACTGGATGGCTGATGTTATTACCAAAAATATCCGAACCATGGAACAAGAGCGAAATGAGATAATGCTCGAATTCATGAAAGAGAAGGATGTGGCCAGTATGTCAGGGCGATTATTAAATCGCTGGGGTAGAGTTAAAAAGCCTCAGTTATTAAACAAGATCGCCGAGATAGAGGAAAAAGGTCAATTACTCCTTCCTAGCGTTGAGTGATACCTTTCCTCAAAATTGAGGAGATTGATTTAATTAACATTTAACGATGAATAGGCCCTAGTGGCCTTTTTTATTGGGTGGAATATGTCAGAAAAATATCACGTAATAGCAACTAAGAAAGACGGTACAACCTACGAAGGCATGATGACCACTAAAGAGCCTCGTGTGACTAGCGGGTTAATCGGTATCGCATCACTCGACGGCTCATGGGTATACATATCACCTGATGAGATTAGTGATATTAAATATGTTCCAGTGGTTGAAGTAGCAGAATAACCAATCACAAAGCCAGTTCGAGTGAGCTGGCTTTTTAATGGGGATGCATGCAACATAGAGTGGGCAGATAGCTACCTGTTGCTTGGATGAATTCGTTCTAAAAGTATATCGATTAACTCTTGCTTGCGGATTCCTTCATTAAATACAAACTTATGACGTATAGGTAAAAATATATCTAACATTCTTCTATATGTTTCTACTGAGGGGGCGTGGGAATTTTTTGGTTAGTTCTGTACCTGAAAAGCGACCCATAGTTTTTAACAATCTACCTATTTGCATGTATTCAGACTCATTATTCCCATCAAACCCAGGGAAAGTTAGAGAGTATTCAGGAGAGAAATGAGGCACTGCCTCGCTGACATCTTTCTTATCCTCATCACTAAGTCTTTCATATGTATATGAGAGCATGTCATACATATCAACAGTATCAACGAACAATTTAACTTTAGATGGGGTTTCATCTTCAGTTTCTAGAGACGGGTATTCCCACGACAACGCCCAGTAGTTATCAGTGGAAATAGCCTCTTCAACAAGGTCGGGGTTAAAACTATTTTCTATTCCCATGGCCCTGTAAATTTCACAAAGCATCATTAATTGAAGCTTTTCAGCTTGAGAATATTTCATTTATTGCTCCTATTCATGAACGAAAATCCACTATAGCATTAATTTAATTTATGAAAGGTGATGTATGGCTAAAAGACCAGACTGGGAGGCCATCGAGTCGGCTTACCGAGCTGGCGTGATGTCACTCCGAGAAATAGCTTCACAACATGGCATATCTGAAGGGGCTATACGTAAGAGAGCTAAGAAAGATGATTGGTCGCGAGATCTTAACGCAAAGATAAAATCTCGTGCTGATGATTTGGTACGCAAAGAAGAAGTACGCAAGCAGGTACGCACAGAAACAACATTATCTGAGCGCGTACTTATTGAGGCTACGGCTGAGGTTATTGCTAATGTTCGTATGGAGCATAGAGGTGATATACGCCGGGCGCGTGAACTGGCTAACGTCTTGTTTGACGAACTGAGTGCAGAGTGCGCAGATGTACCAGCCTTAAGTAAATTGGGCGACCTGATGTTTAATCCTGATGATAACGGACGCGATAAGCTCAATGAAATTTATCACTCAATTATCTCCCTGCCTGAGCGCGTTAAGTCAGCCAAAGCATTAAGCGAAACACTTAAAAATTTAGTTGGCCTTGAGCGTCAAGCATACGGCCTTGATGATGTTCAGCCGAATAAGACAGCTAGCCAACTATCAGATTTAATGGACGACTTATCTAAGGAATAATCATGAAGCCAGAACATCTTGCATTATTGAGAGATAAGCTCTGGCGATTGAATCATCTCTACTGGATAACCAATAAAGAAGGTAAGCCGGTTCGATTTAAAATGACGCCTGAGCAACTTGAATACTTTGAAGGGATGCACACGCGAAACATTATTCTTAAAGCCCGTCAACTTGGTTTCACTACAGAAGTCTGCATTATCCAGTTAGACGCAGCATTATTTGAGGCAGCTAAATGTGCATTGATAGCTCATACACTTAATGATGCTAAACGACTATTTAGGGAAAAGATAAAGTATGCCTACGAAAAGCTACCTGATGAAATCAAAGCGGCTAACCCAGCGAGTAATGATGCGTCTGGTGAGTTGGTTTTTAGTAAAGGTGGGTCACTTTATATCAGCACGTCATTTCGTGGCGGTACGCTCCGTTATTTGCACGTTTCTGAGTTCGGTAAGATATGTGCTAAGTATCCAGAGAAAGCCCGTGAAATTGTCACTGGCGCATTTGAGGCGGTATCAAGCGATTGTTTTACGACGATTGAAAGCACAGCGGAGGGTCGAGCAGGTTATTTCTTCGATTATTGCCAGTCTGCTGAGAAAGCGCAAATTCAGAATAAGACTCTCTCTAGCCTAGACTGGAAGTTCTTTTTCTTCTCCTGGTGGAAGAATCCTGAATACTCCATTGATCCTGTGGAACAACTGCCCCAGCGGTTAGTTGACTACTTCGATGAAATATTAAGTAAACATGGCGTTCAATTAAACGAGCGACAAAAAGCATGGTACTACGCCAAAGAGAAAACGCTTGGCGATGATATGAAGCGGGAGTATCCGTCAATACCGTCTGAGGCATTCCAGCAATCGGTTGAAGGCGCTTACTACGCTAAGCAATTCCGCTTCCTCTACGAAAATAAACGCATTGGCACACTTCCTGATAATTCACACTTACCTGTGCATACTTACTGGGACATTGGTGTGGGTGACTCAACGTCAATCTGGTTTATTCGCGAGGTAGGTGAGGAATTCCACGTTATTGATCACTACTCAAACAGTGGCGAAGGTCTGCGTCATTACATGAAAGTGCTGAAAGATAAAGGCTACACATATGCAACTCACAATGGACCACATGATATCGATAACCGTGAGTTTGGTTCTGATGCGAAATCTCGGCGTGAATTAGCGCGTGAAGGGTACGAAATCGACGGTGAAAACTATTCAATGCGATTTGACGTAGTGCCGAAACTTTCCATTGATGAGGGTATCGAGGCGGTTCGTGAAATTCTTCCACTCTGTGTTTTTGATGAGCACAAATGTAGCGAAGGTATTGCTCACCTTGAGGGCTACCGCAAAGAGTGGGATGACAAACGGGGCTGTTGGAAAGATAAACCACTTCACGATTACACGTCACATGATGCTGACGGATTTAGGTATTTTGCAGTGAGCAGAAGAAATACTAAACGGTTGACTAAGAAAATAGAATTTAACTGGAATTAACATGAATACAAACGTTGATTATAAGCATCCAGCTTACAATGAGTTTTTGCCTGAATGGGACATGATCGGCGATTGTGTTGATGGCGAGCGAGTTGTTAAAAGCAAAAAAGAGAAATACCTCCCTCATCCAGCAGATAAAAAAGACATTGATGATAAAGATAACGAACGTTATAAGCGTTATTTATCTAGAGCATCTTTCTTTAATGCTACTGGAAGGACACTTAGCGGTTTACTTGGTATTGCGTTTAGTAAGCCAGTAAAGATTAGTGTTAGCGGTGGTGTCGAGTATTTAGAAGCTGACATAGACGGTCAAGGCCAGCCATTAACCCAAATGATAAGGGATGCTTTATCGCAAAACTTACAACGTGGCCGAGCTGGTCTATTAAGTGATTTTAGCGGTTCAGGTATTCAGTCAGAAGCTAATAAGGGACGCCCTTATGTTCGATTGTTCACAGCAAAAGAAATCATCAACTGGCGCGTAACGAATGGGAAAACATCTCTCGTTGTTCTCAAATATCAAGAGCCAGTAGATACAGATGATTTTGAACTGCAAATGCAGAATAACTGGATTGAATTAAGGCTCGTTAACAATGTAGCCTGCTCTCGTCGCTGGTATGAAGATGGAGACATAAAAGTTACAGAGTGGGTTGTATTAAAGGATGCGCACGGAATTCCATTAAGGGAGCTGCCTTGGTCATGGATTGGCTCAATGAATAACGATCACACTCCTGACGCTCCACCTCTTGCTGATATAGCATACGTGAATATCAAACATTATCAGGCTGAGGCTGATATAGCAGAATCGGCACATACTGTCGGTCAACCAATGGTTGCATTAACGGGGCTTACAGATAATTGGATTAAAGATCATATGTCTGATGGTTTTACCGTCGGCTCACGTAAAGGGGTGTTACTGCCTGAAGGCGGTGATATGAAGTTTGCACAGCCCGAAGATAGAAATATTCAAATCACTCTAGCTGAGCGCAGGGAGAAACAAATGGCAATGTTGGGCGCTAAATTAGTCGAACGTGGGACGTCGGCAAGAACGGCTACTCAGGCGCAGGATGAGGCGCAAACTGACAATTCTGTCCTCTCATTGTGTTCCGGAAACGTAGAAACAGGCATTTAACCGAGCACTTAATTTTTGTATTCAGTTTGCGGGTGGTGGCGAAGCGTCAATACAACTGAATAAAGTTTATGATATCGCTAAGTTAGATTCACCAACGATTACAGCATTATTGGCAGCACTGCAATCAGGTTCTATGAGGTTGATTGATTTCGTTAAGTATCTGCAAAGTATCAACATCATTCCTCAAGATGAAAAAGCAGAGGATGTTGTTGATGAACTGGAGGTAACTAGAGGGGCAAATATGTTGGGAGTGTAACTATGCAGCCGAGCATTATCCTTGATAACGCACTAATGATACAGGTCATGCTGGAAAGGTTGAAGTCATCAACAGCAGATACTCGTGATTTAGTGTTAGATATTCGTGCCACTGTGGCATCTGCGCTGTCTACCTTCTCAGGTAATATTTCCTCTATAAGTAAAGCAAAATCAATCGCGCTTGCATTAAAAAAATCACTAAAGCCAGTTCTCTCTAGTCATTCTGGAAAATTGCTTGATGAAGCCATCAGTGTTGCCATTGTTATGGCAGATGCCGAATATCGAGGTTTTAACTCACTTCTAGAAGGTGTTAAACCTGCCAATTATGAGAAAGTGCGTAAAGATGTACAAAACATCCCCATGAACCTGACGGGATGGAGTGGTTCTTTATTCCTAGAAAAGTTTATTGAATCTTGGGCTGATACATCCATTCAACAAGTAGAAAATCAGGCACTGATATCACTATCATCTGGTGGTGATGTGTCTGATCTGCAATCAACGATTAACGGGACGTCAGTTGAACCTCTAATCATCGCATCGTCGGTAGTCGGTAGGATTGCTAGGGGCTTTCAGATGATATCCAGAACCTCTTTGCAGCATGCGCACAGTATAGGGGCAATGGATTTTTACAAAGAGAATCCTGATCTGATTAAGTATGAAGAGTTCAGCGCAATACTGGACAATAAAACATCATCAGTATGTAGATCATTATCCGGTAATCGCTATCCACTAGGAAAAGGCCCCAAACCTCCTCTTCATCCTAATTGCCGTAGTCGATTACTTCCTGTTTTAGATGAGAAATACATAAACTTAATTACAACAGATTATGTTGGTAATTCTGAATGGGGTGAAGAGTCTTATTACGAGTGGCTTTATCGCCAGTCAGCAAATAGGCAGGACATTGTACTTGGTAAGACAAGGGCGCAGTTGTTTCGTGATGGTGGATTACCACCTGATAAATTCGCAAAATTACAGCTCGATAAATACTTTAAGCCAATAACGCTTAAGGAACTTAAACGGATCATACCTGAGGCTTTTAATAAAGCAGGTATCGAACTCAAATGACCCACTTCGGTGGGTTTTTTATTATCAGCAGTTAGAGACTGCACCATCTAAACCAGAGGTTTTACGATGTTTAAATATTTATTAACGAAAGAAGAATTTGACGCATTAACCGATGAGCAAAAGGCTTTTTACAAAGAGTCTGGTGGTAATTACCAACTTCAAATCGAAGGTATGCCAGAAATTCCAGATGTATCAGGGCTTCAAAAAAAGGTTGATGAATTACTTTCTGAGAAAAAATCAGAGCAGGAGAAACGCCGACAGGCCGAAGAGGCTGCAAAAAAAGCAGCAGAAGATCAGGCACGTAAAAATGGCGACATTGAATCATTAGAAAAAAGCTGGGCTGAAAAGTTAAAGGCGCGTGAAAGCGAGCTATTAGCACAGTTGCAGGAGAAAGACACAAGCCTACATACACTATTGGTTGATAACGTCGCACAAACGCTGGCTACAAAACTTGCGGGTGACGCTGCGCCGTTAATTATGCCACACATTAAATCTCGATTATCAGTGGAGGAAGGTAAAACACGAGTGGTTGACGCTGCTGGCCATCCTTCTGCATTTACCATTGATGATTTAGAAAAAGAATTTCGTAGTAATCAGTTATTTGCTCCAGTAATTATCGGTAGCAAAGCCACCGGAACCGGAGGGGAAGGCGGCGGTAAAGGGAAGTCACCAGCCGGAGGCAGTGATAAACCCAAAAGCACGAATCCATTAGTGGATAGTGCACGTGAAATCATTGCTAATATCCAAGAGGATTAATTTATATGTCTTTATATATTTTTCAAAAACAAGTATCTCTAGCAGCAACAGAACTGGTTGCTCAGGCTGTCCGTCAATTTAACGAAGCATCTGGCGGTGCTTTAGTTATTGGTGATGGTGATCATATCGGTGACTACATTGAACAAACATCATGGCAGTTACTTGGTGGGTTGGCTCAGCGACGTAATGCATATGGCTCAGGCAATTTAACGCCACAAGAATTGGGGCAAATCCTTGACCGTATGATTAAGGTTGATGGTCGTATCGGCCCTGTATCTGTTACCCCAACGATGATGAAGCGACTAGGTAAAGATGTCTCAGAAGCGGCCGCGGTAGTTGCTGCTCAATCAGCAGAAGCCATGTTGCAAGATTACCTTAATACTTCTGGCGCAGCATTGAAAGCAGCTATTTCTGGTAATACAACGGCAGTTACTGTTGGCGGAGAAACACCATCATTAAGAGGTTTGAATAAGGCCACACGTCCATTCGGTGATGCTTATTCACGCATTATCGCTTGGTTAATGGATGGTGCAACGTTCAACGACTTTATGGATGAGACACTAACCAACGCGAATAACCTGTTCCAAATTGGTAACGTTGCTATTAAGCAAGATAACCTTGGCCGTCGTTTTGTTATCTCTGATATTCCTGCTTTATCAGATGCAGATAAACAGCATTCGTTAGGCTTGGTTACTGGCGCCGCAGCGATTCAAACATCGCCACTAATCATGAAGGCTCAGGATGTGTTAGGCCAAGAAAATATTAAGGCGCTAATGCAAGGTGAGTACGACTTTACTGTTGGTCTACGTGGTTATCAGTGGAGTAAAGATAGTATCAAATCACCCACTAACGCACAGATTGAAACAGTAGCTAACTGGAAGCAAATTGCTACTGATATTAAAGATACTGCTGGCGTTATGGTTTCATTTGGCAAAGATACTAGCGTTGGTGGGTAATACGAGGGGCGGTAGCCCCTTATTTATCCATAAGGAGTGATCATGTCTATTGCGATTACGGGTGAGCAAGTTAATGAGCAATTAGAGGTGATGGGGTTTGAGGCAACAAGCCTTGTTATAAGCTCTGCCATATCTATTGTGGACACTATTGATAATTGCCTTGATAACGCAGGATATTCAGATGCGGTAGTTACCTTAATCAAGCTGTATTCGGTTATCCTCATATTATCATCTGCTGACGTTAGAAAAATATCCTCAGAACATGCACCTTCTGGCGCTTCTGTTTCATATCAGTATTTTGCTGATGGTAGAAAAACATTATTAAAAACGCTGTCTTCTCTGGATCCCTCTGGATGTACCGATAGCTTACCTATTGAACGACCTGTTGGCATTGTTCAGTTTGATGTGGTTCGGGGGTGATATGGGGAAAATCCTGCGACGATTTTGCAAGGGGTGGGCAACCATTTGGAAAATTACAGGTAAAGATGGTTACGGTAAACCCATATTTTCAGAGCCAATTCATATCCGATGTGATTACGGAAGTAGTTTTAAAGATGGTAGAAAAACCATTGGCACTGAAATAATCATTAAGAATGTTATTTGGACTGAGTATAGCGAAGCATCTCAAGAAGACTATATCGCCATCGGTAAGTATGAAGACAGAGATCCATTTTTGCATGGTGCTAGCAGGATCAAGTCTATCGATAGAGACCGTGATATTAATGGCGGTCTAGATGATTACACACTAACAACGGCGGTGTAACTATGGGGGCAAAAGTAAAAGGAATAGGTAGTGCGATATCTAACTTAAACTCTCTGGTTGGAAGCATAGCATCAAAGAAGATAGCTCGAGCCATGCATAGAGCGCTAGATATTGGCGGTAGGCAAGCTGCAATATATACACCAATTGACACTAAAACGCTCATTAATTCACAATTTAGAGATGTAAAAGTAAAAGGTACTCTATTTACTGGTCGTGTTGGTTATTCTGCTTCGTATGCTGTTTTTGTTCATGATCCTAATGTTAAACAAACTTTCCGCAGACCTACTGCTAAGAAAGAATTCCTCCTGAAAGGATTTGAGGAAACGAAACAAATGATTGATAAGGCTGTCGCTGAGGAGTTTAAAATATGACGACCTTTGAGAGACTGAAAAACTATTTTTCTGAATCAGGGTTATCAGATGGCTTCATTCAGCAGGATTATATTTGGAATGAAAAAGAAGGGAATGATTCAGATTCATACATCGTATTTCAGCAACCCAATGGAACTGGACGTATTGATGATCTAAGTGGTGATGATTTCTTTACCGTTTCACTCATATCTGGCAAGGCGTGGATTGAGTTTATTGTTCAGCGAGCTAACGAAATACTAGAGTATGTAAGGTGTCACTCTAGAAGCCATAACATTGGTTTTATTATCAATACATCTGGTTTTGTTAATCCAATTCAAACAACAGAAGGTAGGTTTATTATCCCGCTTTCTTTCCGCTGCACATCTTAAATTAAACACATCTCAACAGGTCGCTTATGCGGCCTTTTTTATTTGCAAATAAAGAGGTTATAACATGTCACAATGTCCTGACAAAAAAGGGTTGGTGATGGGTAATGCGGGAATTATCCGTATTGCAAAAGGATGCCCTGACCAAGTACCAGCACAAGATCAGTTCTTACGCTTAGGTGCATTAACAAGCAAGTCATTCGATTTTGGTATGGAGACGGTAACGTCTAATGCTGATGATATCAAAGGGCTAACAGAATCAATCGTCACTGGTGCTGACTTCACCATTAGTTTTGATGGGGAATTGAAGAAAGCTGGCGTAACTGGCTCTACTTCTGCTTTCGATATTGCGAAAGAAATCCTTGATGAAATTAAAGCTGGTCGCCAGCCAGATTACTGGGTTCAGCTTGATATGAAAGGTGATGGTTCTGATGTTGTTCAGGGCTATATGTTATTCACATCATGGTCAATGGAGTTTCCAACAAAAGAAATCTCTACCTATTCAGGTGAATTAAAAGTTGCTGATGCAGAAACGGTTGAATGGCTACAAGAAGAAATCGTTGTTGAAAGCATTGCTGTCGAGCCTGCTACTCTGTCTGTAAAAGTGGGTGAAACCAAAACATTTACTGTCAAATTTACACCAACCGATGCGACGAACAAAAATTACACTGCTGTGAGCGACAAGTCGAACTTTGCAACAGTTACTCAGCTTGTGAATGTGGTCACTGTGCGTGGCGTTGCTGAAGGTACTGCAAACGTTACTGTCACATCCGAAGATGGTAGCAAAACAGCCAAATGCGTGGTCACTGTTACCGCTGCTTAATATTACAAAGGGTGCTTTCGAGTGCCCTTGATAATATTCAGGAGGGATTATGACGCCTATTTTAGAAATCGGGGAGATGGTTATCTCTACTGATAAAAAGGATTACTTATTTAGACCATCGTTCATCAATATGACAAGAATTGGTGAGCCTAAACAGATTGTGAGTGCATATGGTCAATTAAATGGCACAGAGGTGCAGGATTTAATTACTCGCGCCGTAATGAATTACAGGGTTATTCCTGAGTGGTTAATAAAGGCTATTAGCAAACCGACATATGGACGCAATATCCTGCAAACTGCAATGATGGTGATGCAGGCGTGCTGTGATGATGACTGTTCTGAAATTATTGGTGAATGGAAATCGGGTAAACGCGGTATTGTCTATAAAAACGGCAAGATGCCAATTTCTGACATTATCGTCATTGCCAGAGAACTATTTACTCACGGAATTATCGGTAAAGCGAAGATCCGTAAACTTCAACGCAATGAAGGCAAAAGCGAATTCTCAGATGAGTTTATGGCAATTGACTACATTAGTTCAGCTCGTGCGCATTTTGGTATGAATCGAGAGGAAGCCGAACAGTTAACCATGACTGAGTTTCAGATGATGCTTAAAGCTAAATACCCTGATGAGAAAGGATTCACGAAAGAAGAATATGACAACATCATGAAACAAGATGATAAGCGTAATGATGAGTTAATCAGTGGTAAGCGTCGATTGGTGAGTAGGAAGAGAAAATTATGAATAAACTAAATAAATTAACTACAGAAATGCTATTTTTTAAAAGTGATAATAAAGACGTCAATTATTTAGAAGGTGGCGGTGTTTTTATAGAAGATAAAAACATGTCTCTTTTGTATAAGAAAGTGATGGAATTAGAAATTAAGCTTCAAGAATTATCACATTCTATATCACAAAACTTAAGTCAAAAGTAGATAAGTTAAAACTCATAAATTAAATTAATATTCTTGTTTGAATATTCAAAGGGTATTAATTAAATGAAGCAGCCAAGCAATCCCATAGAAATACTCGTTCATAGCACTGTTAGGATCGAATGTTTAAAAGATGGCAAGAGTTTTTCGTCTGGAACTGGGTATTTATTTGGTTTCCTAGAGCACAAGAATGGGGAATCATGTCCATGCATTGTAACAAATAAGCATGTTTTAGAAGATTCAGAAGACGCTATATTTCATCTAACAAGACAAGATGATAACGGAGATCCTGACCTAGGAAATTATGATGCTATAGGGATAAAGGAAGTAAAAAATTATGTAATATACCACCCCGATAAAAACATTGATCTAGCAGTTATACCGATAGGTATGATATTGAACTCAGCAGAGGCTAGCGGTAAAAAATACGCTTTCACATACCTTAATAAAGATTTTATCATTTCTGATGAACTACTTGGTGAACTATCTCCAATGGAAGATATTATCATGATAGGTTATCCGAATGGTCTTTGGGATACTGTGCATAATTTACCCATCATAAGAAAGGGGGTTACAGCAACAGATCCAAAATTAAACTTAAATGGCAAGTCTGAGTTTTTGATTGATGCTGCTGTTTATCCTGGCTCTAGTGGCTCACCTGTGTTATTGGCAAATATTGGCCGATATATAGATAAACATGGGAATATTTGTATCGGAAATAGAATAGCCTTATTAGGGACAGTGTATTTAGCTCACCAGTCAAGTGTCAAAACGATATCTAATGTCAAGGATGAAGAAAATAGAGTTATCGGAATGTTCCCTAACAACTTGGGGTATGTCATAAAAGCATCTGAGCTACTGGCTTTCGATGATGCAATTTCAGATTTTATAGAAAAACATAGAGATGCTAAAGGATTGTGGGACAAGAGTGATAATGCACCACAATCAAGAAATGCCCCTTGCTGCTGCGGTAGTGGTAAAAGATATAAAGAATGTCACGGCAAATTAAACTAGAATCGAACCCACTCCGGTGGATTTTTTATTGCCTGAATCTAGCCCGTCCTTGGGCTGGGTGGTTATAAATTATCAGCTTCTCTATAGACAGAGAAAAGAATATTTATTGCAAATAGATATGCACTATCAGTGATGCCGTAGGTAGCGTATGTTACGGCATTATCATACCGTGCTATGGCATTTTCCATGTACTCAGCTAAGTCTGCACAGTAATTTTTGCTCTCGCTATCCAATATACTTAATCCTTTAATAAACTCACCGTACTTGGAAAACAGATTCTTAATAAATTCCTCACGCGACGCCCAGTCAGAAAAATCATCTAAAGATAGTGGGCGATTTAGTTGGCTGAGTCTAGTTAGCTCTCTGACTAGACCTTCACAACCATCGCGTAGTAATTCTGGGGTAAGCTTCATACCACATCCTTATTTATCAGTTTGTTAATTGTTTTTAGTTAGTAATTTCTCAAGCATGGATTCGATTTTGTTTAATCTTTCTGATAGTAATTTTTCTTTATTTGTATCATTTAAGTTTCTGTTTTCATTGTGATATTTTCCAAATGCTTTAAGCGCTTTTCTTCTGCTGGTTATATTTAGGTCAATAAGAGAATAGACGGCAACCCCAACAATAGTTGCATTGTTTCCAATTAATATATCTGGATAGTTCTTATTTAATGGTTTTAAGTATTTATTTGATTGCTCTATAGAAAGTTCTTTGAATGTAACTTCATTAGTTTCACTCAATTTGCATAGAACAAAATCACCATCGAGTGGCTCTATGCTTGGGTTAAAAATGACAATAGCTCCTTGTGGGAAGCTAATGCCATCATTTGTGCACATTGACTCACCTTCAATTCTTAAAGCGAATAACTTCTCAGATGTGGCGATGTCTAGATCCATAGGGCTTGGTATGTACTCAACACCAACTATAGGTTTGTTAAAAGAAAAATGAGCAGCCTGCACGCTTGTGATGATAGGGATGAGGGGCAATGTAATTGTGGTACGAATATTGCCAATATCTGGAGCAACGCCTTCACCTGACGCTAACCAGCTTACGCTAGTGCCAAGAGCAGCAGCGAGATTATTTAAAACATTGATTCTCGGTTTTGAATCTCCAGCTTCATATGCGGCTATTTGCCTGCGAACAACCCCCACTTTGTCAGCCAATTCCCCTTGGGTTAGTTCGAGTGCTTGTCTTGCTAGCTGTATACGGATTTTAAAACCATCATTAATTTTCATATGTGAACTCTTTAAAATTCATATTGACACAATGTGAGTCATGATATATAAATAATACTACATCATGAAGATGTGACATTGAAATACTTCATAGGAGATAAAATGGAAAAGAAAAACAGAATTATGCCGTACCCATTTCGAATGAAGCCAGATATGAGGCAATGGATTGATAATGTTGCTGAGAATAGACGGCGCTCTACTCAAGTTCAGCTTGAATATATTTTAGAGGTATTTAGAGAGAAGGTGGAAAATGGTGAACTTGAGATGCCGTAAAAAAGAAGAAACCCCAATTGTTCGAGCAATTGAGGTTTCATTATCAAATATACTCTTGGGCGAGAATAAGTGACATGACTAATTTAGCAAATATTAACGATATGAGCAATTCAGTTAAATCCATCCCAGCAATTATGCATAACGGAATACCTGTTGTGACGACTGAACTGTTAGCTGAGTTATATGATACTAAAAGTAACAACATAAAAGTAAACCACTCCCGTAATGCAGGTCGCTTTATTGAGGGTAAGCATTACTTCAAAGTTATTGGAAATGCTCTAAAAAATTTGCGAGTTACTTTAAGTAACCTACAAATTTCACCAAAAGCGAGAAGTTTAATTCTGTGGACGGAAAGAGGTGCGGCTCGTCACGCGAAAATGTTAGATACAGACAAAGCATGGGATGTGTTCGAATTAATGGAAGATCACTATTTTAATAAAGGAAAAAATGTGGTTGTTGTTAGCACGCGCCCAATAACCCAAAGGGAAAGAGATGCTCACAACATTAATGCTCTATTTAATCACTACGATGTTTTTTATTCAGCATGGAAGTCAGAAATATATCCAATGCTAAGACAACTTGAATCACCACTTGCTGGAAAGCTGGTTGATAGATTTCAAGATGGTTATGCGTTTCTGATGAATTTAAGGAGAGACATTAACGGGAGATTACAAGAAGGTGAGTTGCCAAGAATATGCAGGTAAAAACAGAAAAGCCAACAGGTGCGAACTGCTGGCTAATCCCAAACAAAACCCAGAAGGAAATGTTTCATGAGTGAGATCACTTTAACAAATAGTTTTAACACTGTCACGAACAAAACTATTGATACTCAGAAGTTATTATCAATGATTAACATGGCTCGTAAGTCATGTGGTGAAAATAAAATTCGTAATAACGTATTGATTGACAGAGTAAAGGATGAATTGGATGGCGAGCACTACAAAATTTTTGTAGTTCAAAAACCAAACAATACTAGCTCTGAAATAATCGAAATGGATATTAAGCAAGCGCTTCGTGTAGCCGCTAGAGAATCAAAAGCTGTTCGTCGTGTTCTGGTTGATAAACTGGAATCAATGCATGTAGCCTCTCAAAAAAGCGGCAAAAGCCAATCAGGTTTACCTGAATACCGCCAAGCAAGAACGCTGAAAATGTCGGTTGATGCCATTACTAACTTATTCGACTTAATGCCGAACCTGAGTGATGAAGCGAAGCAATGTGCAGCGGCCAATATCGTCAATCCGATTGTTGGGTTTGAAGCCGTTCCTTTGCCATCACTTGAACAAAAGTATTATACAGCTGGCGAAGTTGGCGAAATGCTTGAAGTATCTGCCAATAAAATCGGACGCATGGCTAATAAGCACGGATTAAAAACAGAGGAATATGGGAAATATTTCTTAGATAAATCTGCTTATTCATCAAAACAGGTTGAAGCATTCAGATATAACGACAACGGAGTAAAAGCATTGCGACACGCCATTCATGGTGTTGAAGTAGCTTAATCACCCAAGCCAAGGACGGCTTGTTCGAGATCACATATCACGCCTCTTAACTGAGGTTTTTTGCTTCCTTTTGCATCACCATCTATATAACATAAGAACAAATTAACTAACGAGGATGGTGTTGTGAATTTAAAGCATGTTGGCGGGATATTATTGGCAATTGGTATCGTGTCTATATTTTTAGGGATAATGTCTTTTGTTAACACATCTAGTTATAAGATGGCCGAGCAGATGCCAAATATAACGCTACTTGTGTTTGGTGGATGCTTCTCATCATTAATAGGGTCTGTTTTCTTTGGCTGTGGATCAATTGTTGATGCGATTGAAGGTAAATCGATCTCATCAACAGAAAAAAGAAATATCTTAGATGCAGACTCTACTCAAGAAACAAATCACGAGAAAATAAAAGAAATCTTAAAAAGAAGGTAGTTTAAAAATAAACTAACCATAGAGGATGGCATTGTGAGAAAGATATTAGTTACACCACTCTGGGTATTGACTACCTTATCTATTTTATTTAGCGCTGGTTCTATTGCTAAAGAAAATATAAAGATACCAGATATTGCAAAGGCAGCTTGTATTAACCACAAGGATAAAGAGTCGTGCGAGGGTTTCGTTATCGCATCAATGGGTCATGCATTTGAGCAAGGTAGAATTAGCATGGTTTGTGATTTGATGCGCGAGTCTGGAGAAAAAATACCAGAAGAACAAAAAGATAGATGTAGTGAAGCTGACGATATGCTACGAGAAGTGCGAAGCGTTAAGTATTAACTTTATACAGTAATTAATCAAAGTAACCCTGCCAATCGGCGGGTTTTTTTATTTTAAGGAGCCGATAAATGGCAAATGTAGGCGAAATCGTTTATCAAGTTCAAATGGATGTTCGGCAATTGCTTACATCGCAACAGCAGTTAGAGCAACGCCTTAATCGTATGGATAGTAGCTTTAACCGAACGTCTCAGTCAGTAAATAACACAGAGCGTTCAATGCAGTCTCTATCCAAAGTTGCCGCTGCTCTGACTGGTTATTTATCGGCTTCAATGGTTGCCAGTTATTCTGAAGCATGGACTGAGTTAAACAACAAATTATCTAACTCAGTTCGCGCAAGTGAGTCACTGATTGATGTCACTCAGCGAGTATTTGATATCTCTCAAGCAACGCGATCTAGCCTCGATGCCACAGCAACACTCTATGCACGACTTGAACGAGGAACGAGAGAATACAATACATCAGCAGCAGACTTGGCAAAATTAACATCCATTATCAACCAAGGCTTTATCGTCTCTGGTGCTACTGCACAGGAAGCAGAAAACGCCATCATTCAGTTGTCACAAGGTATCGCCTCTGGCGTTCTTCGCGGTGAAGAATTCAACTCAGTAGCGGAGCAAGGTAGCCGCTTGATGGTTGCGCTTGCTGACTCAATGGGTGTTGGTATTGGTCAGCTGCGCAAGATGGCTGCGGAAGGTAAACTAACTACTGATGTTGTTGTGAAAGGCTTGCTCTCTCAAGGTGATGCGATCGGTAAGGAGTTCGCTAAAACAACTCGAACAATGTCACAGGCATTTCAAGAGGCAGGGAACAACTTAACCAAGTTTCTCGGTGAAAATACAACAATAAAGACATCTATTAACGTATTCAGTGATGCTGTAATTACCGTTAGCCAAAATTTATCAGAAATGGGAATTATTTTAACAGCGGTTGCTGCGGTAATAGGCTCAAGATATGTTGGCGCTTTAGCCATGGCTAGTGTGGCACAAATAAAAAAAGCCAGAGATACAATAACGGCTGTCATGGCAACTAGACAGGCAACCATAGCCGAAAGAGATGCGGCGGCAGTTCTTGCAAGAAAAGCCTTAGCGGATAAAGAGGCGGCAGCTTTAGCACTAAAGAGAGCAAGAGAACAACATCAGCTAACTATCGGAACTAACGCTGAGGCGACGGCATTAGCTAACGTTACTAGATTAAGAACCGCTTATACAAATGCCGCTATCGCATCAACACAAGCAAATCAGGCATTGAGTGCATCCCAAGCAAGAGTTGCGGCAACTGCTTTGACCATGTCAAATGCAATGAAGGCGCTTAATGCAGCGTCTGCTCCTCTTGGTGGGCCTATGGGCGCTTTAATGCTTATTGGTGCTGCTGTTTACTATGTAATAGATGCGATGAAAAGCGCCAAGCAAGCGGCTAGAGATTACAGTAACGAATTACCAGACTTAATTGAAAGACTGAAGGAACTAAACAGGGTACAACTTGATGCGGCTAGGGTTAAGACCTCTCAAAACATAGCGCAGAAAAAAGAAGATATCTCTGATTTAAAAGAAGAAGTGGAATCATTAACCAAACAGTTAAGCATACAGAAAAAACTTAATGAGTCTGGAGTTTGGAGACCTGATTCTGCAAGAGAAAAAGAAAAAGAGCTAACTAACGATCTGGCAATTGCTAAGGCAAATCTTGATAGTAAAACTACTGAGCTTTCTTATTCTGAGAATGCGTTACTGCAAATAGATCGTCAAATTAACAAAGTAGTTGCTGATCAAATGGAGGAAGCAAGAAAGCTTCACGACGAAATTGGAAACGGTGTTCAGAAAGTGCAAATGCTATCTGATGCGCAAGACTTCTTTGCTAAAAAGTTAGGCATATCAACTCAAGCTATAAAAGACTTTAATGCTGAAAAAGTATCTTTCGAGTGGTCTAAGGAGGGGCTTGATTTAAGGAAGTCACTAGAGCGTGATATGAAACTAGCTAACGCAAAAAGCGAAATCGATAAAAGAAAGCTTCAAGTTGAGTTTTACGCTGAAGATAAAGGAATAACAGACGAAAAAGAAATAAATCAATTAAAGCAAATAGCAATAGCCACTCAAGAGGCTCAAGATGCCGCAGCCGAACGTAACAAAACAACAAATGAATCAACCAAAGCCACAGATGCAGCATACGAAGCATTAAAGCGCCAGAGAGAAGAAATTGAGCTTTTAAACAAAGGTTACAAAGACGGATCTCTTGAAATGGCTAAGTATGACGCGGTTAAAGCACTGGGTGATACTGCATCTCCTAAGCAGATTGAAAAAGCGGAACAGCTCGCAGAAGAAAAATACAACATTGAGCGTAACCTAGCTGATAAGAAAGCCGCGCTTGAGCTTGATTTAGTCGCTAAGGCAAAGGAATCTCACGATAAGCAGTTGAAAGACTTGGAGCGGATAACAAAAGATGATGTGTCTCTCACTGAACAGGCAGCAAGGCGTAAAGCTGAAATTGAAGCGGAATATCAGCAAAAAATAGCCGAAATAAAGGCTAATAACGCTGTATCACCGCAAGATAATTTAAAGGCACAAGTAGACCCTGTTCAGCAACTCAAAAATGAACACGAGCGTAAACTTGCGCTTATCCGTGAATTTGAGACTGAAAAAGGTGCTATCACTCAGCAAGGTTTAGCGTTAATGAATGCCGCTAATACCCAATACGAGCAAGACCGCATGAATGCTCAATGGGATATATGGCGCAATCAGAGTCAAGCTAATCAGTTCTTAGCTGATGGGTTAGACGCATTAGGGCAACGCTCCGCTAACGTAATTACAGGGCTATTAACAGGTACTCAATCCCTTAACGATGCTTTCCGCAATGTCGCATTAACCATTGTAGACCAAGCCGTTGGCGCTCTGGTTCAAATGGGCATGCAACAGGTTAAGAACATGATTACTGAAAACGCTATGCGTAAAGCGTCAAATGCTCAAGCGGTAGCAGAGGCAACGGCAACTGGCGGTGCAATCACGGCAGCAATGGCTCCAGCCGCAGCAACAACCAGTATTGCCACAATGGGCTCTGCTGCAACTTGGGGAATGGCTGCGATGGCGGCAGCAATACCAGCAATGATTGCGCTTGCAGGTGCTCGTAAAAATGGCGGTCAGGTTGGTGCTGGTAAAATGTATCAGGTTGGAGAAGGGGGTAAACCAGAGATATTCAAAGCATCGAATGGTAGTCAGTACATGATACCGGGTGATAATGGTCGAGTTATCAGTAATCGACAGATGGGTAAAGGTGGTAATGGTATCAGCATGGGGGATATGCACTTTACATTCCAAGTTCAGGCACCAAATGGCATCACTCAAAAGGAAGCACAACAGATACAGCAGATGGTGAGAGGTACGGTTTATGACGTACTTGGCACCGAAATGCGTGGCGGTGGTGCTTTAGAAAAATCAAGAAGTTGGTAATTAAGAGGTAGTTATGAGCAATCAAAATTTAGAAATGTTAGTCAATACGTTGTCAGCACAAGTGGTACAGCAAGGGCAGCAAATAGCAGAGTTACAAAAACAGCTCGCAGATATGCAAAAGGCAACGAGCTGTGGAAAAGAGAAATTACTAAAATTATATGAATGTAAAACTAAAGTTGACAATATTTTCCTTGATCTAAAGTCAACGTCAGTAGATTAAACATTATCCATAAATAATTTAAAGCATCTTTCTATCTCTTCTGAATATATATTGCTAAGAATCTCGGTATTTGTTTCTTTATTTTTTTGTTTTGAGCTATCAATAATCTTTCTTATTATTTCTTTATCATCCTGATTTAGATTCTTTTTAGCCAATACCAATAACACAGTTTTATGAAATGTGGTCTCGGCTCGTAAAGCTGTGAGATACTGCAACATTGAATTTTCATATGACTCTTTATTATTTTCTGACATTTTAAAATCCTCACACCGAAGTAAATCAGCCATTCCTTCGGCAAGTTTCTCTGGGCTGAATATATAAAATAACCTAATGGATATTTATTAATATCCTGATATTTGATCAGGCGGCTTTGTGTCGCCTTTTTTATTGGAGTAACCAATGGAAGAGTTTAGATGGCGACCTGAAACAGCTTATCAGGTAGGTAATGAGCCTAAAGTGAAAGTAGCCAAATTTGGTAACGGTTACGAACAACGAGTTAAAGACGGGATCAACAACCAATTAAAGACCTATCAACTTTCATTTATTAAACATGCTGACATAGGTAAGCAGATTGATGAGTTTCTTAAGGCTCGTGGTGCGGTTGAGTCATTCTTGTGGCTAACCAGTGATGATAATTCTAAGCGTAAGTTTGTTTGCCGAGGCTGGCAGGTAGCACCAAGAACATCAGTATGGCAGATAGATTGCACATTTGAGGAGGTTGTTGCATGAGAGATATACCTCAAGAGATGCGCATAGACGTTGCGGACTTACAGCAAAATGCAATGTTAGATCTGTATGAAGTCGATTTAAGCCGTTTTGGTGGTGATGTTTATCGCTTTCATGACGGCATGAATGGCTTATTGAAGCCTATTATCTGGCAAGGATTGCGCTATGAGCCTTATCCAGTCCAGGTTACAGGGTTTAGTGTAACGGCACAGGGCGCATCCGACAGACCTAAAATGACGTTTGCTAACTTCGACGGAATGTTAACTGCTATCAACAACGATTACGATGATGCGCTAGGTGCTATCGTTACTCGCAGACAGGTTTTAGAACAATATCTTGATGCTGTTAACTTTCCTAACGGAAACCAACAAGCAGATCCAACAAGAGAGGTTGTTCAAAAATACGTTATCGAACAACGAGAAAGTTCAGACTCTGATTTTGTGACGTATATATTAGCGCTTCCAACAGAAACAGATAACGCCCTGATACCTAGGCGAGTTATTCAAGCTGACATTTGCTCATGGCGATACCGAGGATTTGATTGTGGTTATGATGGGCCACCTGTTGCAGATGAAAAAGACCAACCAACAACTGATCCCGTTAAAGATAAGTGCTCTCATAAATACAGTGGGTGCAAACTCAGATTTAAATCAGTCATGCCATTTGGCGGGTATTTAGGCTCAAACAAATTAGGTTAACTCATGATTGAGAAAGACATTATCGCTCACGCGAAAGCAGAAGGAGTGAGGGAGTCGTGCGGTTTAATTTCTGGCGATAGGTATTTCCCTTGCAGAAATATACATCCAGATCCGCAAAACTATTTTGAAATTAACCCAGACGACTGGATGACAGCAGAGTGTTATTCAGACGTCAAAGCTATTGTTCATAGTCACCCAGACGGAAAGCCTTTCTTGAGTTCTGGCGATAGAGCAATGCAAAGGAAGACAAATCTACCGTGGTGGTTGGTATGTGATGGTGTGATCCACAAGTTCAGACCAATAGCACCACTATTAGGAAGAGAGTTTAAGCATGGTGAGCAGGACTGTTATTCCATTATACGCGACGCCTATCACCTTTCAGACATTCAGTTAGATGATTTTATTCGCCCTGATGAATGGTGGTACACAGAGAAAAATCTCTATTTAGATAACACAGTTAAACAGGGTTTCTATCAAGTTGATGAAGCTCAAGAAGGCGACATGATATTGATTTGTTTAGGCACCTCAAAACCTTGCCATGCCGCTTTGTACTTAGGAAATCAAGAGATATTGCATCACAGGCCAGACAGATTGAGTAAGCGAGATACTTACGGTGGTTACTGGTTTAAATACACGCACAGCATCTGGAGACATAAACAATGGTCAAATTACAGCTTGCAGGCTATTTGCGCCGATTTGGACGCCGGTTCGAGCTTGAGGTAAGCAATGCCGGTGAAGCCTTGCGCTGTCTTTGCTATCAAATTGATGGGCTGAAAAAAGAGATTAATCAAGGGCAGTTTCGTGTTCGTATCGCAGGTAATGATATGACCAAGGAGAGCATTTCTGCGGGATTAAATACACCATTAAGTGAAGGTGATGTTATTACGATTGTTCCTGTCATTGGTGGTGCTAAATCTGGTGGTTGGCTAGGCATTATTGGTGGAGCGGCGTTAATTGGTGCATCTTTTTTAATACCGGGTGGATTTTTAGCAACAATGACATCGACGGCATTATTTGCTGCTGGTGTTGGAGTGGCCGCAGCGGGATTGGCAACGATGTTAACCAAAACACCTCCGGCACCGAGCATAGAGGGGCGAAATTCAGAAAGTAACCAATATTTCAGCTCGTTATCAAATAGAGTCGGGCAAGGCTATCCGGTTCCTATCTGTTATGGCGAGATGGTTGTGGGTTCAAATGTAATATCACAAGGTTTGGAGACTGTTTAATGGGTAAAGGTGGCGGTGGAGGAAGCACTCCGAGGTTGCTCGATGACAACTTAAAAAACAAACAATTTCTTAATGTCATCGATTTAGTTTCAGAAGGGCCAATAGAAGGCCCTGTAGGTGGTATGTCAGGTTTTCTATTGAATGGCACTCCTGTTGTAGATGCGGATGGTAATCCAAATATTCATGGTGTTGAGGTTCAGTGGCGAGCAGGAACGCAAACGCAAGAACCATTAGATGACTTTCCTTTTGTAGAAAAAGAAATTCCTGTCAATGTAGAGGTAAAAAAAAGCACACCAATCTTACGTACCATCTCAGATCAGGAAACTGACCGCGTTAGATTCACTTTGGGTGTTTCTGCTCTTGTTAGTCAAGATGACAAGGGTAATCAGTACGATGCTGCGGCAGAAATGCTTATTGAGGTTAATGATGGCTCTGGTTGGATGCATGCGGAAAAGGTAACAATAGGGCCAGGTAAAATAAGCGGTCAATATCTTGAGTCTCATATCATCGATGCGCCTAAAAAGAAACCTTTCCAAATTAGAGTTTCACGATTAACAGATGATAGTAAAAGTGATCTACTGAAAAACGGAACGGTATGGGCAAGCTACACAGAAATAACTGACGCTAAATTTTCTTACCCTAATTCTGCTGTCGTAGGGATGAAAATCGATAAATCCCAATACGGCGACACACCCAATCGTACCTATCATATCAAGGGGATGATTATACAAGTCCCTGATAACTATGATCCGGAGTCTCGTACTTACACTGGCATCTGGACTGGTCGTTTCAAGCCCGCATGGACTAATAACCCTGCATGGGTTTTTTACGATTTAGTCACTAATGAACGATACGGTATAGGAGAGATGATCGGCTCGTTTGGCGTTGATAAATTCGCGCTATATGCCATTGCTCGTTACTGTGATGAATTGGTTGATGATGGGTTTGGCAACAAAGAGCCTCGCTTTACTTTTAATGCCTACATTACCTCTCAACGAAAAGCCAAAGAAGTGCTTGATGACTTAGCGTCTGTATTTCGCGGTATGCCTTTATGGGACGGACAGCAATTAACGTGCTTTCAAGATAGACCATCAGATCCAGTATGGACGTACACAAACTCAAATGTTATTGATGGAAAATTCAAATATACATCAACAGCGAAATCAGCCCGTCATAATGCTATCGAGGTGTCATGGATAAACCCGATCAACGGTTGGAGTGAGGAAAGAGAGTTCATTCAAGATGATGATCTCATTCAGCGATTCGGCGGTGTAAATGTTAAGAAAGTTACTGCTTTTGGTTGCACTAGTCGCGGACAGGCTCACAGAGTGGGTAAGTGGATATTACAGACAGAAAAGCTGGAGAAAGATAGCGTTACATTCTCAACAGGAAGAGAGGGGATTAACTGCATTTCTGGCGATATTATTGAAGTAGCAGACGATAGCTTTGCAGGAGTGAAGGTAGGAGGTCGGGTTTTATCAGTTAATGGTAGCACTATTACTGTTGATGCGCCTATAGATTGGAAATATGACGATAAAGGCACTTTCTCATTTTTAGGGGCATCAGGTGGGTTCGAGAAAGTAGATATTCAATCTATTGATGGTGACGCTGTTACTTTGCGGGAGATCCCGAATGGATTGAAACAGTATGGTGTATTTTCCATTTCCAAAAGCACATTAACTACAAGATTATTTCGTGTAATTTCCATTGCTGAGGATAATGAAGGAAATTACCTATACAACTGCATTCAGCATGAACCGCAAAAGGAAAGCATTGTTGATAATGGTGTTGATTTTACTGGGAATCCGCCAACACAGAATGTTATTCGTATTCCTAATATAGAGCGTCTTTCTATTGCTTACGTTGATGACAGCTCACAGGTGCAAGCTAGAGCCATGTGGGCAACAACAACCATTAATAGAAATATTTCATTTAATGTCACTCTTTATAAAGACGGAAAGGTTGTCTCTACCGGAAGCACAACAGATCTTGAATACTACTTCAATGGACTTGAATCTGGAGATTATCTTGTTGGTGTGCGAGGTAAAGATGCTAATGGAATGCTTGGCAACGAATCAAAAGTGCAGATGGTTATTGGCACGCCTAGCGCACCTAGCTCAATAACTGTTGAGTCTGGTTTTTTTGAAATAAAACTGATCCCTCATATTTCCGCGCCGCACACTTTAAATACTGAGTTTGAGTTCTGGTTTTCTGGTGAAAACAGAATTGATAATATCAATGAAATAGAGTCAAAGGCTGATTTTTTAGGTAGAGCTAAATTCTGGACTAAAGGACAGCTAAAGGCAGGTCATGATTACTGGTTTTATGTACGAAGCGTCAATGAATATGGTAAATCTCATTTCGTGGAAGCGAAGGGGCAGGCTGATGACAACACGGAAGCCATTCTCGATGAACTAGACGGTCATTTCATGACAACTGACGCGGGTAAGCAACTCAGTGAGCGATTAGATTGGAATGCTGAGACAGCGATTATTCTTAGTAACGCAAGTCATCGTAATTCCAGGCAGTTGCTAATAAAACATGCTGAATCTCAAGCCGGCATTAGTGAGCTATGGCAGGCTAACGCAACTCAAGACGAAGCCTGGGCGCAGGAAGTCAAAGAAATTTACTCCGCTGTTGGTGATAACGCGTCTGCAATTAAAGAGACTCAAACGTCAATTACCAATCTTGATGAGGCTATCGGTCAGCGCTTTACTGAAATACGTACTAAGGTTGATCAGGCTGAGGCCGATATTGCTTCAAATTCTCAAGCCATCTCTAACACAAACAAGGCATTTGCTGAAAACAAAACACAAGTTCAAGCTAAGTTTGATGAACAGGAGGGAATGATACAGGAGAAAATGCAAGCTACCTTCAATCAGGCTGGTGACGGTGTTGTCACTCACTCAATCAATATTACTATCAAACATGATGGCGTTAGTTATAACGCAGCAGGGCAAGTGATTAGTGCTCAGGTTAAGAACGGCAAGCTTGAATCATTCATTGGCTACAACGCCAATAATTTTGCTTGGTATAACCCTGCAAATGGCAAGATGGAATTATTCATGTATGCCAAGAACGGGCAATTCTTTGTTCGAGATTTATTTATCGAAGATGGCTCTATTACAAATGCAAAAATAGGGAATGTTATTCAATCTAATACCTACAAAACAGGTGTTGATGGTTGGCATATTAATAAAAATGGGTTTGCTGAATTTCAGAATATAAAAGCGAGAGGAGAAATAGAGGCAACTTCTGGGAAATTAGAAAATGTTATAATTGAAAAAAACTGTGAAATAAAAGGGACTTTAAAAGTAGAGAATATCGAAGGTGACATAGTTAAGTTTTATTCTCTTGGTAATGGAGAAACAATTACGATACCAGCACAATCTTTTGACCGTGTTATTCAAGTAGTCACCATAGCAACGACTCATAATAGTAAGTGGTGTCGATTGTGGTTAAACGATGATAAGTTCTTTGAAATTAAAAATGGTGGAAGTTATGAAGAATTTACTTATTGGAATTCTCCATCAACAACGTTAAAAGCGAATACACCAGGCGCATTTAGATATGACAGCGAAGATAGATATTTCAAAATAACACTATTAGCCTGCAAGCAATAAGGAAATAAATCATGATATACACAACAGGCACTGTTAACACAGTGTCAGGGTCTGCTATTGTCCGCGGAACTGACACTAAATTTAAAAATAATAATCCAGCCATTAATATCGGAATGACTATTTTAATTAAATCGGGAACAACAAATATTCCGTATATGATTAAATCCGTTAATTCCGATACTGAATTAGTATTAGCTCATCCCGCATTAGCGACTGCAACTAACACCACATTCTCAATTCATGTTACAGAACCCGATAATAATAGTGATGCAGCAAGAACGATGGTTGCAATAAATGCATACACGCAATATTTCCTTGATGCAATGAATACGTGGATGACTCAGACCGGACAAACAAAAATTGAGATGCCGAACGGTGAGATTGTTACGCTAGATAGTATTAAGAAGATGCAGGGGGATATCAGTAATAAAGCTGATTTAGTAACCACAGAATCACAAATATTCAAAGGACAAGTTATTTCACATTCAGGCATATATAGCTTTGATGGAAATAATTCCAAGACATACTTTGGTCTTTTAAGAGCCAACACGGGTGATCCGTTTGGTTTTTATTGTAGCTATAATGGTGCTGGGTATTCTATTCGCTTTCCTGAAAGAAAAGGGGGCACGCTGATGCTTGTTGGTGATTATGGATGGGGAGGCTCTGAGACGCCATCAACGAACATTTCAGAGGCAGAGCTTCGCGCTGTATTAATGAATAGAAATACGGTTACGCAAATTATTAGAAATGAGCAAACAACAAAATACGGTCTCGGTGGCTCCCCAATCGCTTATTTTAAATCAAAAGATACCTATCAGGCCTTAGTGTCTTCTTGGAATGGTGGTTCATGTCGAGTTGTTGCGGGCAATGCGACATCTGAATATGTTCATAATTTATGGACTGACAGGAATACAACGGTAGATAGTAACGGGTTTATTAAGCGAGCCTCTCCAATCATCGACATCAATTCTGACGGTAGATTTACAACTAACGACGAATCCGAAGGTGCTACGGTTACTCGAGTAGCGCAGGGTGAATATCTCATTGAAGGCGTACTGGGTTTTAACGCGGACGCTGGCTGGGGTGGCGTTGATGGCGGTATTGAAATTCCACTCGATGTTAATAAACAGCCACTTATTTGGGTTAACTCTGAAGTAAATGAGGACGGTTCTATTCTCGTTAAAACCTATCATCGCACTCATCCTAATGCACCTAAGTTCGCCCGTAATGATATTGACGGCTTCAATGATAGCGATCCGATTGATATTCCAGCCGGTCGCTTTATTTCCGTTCGTGTACAGATGCCAGAGCAATCCATCTATAACGTGAGAATGCGTGAGATGGAAGAAGCGCAGAAAGCGGAAGAGGAACGTAGACAAAAAGAAGAGGAAGAAAATCAGGACACCAATAAGGCACCCGAAATTGATAACTGATTGATTATATAACTCGGTCGGTTCCATCTAGCATCGGCGCTACTCCGTCTTCAAATACTGCACTGAATTTCCATCCGGCAACTTCTTGCTTCTCTCACGATAAAACGCTAACCGTTCATTAAAGTACTCGCGCAAATGTGCTGGTTGTTGTCGTTCAACTTCGGACGCAACAACTGGCATATTGAGTCGTTCTTTATATGCGACACCTGAAGCTGATAAATCGACATTGATTTTGTCTTTTTCTTCTTGAGATAAGTTTGCGAGGTTCATAACAGATCCATTTAGTTTTTTGGAGAGTATAGCAGGGTGTGGAATTAAAAATGAGGAGGTGTGACATACTGTGTCGAGATTGTGACACAATATATGTGAAATGATGGTAAAAATGATTAAATTCTGCAAAGTCAAAATTTGCTGGCTGGCATGGATAGTGGCTTTGTAGGCTAAATAGCGTTAATCAATACTTTCACATCATCCGACATTAAATCTATTCAGGAAGAAGTGAATCAACGTACCGCAGAAATTAATCGTATCTCAGAACAAACACAATTTAATGGCGTAAAAGTGTTAAGCGAAGACAGTACATTAAATTTACAAGTGGGTGCGCATGATAAAGAACAAATCAGTGTTGCTCTGAAAAAAATGGATGCGACTACATTAGGTATTGATAAATTGGATTTATCAGTAAAAAGCAAAATTGGTTCTAAAGCAACCAACGTGGAAGTGACTCCAACAGGGGGTACAACACTACCTAAAGAAATGCAACAGCTTAATACTCAAGCGCTAGATGACAAAGTTACACAAGGTACAATTAAAAGCTATAATATTTATTATGTAAAAGGTGCCGATGGTAAAGACGATAAATCAAAACTTATCGTACAAACTGTAGATACAAAAGGCGTTGAAGGTTACTTCAATGCAACGGTAACCTCAGGTGCCGCAGGCGATAAAGCAACAGTGGATGTTACTACAACAGCGGTAGCAGGTTTAGATATAGTTAATGAACAACCATTATCAACACTAGATAAAGCATTATCTCAAGTTGATAGCTTACGCAGTGCCATGGGTGCTGTGCAAAACCGTTTAGATTCTACCATTGCTAATTTAGGCAACACTGTTAATAATCTGACCGCATCACGTAGCCGTATAGAAGATGCCGATTATGCGACAGAAGTGTCTAATATGAGTAAAGGTCAAATACTGCAACAAGCAGGCACTTCTGTATTAGCGCAAGCAAACCAAATGCCTCAAAACGTATTATCACTGCTTCGTTAATTTCAATCTTAAATAATCCTCAAATGACACCCATTACATTATTCTGTAGTGGGTGTTTTATCATCAAAACAATCGTTTTTTTAATTAATCATTTATGAGTATTCCAACTCATGAATTAGACGCTAAAATCCCACAAAATAAAATACTATGATTTATATGTTATTTTTTTATGAACAGAATGCACATTCAATGCATCAATTTCTTTTAATGAGATAAATTATCAATTTAATTAACGGTTTTTCCAAGGATTAGCAGTGGATGTTTTAAGGTAAAGTAGTTCTCGTAATGCAATGACAAATTAATTTATCAATGAAAACCCGATTATTGCTAAAAATTTGGCATAGGTGAAAAAGAGGCGCTTTTGCTTCACTGTTCAGCCGATTGCTAAATTTATTTCGCCAGATAATGGTTTCCGGTCTTTTATCCAAAGGTGTCTTTTGTTGTGAGTGATTTGTATACCGCCGAAGGCGTGATGGACAAAAATAGCCTCTGGGAGCGATATGTCCCGTTGGTTCGCCATGAAGCATTACGATTACAGGTCAAGTTACCTGCGAGTGTTGAATTGGATGATCTTTTGCAAGCGGGTGGAATTGGGTTATTAAACGCCGTTGAGCGTTATGACTCAATGCAAGGCGCTGCCTTTACCACTTATGCTGTTCAACGTATCCGTGGCTCTATGTTAGATGAGCTACGCAGTCGAGATTGGGCGCCACGCAGTGTGCGTCGCAATGCAAGAGAAGTGACTCATTCTATTCATCAACTTGAGCAGGATCTAGGACGACCACCATTAGAACAGGAAGTTGCTGATCATTTGCAGATTGAGTTAGCAGAATACCGGCAGATCCTATTGGATACGAATAACAGCCAATTGTTCTCTTATGACGAATGGCATGAAATTTACGGTGAAAGCTGTGAGCCGTCTCAAGACGAAGATCATGATGACAATCCGCTACAGATGTTATTAGAAAGTGATATTCGCCAAAGAGTCATAGACGCGATAGAATTGCTTCCCGAAAGGGAAAAAATGGTTCTTACCCTGTATTATCAGGAAGAACTTAATTTGAAAGAAATAGGCGCAGTGCTTAATGTCGGGGAATCCCGCGTGAGCCAGCTACACAGCCAGGCCATAAAAAGGTTGCGAGCACGCTTAAACCCAGAGAAATAGAAGTTTTGCTTATTTTTGTTTTTGTTTATTAAGACTACAACACAGGGCTTTATCTCTTATGTCTGTTTCAACACAAAAGAAACGGCCGCTAAGCCGTTACATTAAAGACTATAAACACAGCCAGACTCATTGTTTACATTGCCACAAGGCGCTTGATCGGATCTCTCTCGTATTCAATCGCCAAGTTATCAATAAAGAAGCCATTTCTGAAATGACGGATTTAATTGATGATGAAACGTGGGAAACGTTACAAGAGAAGTTCTCTGCGCTATGCCGTTTTTGTAGTGAGATTTACTGTAATAGTGAAACTGACTACTTTGACATTATGTCTTTTAAGCAGTATTTGTTTGAACAAACGGAGATGAGCCACAGTACTGTTCGTGAGTATGTGGTTCGTTTACGTCGGCTCGATGAATTACTGACTTCAACTAATTTTCCTCGTCAAGAGTTTACGACGGAGAAAATTCAGTCAGACCTGAGTAAAAAGCTCACTCCCTCTGCATTTAGTAACTACAATATTGCACTACGTAAGTACGAGCAATATCTCGACTGGTGTCAAGAGCCATCATCGATCAGTAGTAGTCACTAATTGCGTTCAAGAGAGACCTTAAAAGGAGTAGCTTAGCCTACTCCTTTTTTCTTTTGACTTAATTCAACATCCTTTCTGTTTTTTCTTGCTTCATCTTTGTTTTTTCTATTTTTTATCGATGTATTAAATACAATATTGTGTTGATGGTATGACAACAATAAGTAAAAAAAACGCCCCGGAGGGCGTAACTTTTAAGGTATACATAAAGATATAATTCAATCAACTTCTAGGCTTTGGTTGACTTGGTAATCAGTATATTTACTAAATAGATTGTCGGCGATAGATAAAGATTAAAAGAGTGAGAACAATCACAGCATTGAAACTACTATCATCTTAGTTATTTCTTTAGAAATAATAATTTAACAAAAGAAAAAACCACCTTTAAGAAAATGATATTTAAAGGTGGCCTCAAAATAACAAGAGAAAAAGAGGAGTGTTAATTAACTAATAGTCATTAAACTCGCATTACCACCTGCGGCCGCAGTATTAATGCTTAATGCTCTTTCATGTAGTAAACGTTCTAACAATAAGCCCGTATCACCTCGTGAAAATCCTTGAACAGAGATGATTGCGCCTTTACGTTGTGCAATTTTCTGACAAGTTTCACGTAACTGATCACTATCACCATGATAAATTACTGCATTAATTTTCAATCGATCATCTGTCCAGTTTTCAGTAAGCGTAATTGTTTTTCTGACAATATCAGGTAATTCACGGTATGTTTTCTGTGAGAATGAGCTATTGGCGACAATAGCATGACAACCCGAAGCAAGCACACCTGCAATTTGGGTTAATACATCTTGTTCATTATCTGAAATACACAGTACATTGCCGCAAGGAACTAGTTGGTAAGTATTACGTTCACCCGTAGGACCGGGTAATACTCGTAAGGTCCCCGTTTGTGATGCAAGTGCGTATTTCTTTAAGGCATCGTAATGCACTTTTTCCGTTTTGTTTTCAAGCCATTCCATATACTTATTATAAGTTTGTAAGTTACGCATGGATGTATCAATAGGGTATTTTTCATCTTGGTGCGCGAGTGTTTGTGTTGCCGCATTTTCGGGGCGTTTTGATAATAGGCGATACAGATAAACCGGGCCACCTGCTTTCGGGCCTGTACCAGATAATCCTTCACCACCAAAAGGTTGAACGCCAACGACTGCACCGACCATATTACGATTAACATATAAATTACCTACTTTGGCATTTGAGGCCACATAAGCAATAGTTTCATCAATACGTGTATGGACACCCATTGTTAAGCCATAGCCTGTTGCATTAATTTCTTCAAGTAATGCAGGTAAATCTTGGCTTGCGTAGCGCACAACGTGTAATACAGGACCAAAAATTTCTTTTTTTAGTGAACTGACTTTATCTAACTCAATTAAAGTAGGTTGAACAAAGGTACTGTTATTTTCAAGTTGTTTTGGCAGACTATTGTGTGAAGCTTGATAAATCTCGTGGCCTTCAGCGCGCATTGTTTTAATATGCTTTTCAATGCCAGTTTTTGCATCTTTATCAATAACTGGACCAATATCAGTCGATAATAAACTCGGATCACCTATCATCGCTTGCGCCATTGCACCTTTAAGCATCTCGATAGTGTGGTCAGCCACTTCTTCTTGAATACATAAAAGACGCAATGCAGAACAACGTTGACCGGCACTATCATAAGCTGAAGCCATAACATCCGTAACAACCTGCTCGGTTAATGCGGAGGAGTCAACAATCATTGCATTTAAACCACCCGTTTCTGCAATTAAAGGCACTGGACGGCCTTCGCTGTCTAACCGACCTGCTAAGGTTTTTTGTAAAATATGAGCAACATCCGTTGAACCTGTAAACATTACGCCACGTACACGCTCATCAGCCACTAAACGTGCACCAATGGTTTCTCCTTGACCGGGTAAAAGTTGTAATGCAAAGCGAGGAATACCTGCTTGATGGAAGAGTTCTACTGCTTTTGAGGCAATTAGCGGTGTTTGCTCTGCCGGTTTAGCCAGTACAGTATTACCCGCAGCTAAAGCAGCTGCAATCTGCCCACTAAATATGGCTAATGGGAAGTTCCAAGGGCTGATACAAACCACAGGCCCTAAAGGTAGATGTGTATTGTTATCAAAATCATGCGTAACTTGTGCTGCGTAGTAATAGAGAAAATCAATGGCTTCACGGACTTCAGCAATGGCGTTACTGTAAGTTTTCCCCGCCTCACGAACTAAAACGCCCATGAGAGGTCCCATTTGTTGTTCCATTAATTCCGCAGTTCGGATCAAGAATAATGCTCTTTGCGCTGGGGGGGTTGCAAACCAGATTTCACCCTTTTCCTGAGCAATGGTTAAAGCAAAATCTACTTCAGCTTCTGTAGCTTCTCGTACAGTACCCACTGTATCAGCATGATTTGCAGGGTTTAAAATAGATTGAGTTTCTTGAGTAGTTTCTGAAGAGTTATAGGTATCACCTAACAACGGTTCACAATGTCTATTTTCAGAGGCTGAGGTTAATAATGCACTAGAGAGTGATGCCAAACGGTGCTCATTTGACATATCAATACCGGGTGAATTTTTACGTTCATCACCATAAAGTTGATGAGGGAGTGGAATTTTAGGATGCGAAAGCCCAATTTGGCCTTCTGTTTGCGCCATTCTATTCACTTCTTTTACGGGATCAGCAACTAATTCATCGAGGGAAATTGTGTTATCTGCGATTCGGTTTACAAATGAGGTGTTAGCCCCATTTTCAAGCAAGCGACGCACTAAATAGGCAAGTAATGTTTCATGCGTTCCTACAGGGGCATAAATACGACAAGGGCGACCTAATTTTCCATCAACAATTTTACCCACAACTTGCGCATAAAGCGGTTCTCCCATACCGTGTAAACATTGGAATTCATATTGTCCTGGGTAATAGTTTTGTCCTGCCAAATGGTAAATTGCAGAAAGGGTGTGTGCGTTATGTGTTGCAAATTGAGGATAAATAAAGTGTGGAGATGCAAGTAGTTTCTTTGCACAAGCAAGATAAGAAACATCGGTATACACTTTGCGAGTATAAACAGGATAATCTTCAAGGCCATCAATTTGAGCGCGTTTCACTTCGCTATCCCAATAGGCGCCTTTAACTAAACGAACCATCAAGCGGCGACGACTCCGACGTGCTAAATCAATGACATAATCAATGACTAATGGACAACGTTTTTGGTAAGCTTGAATAACGAAGCCAATTCCATTCCAACCCGCTAATTCAGGTTCAAAACAGAGTTTTTCAAGTAGATCGAGTGAAATCTCAAGTCTATCTGCTTCTTCTGCATCAATATTAATACCGATATCATATTGTTTTGCTTGTAATGTTAATGAGAGCAGGCGAGGGTAAAGCTCTGACATAACACGTTCATATTGTGCACGACTGTAGCGAGGGTGTAATGCCGAAAGCTTGATAGATATTCCTGGGCCTTCATAAATACCTCTACCATTAGACGCTTTACCAATGGCGTGGATAGCTTGCTGATAAGAAACTAAATAATCTTGTGCGTCTTTTTCTGTTAATGCTGCTTCTCCTAACATGTCATAAGAGTAGCTAAAGCCTTTTTCTTCAAGTTTGCGTGCATTTGCGAGTGCTTGAGAAATAGTCTCACCTGTAACGAATTGCTCCCCCATTAAACGCATGGCCATATCAACGCCTTTACGCACTAATGGCTCACCACTTTTGGTCAAGATGCGATTCAAAGAGTTAGAGAGTTTTTCTTCATTATGAGTCGAAACTAATTTACCTGTGAATAATAAGCCCCACGTTGCAGCATTCACAAACATCGATTGGCTTTGTCCTAAGTGTGAGCGCCAATTTCCATGACTAATTTTGTCACGAATAAGAGCATCACGCGTGGCTTTATCTGGAATACGCAGTAATGCTTCCGCTAAACACATCAAAGCTACACCTTCTTGTGAGGAAAGTGAAAACTCTTGTAATAGACCTTGTACGAGCCCTGATCGCCCAATGCCGTTTTTTTGTTTACGAAGTTTTTCAGCAATGGAATAGGCTAATTTATGTGTTGCTTGAGCTTCATTTTCAGGTAATGTCGCTTGTTGCAATAACATAGGAACAGCCTGTATTTCAGGCATACGATATGCAGATGTAATGGCGGAGCGTAAAACAGATTGCGGGTGAATATGTTCAGCAAACTCTAAGAAAGGCTGATAATGATTCGTTGGTGTTTCAGTGTCTTCGTTAATATCTTGTTCATCAAATGTGGTATTGCCAATATTCACCTGATTATTTTCAATTTGTTCAAGATAGTTGAAGATGGCTTGCTTAATTAACCAATGCGATGTTCTATCTAATTTCTGTGCAGCCTCTTTTAATCTATTGCGGGTTTCTTCATCAAGTCTAACACCCATTGTTGTGCTACTCATGCAGTGCTCCTCATATTCTATTTCTAATTCACAAGTACAGTTACCCGTTATTTTTATTAATATCATTCATGTTGCAACTTTGTGCAACATTGTTAACAATTTATTTATAAATAATGTGAAAGTAGTCAGGTTTTATGAGTGATTAAAATAGTGTAATTTGTTTTATTTTTAATATTTAATTATAAATCAATAAATTATATTTATTTTATTGATATTTGCATTTATAATGCAACCTCGAATTAAGACAAATAGTGTGAAGTCATAAACAAAATTTAAACATTAAAACGTTAATTTCTTGTTAAATGCGGTTAACCTATTCTAGGATTGATGTGAATGACTTATCTGTTGCTGTAAGAAATTATTTTAATTAAAAACTGAAAAGATCATTAATGCGCAACGAAGTGCAACGTTCCTGTACAAGTCAAAAGCATATCGATGATCGGAAACAGATTTATGGAGAACTGCAATTATGGCCTTAACTTCGCCAATGCTAATTACATTTACTATTTATATTCTGGGTATGCTTTTTATTGGTTATCTAGCCTATCGTTCAACCAAAAATTTTGATGACTATATTTTAGGGGGACGACGGTTAGGGAGTTTTGTTACTGCTCTTTCAGCGGGTGCCTCTGATATGAGTGGGTGGCTATTAATGGGGCTACCCGGTGTGGTTTTTTTTGCGGGTATTTCTGAAAGTTGGATAGCTATCGGCTTATGTTTAGGTGCATGGCTAAACTGGCGTTTAGTTGCAGGTCGTTTACGTTTACAAACTGAAAAAAATAATAATGCATTAACATTACCAGATTATCTGACATCGCGTTTTGATGATAAAAGCAAAATGTTGCGTATTGTCTCAGCATTAGTGATCCTTACTTTTTTTACCATCTATTGTGCGTCAGGTGTGGTTGCTGGTGGAATGCTGTTTGAGTCAACCTTCCATATTCCTTATCATGAAGCAATGATTTATGGTGCGCTTGCAACCATTGCTTATACTTTTTTAGGTGGTTTTCTGGCGGTAAGTTGGACTGATACTGTTCAGGCCACATTAATGATTTTTGCCCTGATCTTAACGCCTATTATTGTTATTTTCTCTGTTGGTGGCATTGATACCTCTATTGCAATTATTAAAGCCAAAGATCCTTCTTACCTTGATATGTTCAAAGGACTTGATTTTATCGCTATTATCTCTTTATTAGCGTGGGGATTAGGTTATTTTGGGCAACCCCATATTCTTGCTCGTTTTATGGCCGCTGATTCTAATCAAACTATTCGTAAAGCACGTCGTATAGGGATGACATGGATGATCCTTTGCTTAGGAGGAACGGTTGCTGTTGGATTCTTTGGTATTGCTTACTTTGAAATGAATCCTGCACAAGCAGGTGGTGTAACAGCGAAAAATGAACGCATTTTTATGGAGCTAGCTTCACTGCTCTTTAATCCATGGATTGCCGGTATTTTACTGTCAGCAATTTTAGCCGCCGTAATGAGTACATTAAGCTGTCAGTTATTAGTGTGTGCTAGTGCGTTAACAGAAGATTTATACAAGCCTTTCATTCGTAAAAGTGCAAGTCAAAAAGAGCTGGTTTGGGTAGGGCGTGGTATGGTGTTGCTCGTTGCAATTATTGCAATTTTCTTAGCACGTGATCCTAATAATAAAGTTCTTGATTTAGTTAGTAATGCATGGGCAGGATTTGGTGCCGCTTTTGGCCCAGTTATTCTTATCTCTGTGATGTGGAAGCGTATGACGCGTAATGGTGCTTTTGCTGGGATGCTGATTGGTGCTTTAACCGTATTAGTGTGGATGCAATATAAATGGTTTGGATTATATGAAATTATTCCCGGTTTTGTTTTTGCGTCTATCGCGATTGTTGTTATCAGCTTAATGGGAGAAGTGCCAAGTAAGGCGAATCAACAACGTTTTGATGAAGCAGAAACTCAATATCGTAATACGTAATAACTCAGAGACTTAATATAAAATTCAGTATAAGTTAGATTGGAGGTCACTGAAGACAATAAAGTGACCTTTATTTTTTGATAACAGGACATATTTAAAAGTAAATTAATAAAAATTTAACTTATTCATAATATTCTAATTTATAATATACCGTAGCTGTACTGGTATCGATTAACTTACCGCGTTGTTTAATTGTACTAACCATGTCCCATATCACACAATTATTATATTCATCCCATTCTTTACATGTTTTATCATACTCTCTTATATCATCATATAAGCTCGTATATATTTGTACATGCTGTAAAATTTTACCATCTTCGCCATAACGAAACTCTGACATAACATCATTGTTTTTATTTGTTGTTTTTAATAAGCGACCTTGCTTATCGTAATAATAATGAATGACATTTCCTTTGTTGTTAGAGTTAGAGTCAATAATTGTTGATAATGTAATTTTATTATCTTGGTATGAAAATTGGCTGATATCAGTACCCATTAATGAACCATCATTATCGTAAAAAAAAGATGTTTTTCCTGTTAATTGATTTTGCTTATTTTTATTATAAAATTCACTGAGGTAGAGAGTATGAGTTCGATGCCGATTTTTTAATTGATATATCTGTTTTATATTATCAGATGTTGGCATTCTTAATAGATTTGTCTCTATATTTTCATGGATATATTCTTGTGTAGAGAAGCTATATTTGGTGATAAAACCACACTCATCAAATTGAGTTTCACCTTTAAAGGCTTTTAATCGACCATTCTCAGGTAACTTGCTGGTAATACTAATTGACTTTATTGGTCCATAAATAAAATTGATTGTAATGAATGTGCTATTAGTGGTATTTATCTGCTTTTGTGATTCATTACAAGACGTTTGTATCGCAAAAGTAGAAGGTGTAATAAAAAGAGTGCAGAGAGAAAAAGTAAAAATTAATGGTAATTTCATGTAATGAGCCATTTCAAATTTTTATTAAAGAAAATCGCGCTACAGAGCATATCATCACTAATTGACCTAGGTAGTTTTACATAAATCATTTTTTAATGAAAGTATCATAGGAGAGTATTTATCATGTGCTGAAAAATATAGGATAAATATATTTAAAACCAATCTAAATGTGATGATTGATAAGTGACTTTTTTTGCATAAAGAGTTGCATTATTACATTAATTCGTTTTTCAGTAATTTACTGTTATCTAAATTATTTTAAAAAGTTATCGCTAATAACCATTAAAAATAACGAGTGAGTTTGTAATTAATTTATTGATTTATCATTAATTTTTTATTTTTATGACTTATATAGCATTCTTTGTAATTAGAATAATAAACAATATTTTGGGTGAGTTGAAGTCAAATATAATAATGCATCGTATAGCTAATACAATGTTTTATCAAAAAAAGAGTATTGATATAAATAAGTACTTTTTTCTTACATAAAAACCTTATTTTTTGACAACATAATAGATTTAAATAAAGCTTTTTTATCTGCGAAATTCGAAAGTTTATTCATAATATTCAAATTTGTTATAGACAGTTGCGGTACTAGTATCGATTATCATGCCATCTTTTCTTACTTCACTTACCATATTCCAGATTAAGCAATTATTATATTTATCCCACGCTCGACAAGTATTGTCATATTCTCTTATATCATCATATAAACTGGTGAATATTTGCATTTGGCGCAAAATCTTACCATCTTTACCATAATGGAATTCTAAGGTTACTTCATCATTATCAATTGCTTTTAAAAGACGTCCTTGCTCATCATAAAGATAATGAATTGAATTTCCTTGGTTTGCTGCTGTAGATTCAATAATAGTTTCTGCTGAAATTTTATCACCTTTATAACTCAGTTTAGCAAAATCAGTACCCATGAGTGAGCCGTCATCATCATAAAAATAAGATGTTTTATCTACCAATTGATTTAGATTATTTTTATCATAATATTCAACTAAATAGAGCGTGTGTGTTCTATGACGATTTTTTAACTGGTATTTATATTTGATATTGTAAGGTGTTGACATTCTTAAAAGATTTGTCTCAATATGCTCATGAATATATTCTTGTGTAGAAAAGTCATATTTGGTAAGCATTCCACATTCATCAAATTGAGTTTCACCTTTAAAGGCTTTAAACCGGCCTTTTTCAGGTAATTCGCTGGTGGTGGTGATTGTTTTTATCGGTCCATAATTGAAATTAATCGTTATGAACATATTGTTAGATGCATTCACTTGTTTTTTTGATTTATCACAAGATATTGACATCGCAGAAACGGGGAGTGTAATAAAAAACGTACATAAAGAGAAAATAAAAAATAATGGAAATTTCATGTAATGAACCATCTTAAAAATTTATTAAAAATAACTCTTCAGAGTCTATTTATCATTTATTGATTTAAGTAGTTTTACACAAATTGTTTTTTAATGAAAGTATCACTTAGTTTAATTGTAGATAATTAATATAGTAGTAAATATAAAAACCAGTCTATTTTTGATAGTCTGATTTTTATATTAATAGTTTATTATGGGAATAATAAAGTATCTTTATATTATTCGTAGTAAGTAAATTCGTTATGAAGCACAGCTTTACTGTAATTAATCATTTCATCATCAAATTTTATAGTGCTTTCGAGTTGCTCTTTCGTACAGTTATCAAAATCATCCCATTCAAGGCAGGTAGAGATAAAAGCTTTATCTTCACCATTCATTCCTTTTATATAGTTTGCTTGTTTAATAACTTTCCCTTGATCGTCATAATGGTACTCAACGTTTATTTTTTCATCTTCTTTTACTAAACGTAGTCTTCCTTGTGGATCATAAGTATATTCTGTTGTAAAAAACTCGTCGGAAGAGGTTGAAGAGTGTGCAATCTCTTTAACAATACGCCCTTCTTTATAGCCGAATTGGCTAGTGAGTGTATCTATTAATTCGCCATCATTAGCGTAGTATTGAGTGATCTTTTTATTGAGTCGATTTTGCTGATCTTTACTATAGGTTTCCTGCATATATATAGAATGCGAACCATAGGCATTTTTTAGTTGGAATTGATACCGAATAACGAAAGGATTATCAGGAGTTGTTCTTATTAAATTAGTTTCTACGTTGCCTTCAATGTATTCTTGCATTGATGTGCTATCTTTCAGCAAGTTTCCACATTCATCAAGCTGAATTTCGCCCTTAAATGCTTTAAAACGACCATCATTGGGTAACGTGCTTGTCATCATGACTGACTTTACCGGACCATTAAAGGAAGTGAGTAACATAATTTGCGTATTAGCAATATTTTGTTGTTTTTCAGCATCCGTACATTGAGTTGAAGTTGCGATAGCTGAAAATGAGGAGAATGCATATAGTGAAAGGGTTAGGAGTAATTGTGATTTCATAAGACCGTCCATGTATATACTCATTATACTTCAAGCCACAGCGTTACTCGTCATACTTCAAGTTGCTGTAGCGTTATTGCTACGTTCATTCACACTAGTTGCATATTATATATGCCCTTAGTGACTCATTCACTTGTCATCTGGCTACATCTTAGTGCCTATTTGTATGCATTTAAGTTGTCGCCTGGCTGTATCTTGAATTATTTAGAGTATAAGTAGTGTATAAATATAGGCTCAGTATAGGTAATTGGTTTACTAAATAGTATAGATAAAATCCTATATGATTAACTGATATAAAAGGAAAAAAATATTTTGGTACGATCAGAGCGACTTTTTGGAGCATTAAGATGTCAAACGTGTTTTCTTTTACGACAGATACGGCAACGCTAGCTATTTTTGATTTACAAGCGATCCAGCATCGAAAATCAGATACTGCAGATTGGTGGAGTATATTGGATGATGAGATAGGTGAAATGAATAAAGGCAATATTGCCTTTATTGGTCTAGGTTGTGATGGTTTCTACACAATCAATTTATGCGACAACATTGAAGAAGCGGATGTGAAGATAAATATAAGTTGTCCTTCAGGGCGCTTATTTATAGGGGCAGGAGAAGACACAACGGGCGGTGATTTAGAGCCAGATGCTCCTGAATATCGTTCTGGTGAGGTTATTTTTTTACCAACAGGTAATTATGAGATTTCGGTAAAAAAGAAAGATGATAATTTATTAATTGCTTTTAATAAAAGTAAAATAGGTATTAATTTATTTAAGAGCACACTTCGTATCTAATCGATAGCGTTAATGACTATTAATGAATGACAGGTTAGATGAATATTTTATATTCTTATTCTGTGTTTTTTAAACAACTGTGCGAATTATAAGCAAAGTTGTAATTAGATATCATTGTAATTCTAATGCAAAAAGTAAAACTAAAAAATAGCCATTTTGTCGCCACTTTCTTCTAGATACAAAAAAGCCACTTATTTCTAAGTGGCATAAATGTCTGATTTATCAGCTTAAATTTGGTGGGTTGTGGGAGGCTCGAACTCCCGACCAATTGATTAAGAGTCAACTGCTCTACCGACTGAGCTAACAACCCGATGCGCAGATTATTCTCCTCTAAAAAGCGATGGTCAAGCTCTTATTTTAATTTTTTTTCAAATGGATAAAATATCGCCAAGTAAATTAAAGAAAGGATCTTATCTGGTTATCAAAGCATCATTCATTTTACTAAAAGTGATCTTTTCATTACTTATACTGAGATTTGTGTCACAATAATTTCGCAAACACATTGCCACGTCAAAAAATAAAATAGTGGCAAAACAACATCAAAAATATGAACACATTTCAGGTATGGTATGGAAGAGCAAACAGAAATTTCTCCTCCCGCTAGAGTGAAAAATGCCACTCTACAACGCGGGCTAACAAATCGTCATATTCAATTAATTGCTATTGGTGGAGCTATTGGTACTGGTCTATTTATGGGATCAGGGAAAACCATTTCATTAGCAGGGCCATCAATTATTTTTGTCTATATGATAATCGGCTTTGTCTTGTTCTTTGTCATGAGAGCGATGGGAGAGTTATTATTATCAAATTTAGAATATAAGTCATTTAGTGATTTTGCTGGTGATTTATTAGGGCCTTGGGCTGGTTTTTTTGTTGGTTGGACTTATTGGTTTTGTTGGGTCATTACAGGGATTGCCGATATTGTTGCCATAACGTCTTATATTAGCTATTGGGCACCGAATTTTCCTGAATGGGGAACATCTTTTATTTGTGTGCTGACACTGCTTATTTTGAACTTAGCGACAGTAAAATTATTTGGGGAAATGGAATTTTGGTTCTCCATGATAAAAATAACAGCAATTGTTTCTTTGATTGTTGTGGGGATTGTTCTTATCAGTATTGGGTTTGAATCGCCAGCAGGGCACACAGCCGCGTTACAGAATATCTGGAATGATGGGGGGATGTTCCCCAAAGGGTTAAGTGGTTTTTTTGCGGGTTTCCAAATTGCTATTTTTGCTTTTGTCGGAATAGAGTTGGTAGGAACCGCTGCCGCTGAAACGCGTAATCCAGAAAAATCGTTGCCTAAAGCGATTAATGCTATTCCTATTCGTATTATTACTTTTTACGTATTGGCCTTAGCAATTATTATGTCGGTGACACCATGGCGCTCAATTTTGGCTGATAAAAGCCCATTTGTTGAACTGTTTGTTATGATAGGAATACCAGCCGCGGCAAGTTTGGTGAACTTTGTCGTATTAACGGCTGCAGCATCTTCTGCTAATAGTGGTATATTTTCCACAAGCCGTATGTTATTCGGTTTATCAAAAGAAGGCGAAGCACCAAAGCAGTTTAGTCAATTATCTAAACGGGCTGTACCTGCCAATGGACTGTTATTCACCAGCTTATGTTTATCATGTGGAATTGTATTAATTTACTTTATCCCTGATGTAATGCATGTATTTACCTTGGTCACGACAGTGTCGGCGTTATTATTTATGTTTATCTGGAGTATGATTTTATGCTCTTATTTAGCGTATCGTAAAAAACGCCCACAACTGCATGAGAAATCTATTTATAAAATGCCATTGGGTATTATTATGTCATGGCTATGTCTTGCTTTCTTTGTCTTTATGACCGTGCTCTTAGCCTTTGAGCATGATACTCGCCAGGCATTAAGTGTGACACCATTGTGGTTTATTGCTCTAGCAATAGGCTATCAATATGTTAAAAAGAACAAACAGAAAAAGAATGTTCAAAAATAACATGTTAATTGCATAATAAAAGAGAAAAGCCTTATTTATTTAATAAGGCTTTTTTTTGTGGATTTTATTATTTATAAAATGGAATAATTTTAAATAAAAACATAAAATTTATATTTTAATGACTTATTCATAGCCTTATTTCTTAATTTAATAAGTTAACGGTTTATTATTTATTAAGTGAAAGGATAGACATTATTTGTACCTGATAAAATATTTTTAAATTATGTTAACTGCATCCAGCAATTTTTTAAAAATACACTATCCTACAATTAAAATAAAAGGAGGCGGTATGTATAAGAATATTTTGGTTCCCATTGATATTGATGAAGATAACCTGATGAACAAAGCAATTCCGTTAGTGGAAGACATTGCAAAAAATGAAGATCCTTATGTTCACTTTTTGTATGTACTCCCGAAGCTTCCACAATCTTCTTATTATCGACTAGTTATGAGCGGTGATCAATTAGATCAAGGATGCTTAAAAACGTCAGCTAAGAAAGAGCTAAAAAAAATTATTGAACGGTTTGATTTACCTGAAGATAGAATGCAAACACATATTTGCATAGGCACACCACGAGATGTCATATTGCAGGTTGCCGATGAAGTAAACGCAGATTTAATCGTGATTGGTTCGCATAATCCTGAAGATGATTCTTATTATTTAGGTTCAACTGCTGCAGATATTACACGTTATGCAAAGCGTTCTGTTATGGTAGTAAGATAAGTCTAATGTACCTATAAGCGTTAAATAAGAATATTTGTAGGTCTAGTGTTATCGCTGTTATGTTTAGCTAACACATAACAGCGATTATGTAACTAGAGATATAAATTAACCATGTTAATCAGCATGTTTTATATTTGGAAAAATTTTCTTAATGACTATAAATGATCTCCTGATAATAATTAAAAAATCCCTATGTTAAAAATCACTGCATTACTAGAAAACAAATCAATTAATCCTGAACTTAGTCATTACCCAGGTCTGTCATTCTTGTTGGAAGATGATGAGTATCAAACTAATATTCTCTTTGATACAGGAAAAGATCTAACGTTTATCTCAAACGCAAAAAAAATGGGGATTGACTTAACTACACTAAAAACAATTGTTGTTTCTCATGGGCATTATGATCACTTCGGTGGCTTAACACACTTACCAGTCGATTTTTTTACTCATAAACCACGAATTGTCGCTCATCCTTACCTATTTTCAGTCCGCTATTCAGCGCTTTTTTTAGGTAATAAAAATATTAAATTTAAACGTTTAGCACCTTTATTTGATCGAGCAAAACTTGAAGCTCAGTTTTCTTTTGAATTAACGCAAACTCCGTTAACAATTGACGAAAAATTTATCTATTCAGGGCAGGTAACTCAACGACAAGTGAATAAACGCTATGGCGTTATTATTCATGAATCAGGTGAGGAAAATGATTACGTGCTTGATGATAGTTTTCTGGTTTGGCAAGGAAAGAAAGGTTTAGTGCTTATAACCGGTTGTAGTCATTCTGGTATTGAATCCATTATTGAGCACGCAAAAAAAATAACAGGGAATAGCCAAATTCAAGCGATTGTAGGAGGGCTACATCTGCGTTGTGCAACGCCTTTTGCATTACAACGCGCTAAAAAAGCAATAGACAAAAATATTGATGTGTATGGATGTCATTGTACTGGCGTATTAGGGCGAAGATATCTTAATGCGAAAGATTTTAATGCAGGACAATCTTTATCTTTTGAGTAGAATTAATGTAAATATGGAAATTAAAACAGGTATGAAAATTTTGTTTTTTGAACCATATTTTAACAAATTAATGCATTGAAACAAAAAAATAAAAGTACTTTTAGTGCTATTTGTAATAAGAATACGCTAATAGCTTTGGCAATAATTGATTTAGTATTATTGCCAAAAGAGAAGCGCGCAAGTGACTTTACTTACGAATAACCATCACTGAACGTGAGGTGTTATTGACAATATAATCCGCAGTAGAGCCTAACAATATATTACGTTGATTGCGTGAGCTTGAACCTATAATGATAGTGTCAGCATCAATATTTTCAGCTAGCTCTAGAATATTATAGTTGGGTGTGCCAATAACGGCATGGCATTGATATTGCTCTTTGGGTAGGTTAAATTGTTGTTTTACACATCGCTCTAATTTCTCAGTTAATAAAATTAAAGCTTGTTGTTTTTTTTCAACGACAGAAGGGCTGTCACAATTAAGCCCATAAGCTTCTAAAGAGCGTAAATTAGGCATCACTGTAATAAAATGGAAATAATTTTCTGGTTTTGAACCAAGAAATTGAATATCTGCGATCATACGTTGAATTCTGTTATCTTCTAATAAATCAATTGCAACAAGGTATTTGTTAGCCATAGTTTGCCTTTTCAATAAATTAGCGCTTAAATTAAGTATAAGTAAACAAGCTTATAAGTTGAAATTTAAAAGCAAATATTGCGATTATTGCATCATTATTTGGGGTTTTTAGGCTCTAAAAGATAAAAAAATGATGTAGTGAATGCATAAATCCTTTAAAATTTATTCGAATTGCCTAATAGGCATTTTTATCATTTTTACACATCATGGAATGATCCCATTAGGTTATAGTTTATATGAGAAAATCAAGCGAAGACTTACTGAAATGTATTGCTACCATATTACAGTGGGTGCTTAATATTGGGTTACTTATTTTAGCGATTGTATTAGTCAGTTTTCTTATAAAAGAAACGTATGTAATTGCTTCATTATTATTTAATTTAGGTGCCGAAGAGTCCTCTTATCAACTACTCGAAGGTATTTTAATCTACTTTCTTTATTTTGAGTTTATTGCACTTATTGTTAAATATTTTTTATCTGGTGGGCATTTTCCACTTAGATATTTTATTTATATCGGTATAACCGCAATTGTACGTCTAATTATTGTTGAGCATAAAAACTCAGTTGATACGTTAATTCAATCAGGTGCAATTTTACTGTTAGTTATTGCGCTATTTATTGCTAATACTGAAAAACTAAAACGAAGTTGATCATTTGATAATTATGCTTGCTGAGCGACTTAGCATAGAAAGCGAGACGTAAGGCAAAAAATAAAAATAAGGTTTTCCGCATGATTGAGAGAGGTATGTTATTATCTTTCTCAATTTTATCCGGGGTTATACAAAAATATTACTATGTCTTATCAATGTCCATTATGTTATCAGGCACTTTCTCTTCGGGCACACAGTTGGGTATGTGAAAACAATCATCAATTTGATTGTGCGAAAGAAGGGTATGTGAATTTGCTACCAGTGCAATTTAAACGCTCGAAAGAGCCGGGTGATAGCGCTGAAATGATAAATGCTCGCCGTGAATTTTTAGATGCAGGCTTTTACCAGCCAATGAGAGATAAAGTGGCTGATTTAGTACAAACATTATTGTCTGAAAAGAATAGCGTTGTGTTGGATATTGGTTGTGGTGAAGGTTATTACACTAACCAGTTTTATCAAAATTTAAAATTACATAATCCTCAAGTTTATGGTTTAGATGTTTCTAAAGTTGCGATTAAATCTGCTGCTAAACGTTATTCATCAATTCATTTTTGTGTAGCATCAAGTCAGCGTTTGCCTTTTTGTGATGCTTCTTTAAATGCAGTTATTCGTATTTATGCGCCTTGTAATAGTGATGAATTAGCAAGAGTGATTGCACATAATGGTTATATTATTACAGTTACACCCGCGCCTCGTCATCTCTATCAATTAAAAGCATTGATATATTCAGACGTACATCTTCATCCATTAAAAGAAGAACATTTTGAGGGATTTAATAAAGTATCAGAACATCAAGTTGCTTATATGATGAATTTAAACGGCAAGCAAGCAAGTGATTTATTGCAGATGACGCCTTTTGCATGGCGAGCAAGTGAAGAAGTAAAAAAACAATTGGCTGACAGTGCACAGGTTGAATGTGAAACAGATTTTTTAATTCGTGTTTACCAACGTCATGCTTAATAACGAAAAATAACAAATATTTTATGATGTAAGTAAAAAGCTTAGGCGTAATATTTCAAACCTAAGCTTTTTATTGGGCTCGATTAGACTGACACTTATTTAGCGTACATAAATAATTCAAGATGTTCGAATACAATATTAAAGCCAATAGCAATTAATACGATCCCACCAATAATTTCTGCTTTTTTTCCAAGCACTGGGCCAACATAGCGACCGATTAGCATACCCAATGTAGCCATAATCATGGTCATCATACCAATCGTCATTGCAGTATGAACGATATTGACTTGAAGGAACGCTAAACCAACACCAATTGCCATTGCATCAAGGCTTGTTGCAATACCTGTTGCAATTAAAGACAGTGAGCCGTGGCGTTGTGGTGCATTTTCTTCACAAGGGCACTCATCACCACGTTTTACGCTTTGATAAATCATACGGCTACCGAGTACAAATAGTAGTCCAAAAGCGACCCAATGATCCCATTGAATAATATATTGGCTAGTATATAAACCTAACGCCCAACCAATAACGGGGGTGCTGGCTTCAATAATACCAAATATAAATCCAGTGCGGAGTGCTTCACGAAAACGAGGTTTATGTAATGTGGCACCTTTACAGACTGCAACAGCAAATGCGTCCATAGAAAGGGCTAGGGCGAGGATGATAGTAGCATAGAAACTCATAATAAAGCCTCGGTTGGGGTATTTCCATATACACACAATTGACCCCCAACCAAAGAAGTACAATTATGTGTCTATGGTCTTGCCAACCGTATTACGGCATCTGCACCACGCTAGATGAAAATAAGCGAGTATGTTGATACAGATTTCTTAGAATAATAATTCTTATTTTAAGACAGGCTACTCCCCAATGACTTGGTGCAGAAGATAACATATTATTTCTGAAAGGCAACATATTATTTATTATATTTTAAAGATGATATTGATAATAATTATCATTATTAAAGGTGACGATTTTAAATATATTAAAATTGTTTTGTTATTGTTAAAAAAAGGATAAATATCAATGTGATAAATTATTAACCCTATAATAAACAATGGGTTTAAATTATATTTATGATAAAAAATTAATTTTAAATTAAGATAATACACCTAAAAATAATAAGCTTTAATTTCTCTAAATATTAAATGGACATTAAATGAATCTATATTTAATACACCTATATTTAATACGTATATTTTATATTTAATAAAAATATGAAAATAAAAATTTAGAGTGTAAAAATAGAGGTTATTTGGTTTTAAATATTATTTTTTTTGTTTTTCTTTATTTATAGGTTAAAAGATAAATAAGAATAAAATTAATAACCATAAAAAAGCCATTCAAAATGAATGGCTTTTTGTCGAAAAAGGTTAATTAGTCACATTGTACTTTGATTGCCAGACCACCGCGTGATGTTTCACGGTATTTAGCATTCATGTCTTTACCTGTTTCATACATAGTTTCAATGACTTTATCGAGAGAAACACGAGGTTCACTGGTACGACGGATAGCCATACGTGCGGCATTAACGGCTTTAACAGAAGCAATAGCATTGCGTTCAATGCAAGGAACTTGAACTTGGCCTGCAACAGGATCACAAGTTAAGCCAAGGTTATGCTCCATACCGATTTCAGCGGCAATACAGACTTGCTCTGGGCTTCCACCTAATAATTCAGCGAGTCCTGCGGCAGCCATTGAACACGCAACACCGACTTCACCTTGACATCCCACTTCTGCACCTGAAATAGAGGCATTCATTTTGTAAAGAATACCAATTGCTCCTGATGCTAAGAAATAACGTAAGTAAGTTTCTTGTGTAACTGGTTCGATACAACGATCGTAGTAAGCTAATACTGCTGGCACAATACCACATGCGCCGTTAGTTGGTGCTGTTACAACGCGCCCGCCTGCGGCATTTTCTTCATTCACGGCCAGTGCAAACATGTTGATAAGATCAACGACTTTCATGGGATCGTTTGACAGGCTGTTGCTTGATGTTAATAAACGATTTAACGCTGCTGCACGGCGAGGTACACGTAATGGCCCTGGCAATACACCTTCTGTATTTAAACCATGCTCAATACATTCTTGCATTGTTTTATAAACATCTGCGAAATAAGCATTAATTTCTGCTTGTGTGTGCAGATCTAGCTCGTTTTTCATCATTAAGCTAGAAATGGATAAACCTGTTTCTTTGCAGTGCTTTAATAACTCTTCTGCACTAGCATAAGGGTATGAAACTGGTTTACTATTAAGTGTTGATTTACCAAAATTTTCTTCATCAACGATAAAACCACCACCAATAGAGTAGTAAGTTTTTCTATACACTTCTTCGTCGCCAGAAAAGGCATGAAGAGTCATACCATTTTCATGTAATGAGAGGTTGTCATTACTGAAATGCATACTTTCTGCTGGGAAGTCGACAACTTTTAAGCCATTTGCTAATGATAGTTTACCGGTTTCTTCAACGTTACGAATAAAGCCGGGAATACTGTCAATATCGACAGTCGCGGGTGCATTACCTGCTAATCCCATAATAATGGCGATATCAGTATGGTGACCTTTGCCTGTCAAAGACAAGGAGCCGTAAACATCAACAGCTACGCGAGTGACAGACGCAATCAATTCCTGGTTGACTAAATCATCGACAAATTCTTTACCCGCTTTCATTGGCCCTACGGTATGAGAGCTAGAAGGTCCGATGCCCACTTTAAACATGTCGAAAACGCTAATCACGTCAGACTCCTTAATAATAAGAGAGAGGGTTAAAAAGAATAAAATATAGTTATTTATAGTAAAGGGATCGTTTTTACGATTATATCGTCCCGTTAATGATGTAGTTTACAACATTTTTTTAAAATAGCTAAGTACAGTTGTGAAGGTGATGATAAAAAGCACAAGCTGAATATAAAATATTGTATTAAGTGATATGTAAGGCGAGTTTATGCAAAATGGCTGCGGTTAATCCCCAGACTAGATGCCCATTATAGGGATAAAAATAGATACGGTGATTTTTACCAGAACGGTGAAAATCGAGGGGTTGATAATGTTGGGCGTTAAGTGCGTGACTTAGTGGCATTTCAAAGATAGATGCGACTTCAGCAGGGTTATGGCGTAGAGGTAAGCCGGCAGGAATAACCCCCACAATAGGGGTGACGAGATATCCACTAGAACTTTGTAAAGGCGCTAATTGGCCAATAACGGATACCGCACTGGGAGGGATAGCGATTTCTTCATGTGCTTCTCTTAATGCAGTTGCAATAAGATTGATATCTTCAGGATCTCGTTTACCTCCGGGTAACGCAACTTGCCCTGCATGAGAGCGCAACGTTGACGCTCGTTCTGTTAATAATAAGGTTGGATTAGGTTTATTGATAATCGGCAACAAGACTGCTGCCGTTTTTTGAGTATGGGGCGACTGATTTACCTTATCATCAGGTAATGTGAGTTGAAAACGATTGATAAAGGTATCAATGGGGGTCATCGATAGTAGGCTCACTTAAAACAGTTAATATTTTCCCAAGTTTATCGAATGTTTCTTGGTACTCTTTTTCAGCAACGCTATCAGCAACAATACCACCACCAGCCCAGCAGTAAATCTTATTTTTTTTCCGTCAATAATGTACGAATACTGATATTGGTGTCCATTGTGCCACAAAAGCTAATATAGCCGATAGCACCACAATATCCATGACGTCGATGTGGTTCTAATTCTTCAATAATTTCCATAGCTCTGATCTTAGGCGCGCCAGTGATAGAACCGCCGGGAAACGCTGCTTTTAATAAATCTGTTGGCATTAAATGCGAGGGAAGTTGTGCTGTAACGGTACTGACTAAATGGTGTACCGCAGGAAAACGCTCAACTACAAATAATTCTGGTACTTTAACGGAACCTGTAACCGCAACTTTTCCAATATCATTACGCATAAGATCAACAATCATTAAATTTTCAGCGCGATCTTTACGTGAGTTTTGGAGAAGTAGAGCTTGTTCATCATCTTCTTCTGGCGTTGTTTTGCGAGGTAGTGTTCCTTTTATAGGACATGTTTCTATTTTATTATCCGCTAAATGAATAAAACGCTCAGGTGACACACTTAACACAAAATTATTAGGTAAACACATAAAAGACGAAAACGGTGCTTTATTTGCTTTATTCAATGTTAAGAATGCACTCCATTCACTACCAGTATAATTTGCGCAAAAACGTTGGGCTAAATTAACTTGATAGCAGTCACCAGAAAGTAAGTATTGATGAATTTTAGCAATTTTTTCGTTGTACTCATCATTGCTAATATTTGATTGCCAGTTTGTGGTTAAGGAAAAATGAGTATCGACCGATTCGGGGGGCTTGATTTTCTAGCCACTGTAAGCGGTCATCAATATTGTCATAGCTGATTAAAGTGGCTTTTTTTAATTGGTGGTCAACAATTAATGCCCAGTTATAAATTCCAATCGCCATATCTGCAAAATTGAGTTCATTTTTAGCGTTTTCAGGTAATTTTTCAATGCGACGACCTAAGTCATAGCTCCAAATACCCAAAGCACCGCCTAAAAACGGTAATGAGTCATTATGTTCTGGATGAAAATTAAACTGTTCTAATGCACGTTGTAGCAGTGTAAAAGGATCTTTTTTAGAACGTTTGACTGTGCCATTTTTTTCTTTGATTGTTGTGGTTTGTTTGCGTGTTTCTAAAGTGACAAGAGGATCAGAGACAATAATATCAAAACGGTTATGAGGATGTTCGGCAAAGCCAGAATGAAGTAAACTAGACCAAGGCAATGAAGCAATGGGAGAGAATATCCGTAATGCTAGGTCTGGGGTATAAGTGAGTTCACGTTGTTGTAATTGCATATCTATCTTATGACCATGTAAACAAAGTATGTAGTATCATTCGCACAATGAATTGTAATCAAATAGATTACGTTCATGTAAATACAAAATAGAAGTTGATAAAGATAAGAGTAACATTATGTTTCTAGGAATGCCTACATTAACACATGAAGAACAACAAAAAGCAGTAGAAAAAATTCAATCTCTTATGGCTGAGGGAATGAGCAGTGGAGAGGCTATTCAATGGGTTGCTCAAGAATTAAGAGAGAAACACATAACTCGTGAATCGGTTTCTATCATATTTGACGACGAGAATGAATAAAACATTTTTTTAACAAATGTCACAAATATGTTGTTAACCCTATGCTATGCTTAATGGAAATACATCCTGTTTTAAGGGATATTTTCGGGAGGTTATATGAAATTAAGCAAGTTAGCAGGTCAAACAGGGATACTTGGTGCAGCTCTTTTACTTGCCGTTTCTTTTGGAGCATTTGCAGAAAGTGTCGATAATGTTAATAAAGATATTGTGCGCTCTGCACCCTTTTCGAGTTGTGTTAATTTAGATAATAATCAACTTGTTACTAGAGTGAAAAATGATTATCTACAAAATCGCCTCCCTCGTTGGCAAGAGGATAAAAAGGCGTTAGGTCCAAAGCCTGTGGCAAGTATTAATGCTAATGAAGTTATCAAGATGGATAATAATTATCAGATGGTATTAAATGTCAGAGGGGCGAGAACCGATCTTCGTTACAATGTTCAAGTTAATTGTGACGACAACACCATCACTTATGTTTCACCTAAATAATAAACAAGTGATACTTTTTCGTTATTGATAGATTGTAAAAAGAGATAAACGGAGGTTTATCTCTTTTTTTTGCGATTAAAAATAATAAACAACGTTTAATTATTTTTTCATTTGAGGTTCATAAGGCAAACGAGAATAGTGTTGGCTTCTTGTACGATAAAACACCAGCCTTTCTTGAAAAAAAGCATGGAAAGCTTGAGGCTGTTCTCTTAAGACGGTATCAGCAACAACAGGCATATTATATCGCTCTTTAAAGGCAACGCCAGAAGCCGCCAAACTTACATTTATTTTGTCTTTTTCTTCCTGTGTTAATTCTGAAAGATTATAACCCATCATTCCTCTCCTATAACAATAGGGATAAGGTAAAAGAGCATGCTTATTAATGCAAGTAAATAAAGATATTAGTCATTATATAATGATAAAAAAGGTGTGTTTTATTTAGGTGGATTTTTAATCAATAACATTAAATATAGCAATAAATAATATCATTTACTAATGGGTATACTACTTTATAGTTAATAAATATAATGCAAATGATAAAAATCGCATTTATTTAAATTACTAAATTGATTTTTGAAATAGCATAAAAAACAAATATTCTCATAAAGAGTAAATAAATATAATGTTTATCTTGATTTAGATCAATGAAAAAAACAATGAATTTTGCATTAAAAATAGATAAATATTTTTAATTTATTAAGAGCTTATTACCTCGAATTTATTTTGTATTGCTTGACAATGGGTTGCAGTAAGATACTGAAATATTAAGATAAAAAAATGCCCTATTGGGGAAACAGGGCGAAAAATAATACAACACCAGGGAAAAATGTAGTATAAATAAAATTAACCAAATGGTTAATAAGTAAATTTACGTGATTCTTCATTTTTTTATTAATAAAAAATAAAGATTTATTAAATTTTATTTCCTGTTCAAAAAAAAAGAGTGCTATTAATGAATAGTTAGTGAATAAAAAATAGAAAGAAAATCCATCAATAGAATTCGTAAAAATGAGAAATGAAAAGATATATTAGAATCTAAATATTTGGATAAAACTATAAGAAAATTATAAAGTATACTTTTTTTCTTATTTCAATATCTTATTAATATTAAAGTATTTTATCGATTAAGCGATATAAAATGTTTATTGTTAATTGTTACATAAAAGCTTATTTCTTAAATGTTAATAATAATATTGATTAATCAATATTTCAAAATATTACTTTACCAAATCATTTTGATTTTTCGTCTTTGATCTTATTTTAGATAAATAAAGAAAGTTATTGTCTGATGTTTTTTTAAGCTATTTGTTTTTTTTCTAAAATGACTGATTAACTTCATTACTAAAGTGTTTATTTTTCTGTTTTGAGTTAATGGAAATAAAGAGAAAGTTATTTATCTCAATGATATATATGGTTTTTTTATTTTAAGCTACTGTTTGTTTTGGTTAATGAAATAATTAAATTAAAATACTAAAATGTAAAAAAATAAACAAAAAATATACATGGTGCACAATCTTGTGTTACATTTAATTCGCTTTTCACTCAGTAATTTTTGATATTACATTAAGATATACTCGAATCATTAATTGATTCTATTACACGGTGTTTATTCGTTTTATTTCAATAGCGATGTAAGGATAGGTTATATACGTTATCATACAGGGGGATTAATTTGACTGGGCTAATAAACGTTGCAAATAACATTTTATGGGGATATGCCCTTATCTACTTACTCTTAGGAGTCGGTATTTATTTTACTATTCGTACTGGATTTATACAAATCCGACATTTTAGCCATATGTTCTCTATTTTAAAAAATAGCCATAAGTCAGATAAATCAGGGATCTCTTCCTTTCAGGCATTATGCACAAGTTTAGCTGCGCGCGTGGGGACAGGAAATTTGACCGGTGTCGCCATTGCATTAACTGCAGGTGGACCTGGCGCTATTTTTTGGATGTGGGTTGTTGCTCTAATCGGTATGGCAACATCTTTAATTGAAAGTACATTAGCACAACTTTATAAAACAAAAGATGATGAGGGTAATTACCGCGGAGGCCCCGCTTATTATATGACGAAGGGATTGAAAATACGCTGGATGGGCGTTCTCTTCGCTATTTTCTTAATCATCGCTTTTGGTTTAGTTTTTAATGCAGTTCAAGCTAATTCGATCGCGCAAGCGACAGCATCAGCCTTTAATTTTGATCCATTTTATGTCGGTATCTTTTTAGTGGCAACCAGTGGGTTTATTATTTTTGGTGGTCTACGTTGGGTTGCTCGTGTTGCAGAATTAGTTGTTCCTATTATGGCAACAGCTTATTTATTATTGGCATTCTGGGTTGTTGCTGATCATATTGACCGCTTACCTGAGGTTTTCCTCTTAATCTTTAAAAGTGCTTTTGGTTTACAAGAAGCAGCAGCCGGTGCAGTCGGTTATGGCATTAGCCAAGCAATGACTCAAGGTATTCAACGAGGCTTATTTTCTAACGAAGCAGGGATGGGATCTGCGCCTAATGCTGCTGCGTCTGCCACACCTTATCCGCCACATCCTGCATCTCAAGGATATATTCAAATGCTTGGTGTATTTATGGATACATTGGTTATCTGTAGCGCAACAGCGGTGATCATTTTGTCATCAGGAGTACTTGATAGTTATCCTGATGGTATTAACGGTATTCAATTGACACAATTAGCACTGTCATCAAGCGTTGGCGGTTGGGGAAGTACCTTTATTGCTATTGCTATTTTCTTCTTTGCCTTTACGTCGATTATTGCCAATTATGCTTACGCTGAAAGTAATATGATTTTTCTGGGACGTAATCATACAACGGGGTTATTCCTTTTACGTTTCGCAGTATTAGCGATGGTGATGTTCGGGGCTTTAGCAGATATGCCCCTTGTTTGGAAAATGGCTGATCTCTCTATGGGATTAATGGCAATGACGAATTTAATTGCCATTATCTTACTTTCTGGTGTCGCATTAAAATTAGTCAAAGATTATAACCAACAACGACAAGCCGGTTTATTGCCAACTTTTGATATACGCCAATATCCAGAATTACAAGCTGATATTGAAGACGGTATCTGGGAAAATAATATTATTCCAGATGAGCCTTTAGTTCGATGTGAAAAAGTAAGCAATAATTGAAATAAATAACAAAAAAACGACAAAACTCAAAACCCATATTCTTTAATATGGGTTTTTTTATTACAATTTAACTTTGGGAATAGTTAATCAAGGATCAGAAATGCGATTTAGTCGATGTTATATAGGATTATTTATTGCAATAAGCATCTTAACCGGTTGTGCCAAACAATCAGAGTTTATTGATAGGGGCGATTACATAGCTAAAATTATTCCTAATAAACAGGACGCTAATGAGTGTGTAAAATATCTTGTGATGCATTATACCGCACTAGATGATGAACGCTCACTTAAGGTACTTACTGATGGTCGAGTCAGTAGCCATTATTTGATCCCTACACACCCTTCGTCTATTAATGGAAAACCTGTTGTTATCTCTTTAGTGGATGAAAAACAAATCGCTTGGCATGCAGGAGTTAGTCAATGGGGAGAAGCAACTAGCTTAAATAATTGCTCTATTGGTATTGAAATCGTTAATCTTGGTTACCGTGACAAGGGTAAGTTTAGGTATTGGTATTCTTATACCGCAGATCAAATAGTGACGATCTCAGTAGTGATGAAAGATATAATTACACGTTATGGCATCAAACCTCAAAATGTTTTAGGCCACAGTGATATTGCGCCTCTAAGAAAAGTCGATCCTGGTCCTTTATTCCCTTGGGAAAGGTTGGCAAGTCAAGGAATAGGAGCCTGGCCTGATAAACAGCTAGTACAATTGTATTTGGCTGGTCGAGATCCCTTTGAACCCGTTGATATAGCAAGTTTTCAAAAATTATTACAACAATATGGTTATCAGACGCCAACAAATGGTGTATTAGATGAAAAGGCGTTAAAAGTAGTGAAAGCTTTTCAAATGCACTTTAGGGCTACAAGAGCAGATGGTATTCCTGATGCACAATCAGAGGCGATTTTAAAAGCGTTAATTGAGAAATACCGAACTTAACACCTCCTGTTATGGGGAGAAAATATAAATAATAAAAAAGCGCCTCCAATATAAAATTGAGAAGACGCTTTTTTAATCTGTGTGACGAATGATGTGTTACACGCTGATTATTGCGCAGTATTTTCTACAGAGCGTGGCTCTTCTTTCAAATTTAAACTCACTATTAATGAGATCGCGAAAGCTATCACACCAGGTAATACCCAACCTAGCCCATAATCAGAAAGCGGGATATAGCTAAATAATTGTAGTAAGTCAGCATTTAACCACTTTAATTGTTTCAATGTGTCGAAAAGACTCATTAATACGATGATGGCAATAGTAAAACGATAGGTAAAGCGCGGTGATTTTAATTTATTACGAATAAATTGTAGCAATACCAATGTGACTGATGTTGGATAAATCATTAATAACGCAGGAATGGTCACACGTAATAAAGTATCAAGGCCGAACGTTGATACAATTGTTGTCATTAATGTAAAGACAACAACCCAAAAGCGATAGCCTAAGCGATGGTGGAATGTCGCAAAATAATCAGCCGCCGCACTTGTTACACCAACGAGTGTAGTCATACTCGCTAATAAAACAATTCCACCCATTAGCCAAGTACCAATAGGGCCAAATAAGGCATCAACATAGCGAGAGAATATCTGACCACCATTAGTTGCATTGAGTGCAGGATCTGCAAAAACAGAAACAGAATGGCTAGTGGCGCCTAAATAGAAAAGGCATAGATAAAGTGCAGCTAACAGTAAAACTGATATCAATCCGGCCTTTACGGTAATAAAACCGATTTGGCGAGGTTCAGTTATCCCTTTGGTATACAGCGCTCGTGCAACAATACCACCAAATGCCATAGCAGAAAGGACGTCCATGGTTTGGTAACCGTCTATAAAGCCAGAGAAGAAACCATTAACAGCATAAAGGCCTGTTGGTTCACCGATAGGTGAAATAGGTTTTGCGACAACGGCAATGCCTACAACAACCAGTAAGATTAACAGTGCTGGAGTCATAAACTTACCAATAGCACTTATCATCGTACCTTGTTTTAGCATGAAGAACATACTTGTGATATTGAACACAAGTGCAAAAGTAAGATGTGTTGCCGTATTTTTTTCAATAAGCCCTAAAGGTAAGAAACCCATTTCATAAGCGGTATTGGTGACACGAGGCATCGCAAAAGTAGAGCCTACGATAAGGTACAGTGCTACCCAGAAAATGACGGCAACCCATGAAGGTAAATCAACAGAAAGGCGCTCACCACGTCCACGAATTGCTACAATAACCAAAGTAAGGAAAGGGAGTAAGACACCCGTAACAAGAAAACCTAAGGATGTACTAAACCAGAGGTTTCCCGATTGAAAACCCGCCATAGGGGGGAAAATAATATTACCAGCGCCGAGGAAGAGTGCAAAAACCATCATTCCAAGAACGAGCATGTCTTTTGTAGAAAGCATAACTAAAACTACCTGTCTGTGAAGAAAATATATTAATGATTTATATGTGTTATTCTACTTTTAGCCTATTTAATAGCTGAATATGTTGTAAAAACGCAGTTTGAATAACGAAAAGTGAATTGATAGTAACAAATTCTGAAGGATATGTAAGAAGAAAGGCAGATTTAACACTTATTTAACAGCAATTATAGAATAATAAAAGGCTATATTTTTGGTCAAAAAGCAGTGTGATCCTCTACTAAGGATCACAATTACTATATAATTTTGTAGACATTCGCGATAAAACACAAAAAAGATCGTGTTTAAATAAATTTATTAATAGCGACTGCAACACCGTGCTCTTCATTAGAAAGTGTGACGAATTTGGCGACTTTTTTCACTTCGTCAGGTGCATTGCCCATGGCAACCCCTAAAGCTGCATATTTCAGCATGGCTAAATCGTTACCTTGATCACCGATACACATAATTTTTTCTGGCGTAATTTTTAAATGTTCAGCTACTTTTTGGACAGCACTTCCTTTATTGACATGGGTATTTAGCACTTCAATAAAATAAGGGGCACTACGTAATATACTGTATTGTTCGTAAATGTTAGTGGGCAAATATTGGATGGCGTTATCTAAAACGGCAGGGGCATCAACAATCATAAATTTACTAAAATACATATCAGATTGCATTTCATTAAGAGGGCGATAATAAAGCGGTGTCCAAGATAAGAACGCCTCTTGGCAGGTGAAATGGCTAATATGGCGATTAGTGGTATAAATTTTATTGTCACTAATGACGTGAAAATGAACGCCTATCTCACGAGCGAGATTTTCAAAATAGAGGTAGTCTTCAAAATTGAGTAAATCCTGAATAATGACTTCACCATTATCTGCTTGATGAATTTGGCTACCATTATTACTAATACAGTAACAATCCGAAGTATCAAGACCGAGTATTTTTAAATAAGGGGAGATGCCATTAAAAGAGCGCCCTGAAGCCAGTACAATCTTAACACCCGCTTCTTTGGCTCGTTGAACAGCATCTTGTACTTCGGGTGTGATTTCGTGTTGTTTGTTGAGTAAGGTTCCATCTAAATCAATAGCGATAAGCTTAATACTCATTAGCATCCCCATATAAAATAAAAGCAATCATGATAAAGGAAGGACGAAGCGGTCTATCATCACATAGCTTGAGTATTATTTATGTGACATTTAAGGCTATCTGCATAATGCCACACAAATAGAAGGGTTAATCACAACAAGGTGATTGTAAATGTAAAGGTTGTTTGGTTTCTAATACGATCTCTTGATTTTGCCGAAAGTCGAAAGGCGTAATGCCATACTCTTTACGGAACATATAAGTAAAGTGAGATTGTGAACCAAAGCCAAAATCGAGGGCGATATCAAAGATAGAACGTTCACTTGTACGTAATAAATGGATAGCGCCAGCAAGTCTACGTTGACGAATATACTTTCCTAAAGAGGTGCCTGTGACTTCTTTAAAGATTTTCTGCATGTGCCAAAGAGAATACCCAGAATAAGCCGCCAACTCCTCAAGATGGATAACACGGCCTAAATGCTCCTCAATCCATTTACTTAGCGCGCAAACTAATGCGAGATGATTATCTTGTGGCATTACAGTTCCATTTTATCAATGAAGTTAAGGTAAAAATCAAAATTAACTCCCTAATCTTATACAAAAAGTGGCAGACAGAGAAATCCATATTAATGGATAGCTATCTCTTCTCGTTGGCAAAATGTGTAATTAAAATAAAAAGTGTTCATTTTGCCGACTGTTTAAAGAAAAAAAGTACAAATTATCGAGAGTCTGTCGAGGAAGCGTTTACCTTTCATTATGAAAGGTATGCTAAATTTACTCATAGAGATAATTGATTGCGAATTTTATAACAACAACTCCCCGTGTTGTTATCGTATTTAAGCGAATGCTTATAATGTTATTCATCATACTAACAAAATGTATTTAAAGGATTTTAAATTGAACGCAAAGAAAATAATTATTAGTTTAATTATTGCATTAGCCATCAGCTTTGGTCTCTATCTTATGGCTTTAGATAACTTTTGCGATCGCGGAGAAGATTTTCAGCAAGGTCTTTGTCGGTTTACCACATTATTCCCCTCCAAACATAGCTAGAAAATCACTTTTCTTATTATTTTTCGCCTAGCATAAAATGTATTTGTTATTCAAGTCAGATTAGTGTTTTAATGGGGGCTTGAAATAAACAAAATCGTAAATATTAGTTTACATGTTAAGTTGATAAAATAATAAGAGAAGAGGATGTATGGCGAGAAAGTCGCAACAGACAGAACTTAAGCGCGGTCTAAAAAATCGACATATCCAGCTCATTGCGCTGGGTGGTGCTGTCGGCGCTGGTCTGTTTCTTGGTATAGCGCAAACCATTAATATGACGGGCCCATCAGTAATATTAGGATATGCTATTGGTGGTTTTATTGCGTTTATGATCATGCGCCAACTGGGCGAAATGGTTGCCGAAGAGCCAGTTGCGGGCTCGTTTAGTCACTTTGCTAATAAATATTGGAGCCCTTTTGCTGGATTCCTATCTGGTTGGAATTATTGGGTGATGTTTATTCTTGTCGGTATGGCAGAGTTAACTGCCGCAGGAAAATACATTAACTATTGGTTACCCGATATCCCTGTTTGGGTTTCTGTGGCTATCTTCTTTGTCGCAATTAACTTAATTAACCTGATTAACGTCAAAATGTATGGTGAAACAGAATTCTGGTTTGCCATTATTAAAGTGTTGGCGATAGTCGGTATGATTTTATTTGGTAGCTATTTACTGGCCAGCGGTAATGGTGGCCCACAAGCATCGGTCAGCAATTTATGGGAGTTAGGTTTCTTCCCCCATGGTTTTACTGGTTTTATGTCGGCTTTAGCGATTGTTATGTTCTCTTTTGGTGGGCTTGAGTTGGTGGGGATCACTGCAGCCGAAGCTGAAAATCCGAAAGTGAGCATCCCGAAAGCGACTAACCAAGTTGTTTATCGTATCTTAATTTTTTATATCGGTTCATTGTTGGTACTACTTTCACTTTATCCTTGGACTCAAGTTGTGAAAGGTGAAAGCCCATTCGTACTGATTTTCCATAATTTGGATAATTTCTTAATCGCTAATATTTTAAATGCTGTGGTATTAACAGCAGCATTATCTGTTTATAACAGTGGCGTTTATTCTAATAGCCGTATGCTTTATGGTTTGGCAAAACAAGGTAATGCACCACATTCACTTGCTAGTGTGAATAAGCGTGGTGTGCCTGTGATGTCATTACTATTATCAGCAGTTTGCAACTTCATTAGGTGTTTTAGTTAACTACTTATTACCCGATCAAGCATTAGAACTATTAATGGCGTTAGTGGTGACAACATTAGTCCTTAATTGGATCATGATCTGTTTAGCTAATTTAAAATTCAGAGCAACAAAAATTAAAGAGGGTGTAGAGCCTTCCTTTAAAGCGCTTTGGTATCCATATGGTAACTATATTTGCCTTGCTTTCTTATGCATGATTTTGGTGATTATCTTATTTATGCCACAAGTGAATATTTCAGTTATTTTAATGCCGTTCTGGATTGCGTTCTTGTGGGTTGGATTTAAGATTTCCCGTATGAAGAAAGCACCAGAGAATGCTCAAGCAAGCCAGGATATTTAAATATTATTGGCTTATTTGATAATAAAAAACGCATCATTAGATGCGTTTTTTTGTGTTTTATTTATATTGTTTGTATTTCTTCTGATAGGAAAAAAGTAAGAAAATTATTGCCAACGTAACCAAGCAAATAATACGTTACCATTGTTGTACGTACCAGGTACATATGTTGCTTGTAGTGAAAGATGACCATAACCCACAGAGACTAGCGGTAATGGCAGTGGCATCGGAATATAGTCATATTCATGGCGTGCTGTAATACTTAGTGTAAATCCTGCCCCCATACGGAAACGTCTTTATCACCGGGATACCACATTTTCTCAAAACCATAACCTATAATAGGTTGTACTCGGTTATTTGAGTCCATAAATGCATCGCATAAAGAGAGTGCCAATCACCATCATTGTCATAACGATATTTCCCCATACCAAAACCCCAAGGCGTTTCGTTATAGCGATCCGTTTTTTCTTTATCGTAAGTAAAACGGTTATGCCAAGTCCACACAGGCAAATAGTAGTTATATTGGTCGTTGTCCCAAGTCTGATTGATATTACGTTTGAATTTCCCCCAGTAACTCTCTTCGCTATTAGATTGAGACATATTATTGGTTGTTTGGTGGTTTTCTGTCGTAATAATCTGATGTGGGGTTGAATTATTTTCAGAAGCGAAAGCAGTAGTTGTTAACGCAAGCGAAAACAACGTAGTTGCTAATACGCTAGGGTGAAAATAGGTTGAAAACATAATATAACTCCGAGTACGGCATTGCTATGATTCTGATGATGACAAATAAACGTTACTAATAGTGGTTATTTAATCGACAAGTATTTAAGATAAGAGGTATCTGAAACTTGACTTCTTAACTAAAATCTTAAGGGATAAGAATCGGTTATAAAATAAATAAATAAATTTGTTATATTTATGAATGCATTTATTTGGAGCATTCAATATTGTTATCTTTTAATGGTAACGTATTGTTTTTAATTTAAAATTAAGTTTTTATTAGATTGAAAATAAATAGCTGATAAATAAGGATAAAGAGATATTATTTAAGATGAGTCATTTTCAATATAAAAAATTGACCAAATATCTATTTTTATAAATTTATTGAAATATTTAGTAAAAATTGATATTAATAACATTAACTTATAAAAAAAGTATTTATTTTCGACGGGATAATAAAGTAATGAATAAAAAGAGTTAAATAAAAAAAGAAAAATTCCGTGTTGGTTTATAAATTGTTTAAGTTAAGTGAGTTTTATTTAGTGGTGTGTCGATTTTTTGTGCAGATTATCCTAAGGCAAAAACGTGTGAATAATGTTTACTCACATGTTTTCAGGAAATAGATTACTTATTATTGAGATAATTTTTCTTGGCTTATGATAAGTAGCCGATATGGGTATGAGTATCGCGATCTTTGCCCCAGCAGAAAGCATCCCAGTTATTATAGAAATCTTCAATACTGCCAATTAAGTATAGTGGTCTATCTTCCTCAGTTCCATCTGAAGCATAAATATAATGGCCTTTGCTAAAAGCCCATAAAATCATATCAACCCAAAAACCTTTACCATCAGAGATTTGTTCTTCATCAGTAACGACGATATTATGAACTTTAAAAAGATTACAGAAAAAAGTACGAGGTAATTCTCTGATCTCATCACGATGTTTAGGTATACGGGAATGCCAAACTTTTACTTGAGCTGATTTATCTTACTGAATAACAAGCCTCAAAAGTAGGGAGTTAATAAATCGAGATTAGCTATCAAACTAGCATCTTTATCTTGAGCATGCGATACTCCTTATCGCCTGAATTTATAGGCTTTGGCTCGGGGCGCCTTATGGCTGAGATGAACCCGTATAACCTGATCTGGATAATGCCAGCGTAGGGAAGTCAAGGTAACTCTGCTGATTAACAGAGTCCGACTTTTCTGTAACTGGTGAAAGGAGGAGTTAATCAGTGAGATTCAATGCATTGTCTATCGCAGGTACTGACCCTAGTGGTGGCGCAGGTATTCAGGCTGATCTGAAAACATTTTCCGCACTGGGTGTTTATGGTACAACAGTAATGACAGCACTTGTTGCTCAAAATACCTGTGGTGTCCGTAGTGTCTATGATTTATCCCCTGATTTTGTTGCAGCTCAATTAGATGCTGTTTTGTCTGATGTTCGAATTGATAGCGCCAAAATAGGTATGCTCTTTAATGCCTCAATTATTGATGTGGTTTGCGACAAAATTCAGCAATATGCCATTCCTTTTGTTGTGCTTGATACGGTTATGATTGCAAAAAGCGGTGATCCTCTATTACAGCCTGATGCGGTTAATAAAATGGTCAGTCAGCTTTTACCGTTGGTTGATTTGATCACACCTAATTTACCTGAAGCAGCTACACTGCTAGGTTGTGAAGTCGCTCAAGATGAAACAACGATGAAGCAACAAGGTTATGCATTGCTAAAGCAAGGATGCAAAGCCGTGTTAATGAAAGGAGGACATTTAACTGAAGATGAAAGTCCTGATTGGTTATTTACTCAAGATGGCGAGTGGCGATTTACCTCAAAACGCGTTAATACGAAAAATACCACGGTACAGGATGCACGCTTTCAGCCGCTTTAGCCGCTATTCGTCCTCAAGTCGCTAATTGGCAAATTTGTGTTGAACAAGCAAAAGCCTATTTACAACAAGCGCTAGAACATGCGGATAGTTTAGAGGTTGGGCAAGGTTTTGGTCCTGTACACCATTTTCATCGCTGGTGGTAACAATAAAGCCCCTAAATAATAAGGGGCTTTCATCGTTGAACTTATTAATTAAGCAATAGTGACAGATTTATTCAAATAAACATCTTGTACTGCATTAATCAGGGCAACCCCGTCTTTCATTGATTTTTTGAACGCTTTACGGCCTAAGATCAGCCCCATACCGCCAGCACGTTTATTAATAACGGCGGTGCGAACGGCATCTTCAAGGTCATTATTACCAGAAGCGCCACCAGAGTTAATTAATCCTGCACGGCCCATATAGCAGTTTGCTAATTGGTAGCGAACTAAATCAATTGGGTTTTCAGTAGTGAGTTTCGTGTAAACACGCTCATCAGTATGACCAAAACCAATCGCTTTAAAGCCACCGTTATTTTCAGCCATTTTTTGTTTAACGATATCAGCACCAATAGTTGCCGCTAAATGATTTGCCTGACCCGTTAAATCTGCACTTGCATGGTAATCTACGCCATCTTTTTTGAATGCTGGGTTGCGTAAATAAGCCCATAGTACAGTGACCATACCCAATTCATGAGCACGTTCAAAGGCCATTGAAATTTCTTCAATTTGTCGACGGCTTTCTTGTGAACCAAAGTAAATAGTTGCACCCACTGCAACAGCACCCATTTCAAAGGCTTGCTCTACGCTAGCATACAGTGTTTGGTCATATTGCGCTGGGTAGCTTAGGGTTTCGTTGTGGTTTAATTTCACAAGAAAAGGGATTTTGTGTGCATAGCGACGAGAAACAGAAGCAAGAACACCATAAGTAGAGGCAACACAGTTACAACCTGCTTCAATTGCTAATTCAACAATATTTTTTGGATCAAAATAGAGAGGGTTTGCTGCGAAAGAGGCTGCCGCAGAGTGCTCAACACCTTGGTCAACAGGTAGAATAGACAGATAACCCGTTCCCGCTAAACGTCCGTGATTAAACAGGGTTTGCATTGAACGTAACACGCTATTAGGGCGATTATTATCAATCATGACACGATCAACAAAGTCAGAACCTGGCAGATAGAGATTTTCGCTCGGGATGGTTTGGCAACGATGGTCTAATAATGATTTTGCATCAGCACCTAACAAACTTACTATATCAGTCATTACATACTCCAGTTCATGATGAGATGAGAGTGATTGTCATTTATCTACATTAAGATAACAAGTCACATTGAGGCGGTAACCGGCAGTGGATCGCTTCAGGTAACACAATAAATTCAAATTTATTCCCTAAAAGGGGTTCTCCATCTAAATTAAATACCATTTCATGAGAAGCGCTAATGTTTACCCAGTGACTTTCAAGCTCGATTATCTTGTCATTCTTTTTACGATCAAACAGGCTACTTAGAATAGAAGGGAGCAGTTCGTGAGCTTCTACAATGGTGATATTGAGTTTATTGTCGTTAATTAAGGCTTCAGGGCATAACTGTTGGCCTCCACCAGCTTGACGACCATTGCCGATACCTAAAATAAGAGACTCACCTTTCCAATGAAAGTTTTCAGCTTCAATGGTGCAATAGTCAGCTTTTAAAGTATCAATACGCAAAAGCCCATTAATAAAATAAGCCGCACCACCTAATGCTGATTTTAACGCTTCGGGTGTTTCTGTTGTGATTTTTGTACCAAAGCCACCAGACGCCATATTAATAAAATAGTGGGTCTTATTCACATTGATAATATCAATAGGTACTGAGCGACCTTTAACGGCTAGGTTAAGCGCATTTTCCATATCACGGGGAATTTGTGCGCTGGTAGCAAAATCGTTTGCTGTACCTAATGGAATAATACCAAGCGTAGGTAGAGACGAAGGAGAAAGATGAATGAGTTCAGATGCAACGCTATTTATTGTGCCATCACCTCCTGCTGCAATGACAGTTTCTGCATTCATATTTATAGCTTCTTGTACAAAACGCCGTATATCACTGGATTCCCATGTGACTCTTACTTGGAGGTTAAAACCTTCGTTACGTAATTGGTAAACGGCTTTTCTCAATGCACCGTTGTTAGCATTTTTTCCATTAATAATTAGCAAACTAATTTTACTCATCGATGAGTTCCTTTAATTGAATCACTCTTTTAAAGGTAATGGATATCGAGAAAATTACTATTTTTTTTACAAAGGATAACGAAAAAGGAAAGTGTTTTACGACAAAGCCGATGAGGAAAAAAGAAGAAAGTGAAAAAAGAAAAGGCAAATCCAAGGGAGATTGGATTTGCCAAGGAGGTGGTTCCTAGTCTTACTGTATTCATTCTAGTTCTTTATTTTTCGGAACTGATGATACGGTAAACAAATCATTATTGATGTGATCTGTATTTGAAATTGACCACTTTAAATCAGATTATGACGCTTTACTTCACTTCTACAGCATCAATCTTATGCGGTTGACGTGTTGTTGTACCTTGTAGGTTGCGAATAAGCAGTGCGAAATCTAAATCAACATCTTCCGGAACAGGCAAATAAACCATGTGACCATTACCTGGTGCAACATCTGTTGGCTGTTGTTTTTTGTTAAACAGCGATCCTAACGTGAACTGAATATTTCCGGTTGGTGTCATTAATTCTAGGCTATCACCTAAAACAAATTTATTTTTAACATCAACTTCGGCTAAGCCGTTTACACGTTTACCTGTAAATTCACCGACAAATTGTTGGGTGTCAGAGACAGAATAACCATATTCATAAGTTTGGTACGCATCATGGGTATGACGACGTAAGAAACCTTCTGTATAACCGCGGTGTGCTAAGCCTTCTAATGTTGTTAGCAACGTTGGATCAAATGGTTTGCCTGCAACGGCATCATCAATTGCACGACGATACATTTGCGCTGTGCGGGCACAGTAATAGAAGGATTTAGTACGACCTTCAATTTTCAGAGAGTGCACACCCATTTGTGTTAATTGCTCAACGTGTTCAATTGCACGTAAGTCTTTAGAGTTCATGATATAAGTACCGTGCTCATCTTCGAACGCAGTCATATATTCACCAGGACGTTTCGCTTCTTCGATTAAGTAGACTTTATCTGTTGGCGCGCCAACACCTAAAGTAGGCTCAACATTTTTAACTGGGATTGGCGTGTATTTTTCAACGATATTGCCTACATCGTCTTCTTTGCCTTCTTCGACTTTATATTCCCAACGGCAAGCGTTAGTGCAAGTACCTTGGTTCGGATCACGCTTATTGATATAGCCAGATAGCAGGCAACGGCCTGAGTAAGCCATACATAATGCACCGTGAACGAAAACTTCTAATTCCATATCAGGAACTTGCTTACGAATTTCAGCAATTTCATCAATAGAGAGCTCACGAGACAGGATCACTCGCGTTAATCCCATTTGACGCCAGAATTTTACGGTTGCCCAGTTAACGGCATTGGCTTGTACTGAAAGGTGAATATCCATTTCAGGAAAGGCTTCACGCACCATCATGATCAAACCCGGATCAGACATAATCAGCGCATCAGGGCCCATATCAATGACGGGTTTTAAGTCACGGATAAAGGTTTTTAATTTAGCATTATGGGGTGCGATATTAACCACGACATAGAAGCGTTTACCTAATTCATGGGCTTCTTGAATACCTTTGGCAAGGTTTTCGTGGTTAAACTCATTATTACGCACACGTAAGCTATAACGTGGCTGACCTGCATAAACGGCGTCTGCGCCATAAGCAAATGCATAGCGCATATTTTTTAATGAGCCAGCAGGAGAGAGCAATTCGGGTGTAAACATGGTTAATTTCCTGGTTCTGATTTCAAGTCAGTCCCCCCACACATTGGGTAGGGGTATATCATAAAGGGGAGGATTCTAGCGCTTAAGTGTAGCGAGGTTCAATGTATTACTGAAAAAATATCATCGAAAACGATAAGCTTGGGTCTCCCAACGATACCCTTGACCATAAATTGAGCGAATAAATTCTATTTGATCGTTAAGTTGCTCAAGTTTACGTCGTAAGTTTTTAATATGACTATCAATGGTTCTGTCCGTCACAATGCGGTAATCATCATAAAGGTGATCCATTAGCTGATCACGCGTTAATACTTTTCCAGGCTGTGTGGCTAACGCTTTGAGCAGACGAAATTCCGCTGTGGTTAAATCGAGAATTTTATTGTTATATTGGATTTGATAAGCTTGTTCATCAATCATAACTAACTTATCACTTTGAACAATGTCTTGTGGTCGATAATAACGGCGCAATAAGGTTTTGACTCTGGCAACCACTTCTCTCGGGCTGTAAGGTTTACAAATATAATCATCAGCACCAATTTCAAGTCCTAGTAATCTATCCACTTCTTCAGTTTTGGCTGTGACCATAATAATAGGAATATCAGAAAACTGACGTAATTCTTTGCAGACAGTAATGCCATCTTTTCCAGGAAGCATAAGATCTAATAATACAAGGTCGTAATGTTGTTGTTTTACACACAAGTTAACCTCAGCACCATCTGCTAGCCAGTGAGTTTGATAACCCGAAGCTTGAAGGTAATCAATAAGTAATTGGGCAAGTTTAGGCTCGTCTTCAACAATCAGGATTGAATAGGGTGATTCAGATGCTGTCATTTATTGGCTCAATAGTTATAGGCTTAGAGATCATCAGAATATGCGGGTAATTCTATAAGAATTTTCATGCCACCTAAAGATGAAGGCATCGCACTTATTTTGCCATTATGAGCTTCAACGATATTTTCGCAAATCGCAAGGCCTAATCCAGAACCTCCACTGGCACGATTTCGTGAACTTTCTGCGCGATAGAAACGTTGGAAAACGGCTTGATATTGTGAGCCATCTAATCCAGGCGCGCTGTCTTCTAAGATTATTAATACGCAGTTGTTCTCTTTTTTTGTCTTGATATGCAACTGTCCGCCAGAATAGGTATAACGCACACTGTTTTCTAATAGATTATGAAAAAGCTGAATAAGTCGGTCAGGATCGGCTTGTACAATTAATGGAGATACATCATCTAATTCAGTGTATAAGGTAATATCTTTAGTTTGATATGTGTGGCGATAAGACGCGACGGCTAATAAAATCACCTCATTGATATCAATAAAATCTTTACGATAAGTTAAAGAGCCTCTATCTGATAATGAAAGCTGGTGGAGATCATTCACAAGCTTTGTTAGGTTTGTGACTTCAAATAAAAGGGAGTTTAATGTCTCTGCTGTGGGCTTTCTTACTCCATCTTGTAAGGCTTCAAGCTCACCTTTTAAAATGGCGAGAGGGGTGCGTAATTCATGTGAGATATCGGCCATATAATCACGACGAATTTGCTCATTTTTCTCTAGCGTGCTGGCAAGTTGGTTAAAGTCTGTGGCGAGTTGGCTGATTTCATCTTTGCTACTGGGTGTTACACGAACAGCAAAATCACCGGCGGCTAATTTATGTGTCGCCTCAACAAGTCGCTTAACAGGGCGTATCATATTGCGAGAAAGAATAAGAGTGATCAATAAAGCAAAAAGAGCTGTTAGGCCAGCAATAATCCAACTGGTGCGTAGTTGCTGTTTATCAAAACTAATATCTGCTTCACTACTTATTTTATCAGCCGCACTCACTATTACCCAACCCACAATTTCATCATGAGAGGTAATGGGCTTTTTAAATGTTTCTGCGGGAAATTGATTGTCATGACCAAATAAAC